>JAITHA010000069.1 GCA_031280235.1 Puniceicoccales bacterium | reverse complement strand
TCAATTCGGATCTTTTGGAAATTGCTGACTTCACGCCATCTGTGGATCGTTATTTGCTGAAAATACGCCCCAGGCAAGGTTTTTCTCTTGATGAAAAGATTGCCCGTCGCGAACATGTTTTGTGTGCCCAATTGAAGTCCGGTAAAATTATTAAAATGCCATTTTTATTTGATGACAAATCATGAACTCGAACTATGTAATAGAGCCAACTGCGAGGTTCTTGGGAGTCCGATACTTGTGGGCTTACCCTTGGGGGGGGGGGAATCCTCGCTCACCAACGCCCATACGCCGTTGTGCCGGATTCAGTAGTGGACAAAGTATAACCTTGGGTAAACAAATAGAGCAGTCTTTTATTCCAAAACTGCTCTAATTTTCCACGGAGCGAGATCGCCGAGATCGAATAGAGCGCCCTCGTCAGCCAGTGCTTGCATCGTCGCATTCTGGACCTCGCATCCATACGGCGCGAGGTCGTGGCTTGGCAGTGGCACCACAACCAGCACGGCGCGCAAATCAACAGGCGCTTCGACCACCAAGGACGCCCGCATCAAACGCTCCCGCCTTTATCCGAAATTTTGGAAGTTATAAGATGCTAGATGCTATTCGATCTGTTGCGGCGCGAGGTGGCGCGTTGAGCAGCAATCTTTTGTTTGACGAATTCTGGGAGTACGCGGCGTTTTTTATTTCTACTCGAGGGTGCATATTCTTTCGGTTTTTCTTCGAGCTTGAGCGTTTCGCGTATGAGCGACCTTGGCTTTTTCCGATGGAGCGAGCTTGCCACTTTGGTGCTTGGCACAGCTCCGTGCCCGCGCGCTGGCCAGTCCAATTGGAAGCTACCGACACCGCGCATCACTTGAGAGCCGAGCGACGTCAAACCGCACAGGGCGATAGTCAGCCCATCATCGATATTTTTCTGAATGCTTTGGATGAGGCCGGCCTTTTGCATTTCGCTGAAGAGTGCGTCGAGGTAGTCGCGCCCCTCTTCGCGCAAGATACCGTAGGTCGGGCGTTTATCAAGACTGGCGCTGCGAACGCTCGCAGTATTGGCGCCGATGAGGCACTCGATGATGCGTTGGCGTCCAAAACGTGGTTGCCATTCATCAAGTCCGATACGGTCGCTCATACGCGCAATGCCGCTGAGGGCTTTCAAGACGAGGATGAGTTCAACGTCATCGGGGGCGCGCACTTGGGGCTGCCCCTCCTTTGTGGCAAGGCAGCTATCGCAATGCATACATGCTGTGCCGTGGGTTTCGCCAAAATAATTGAGGATCCAAGTCTGGCGGCAAGTGTTGGCGTAGGCGTATTGGATGACGGCGTCGAGTTTGCGTTCGTCGCGTATGCGTTTCTTGGAGAGGCTGGCCCAGTCGAGTTCCAACCTGTTGCGTTGTTCGGGAGGCTGGAGGAGGCGGGTACCACGGATGCGTATCCCGGGGATGTCAAATCGTTCAATGATGCGGTGGCGCCCGAGGATGGTGAGGGCTGTGCCAACGGCCATGGGATTGATTCGTTGATGGGTGTCTCGGGAGATTTTTTCCGTCAAATCGTCAACGGAGCAACGAACGGTTTTGTCGGCGTCGGCGAGTTTCCAGAGAGAGGTGAGAACGTGTTGGATCGTTTCGCGATTTGGGTTGGTGCCTTCGAGGAAAAACTCCTGAACGCGCCTGTCGCTGTAATTGAAAAGCATCTCGCAAAAAGCTGGCTGGCCGTCGCGCCCGGCACGCCCGGCCTCCTGATAGTAGGCTTCCATGCTTCCCGGCATTTCATAATGGGCCACAAAACGTATGTCGGCGCGGTCGATGCCCATGCCAAAGGCGTTTGTGGCGACAGCTAACGGTGCCTCGCCTCGCATGAAGCGCTCTTGGGCGCTAGTGCGCGTGTCGTCGCCTTGCCCTCCGTGATAGGTGATGCAATGAGGGGCTAGGGCCTCTCCCACGCTCTCGACGCTCTTGCGCGTGGCACAATAAATGATGCCCGTACGGTGCTCTCTCACGAGAGCCTTGATGCGTGCGATCTTGGCCTCGAAAAGCGATTCCCCGCCACGGGCATTATCCGACCCGATGAAATTGACGGAAAAGTGCAGATTGCTCCGCGCAAAACCGGCGACGAACAAGGTCGGCTCGCTCAGGCGCATCTGCGCGACGATGTCGTCGCGCACCTCGGGTGTGGCGGTGGCGGTGAGGGCGACGACGGGCGGGTTGCCCACGCGTGCACGGGCATCGCCGAGGCGCAAATAGTCTGGCCTGAAATCATGCCCCCACTGAGAAAGGCAATGCGCCTCGTCAACTGCGAAGAGGGAGACTTTCACGCTGGCGAGCATCTCCACGAAATAATCACTTCGGAAACGCTCTGGAGCGATGTAAACGAGTTTCAGCACACCTGCGCGGATGCGATTGAAAACGTTGCGCTGCTCTTCGGTGCCTTGGGAGCTATTGATCATGCCCGCCGGGATGCCGCGCGCAGTGAGGGCATCTACCTGATCCTTCATCAAGGCGATGAGGGGGGAAACTACGACGGTGACATCTGGCAAAAGCATTGCGGGCAGCTGATAGCAGAGCGATTTGCCGCCACCCGTCGGCATCACAACGAGGGTGTCCCGCTGCGAAAGGATGCTTTTAACAATCGCTTGCTGCGGTTCGCGAAACTCGGCGAATCCGAAGTAGCGTCGAAGAGCGTGCAGGGGAGAATCTGTCATTGGTGGGCGTTTACCCCTGTGTAAATTTCCCTAACCGCCAAGCGCGCTTCGCCGAACATCTGCGGGGAAAAACCGCAATGCCCGGCAAACAGGGAGACTACAGGCTGGGGCACGTGCCGTGCCCCTCTCTGCGAATCTGTGGACATCAGTCCCCCTCGTGGTGCAGCTCGAAAGTACTGTAACCCTCGTTGCCCGCTGGCACTGTGTCTGTGGCTTCTGCGGCGATGCGGTAAAAGCCCCAGTCGTTTTCGACGAAGACCAATTCGCAGCGGATGTGCTGCGCCTGCGCGTTGCCTTCGGCATCGGTGCTCTCAAGAGTGCAAGTGAACACGGCAAGACCGTTTTCGCGAAGCTCGTAGGTGTAAACACCTCCGACCAAACGCGAGGCCCCGAGGATTTCCAAGATGGGAACAGGCATGAGGTTCGGCCTGGCGTTTCCGAAGACAAGCTTGTCTCCTGGCAGAAGTACCAGCGGGCGTTTCTGCAAACAAGCAGATACAAGCTCTGGCGCGAGCGTTGCGGCGGACGAGAAAGAAAGCACACCAGAGGCAGACACGGTAGAAGGCATGATGGGCGAGAAGTCCCCGCCGATGCTGCTGAGACTCCCGGCAACATCGCTGGAGATGACGCGTACTTCAGCAGCGTTGGACACCACCGTGCGGCCCGTAGGATTGTTCACCGCCACGTGGTAGATGCCCGCATCTGCAGCAGTGACCCTTGTTAAAGTGAGCGTGTTGCCCGTGGCTCCCTCCACGCGTACACCGTCTTTATACCACTGGTAGGTAAACGGCTTAAGGCCTGCGGCTACAACGGTGAGCTTGCCCGTCTGTCCAGACCTCAACTCAAGGTTCACCGGGTGGCGTGTCACCGAGGGCGGTGCCACGACTCGCACTGTGATGGCGCTACTGCTCGCCTTGCCGACAGCCTTCCCGCCGCCATTGGTGACGCGCACAGAAATTTTCGCCGTTTTATCGAGGCCCACCAAAGTGAAAATTGGTGCATTAGGCGCGTCTGCAATGACTTTTCCGTTTTTCAGCCAGATGTAGACAAGGTCTGGAGTCCCCGTCCCCGGCGCGAGGTTGACCTCAAACGAAACAGGGTCGCCGGCCACAATGCTCGTGTTACTGGCGTTGAAGCTAGAGATCTTGGGCGGCACGATGACTTTCACGCGCGCGATCTCTGCCACAGTCTCCCCTGCACCGTTTTTCACCGCCACAGTGTAAATCCCGCTCTCTGTGGCTTTATATTTTGCCGCAGTCGCTCCGTCCAAGGGGACGCCATCAAGGTACCATTGATAGGTTGGGCGGACCTTGTTCGAGGCCACTTTCACGGAGAGTTCCACGCCTTTGCCCTGCAGAGCGAAAACCTCGCCACGAGGCTGCGAAAGTATCTGCGGCGGTGAGACGAAGAGTAGATTGGTCTTGGCGCTGGTAACCTTGCGCACACCGCTTGAGACGACGACGTAGTAAGTGCCCAAGTCGTCGCTATTCGCGTTTTCGATGGTGTAGCTGGCCGAAGTGGCACCGGGAACGGGCTTGCCGTTGCGATACCATTGGTAGGTGGGCGGCGGGTTGGCGGTCGCTTCCACGCTCAGGGTGACGGTCTTCCCGTTGCCCGTTGCCACCATTTTGGGCAGTTGGGCGACAATCTTGGGTTTACTCGTCAACTGCACGACGACCCTAGCCACAGCACTGCGCGTCTCGCCCGACGAGTTACTCACGACAACTGTGTACTCGCCGTCATCCCCCGTGGAGACTTTCTTGATGACGAGCTCCTCGTTCTTGGCGCCGCGTATCTGTTTTCCGTTGCGATACCACTGGTAGGAGAGAGTGCTTGAATTTGGACTTGAGGCGTGCACTGAGAGCGCGAGTTCCGCCCCCTGCCAAAGCTCAGACCTAGGAGCAGGCTGGCGCAAAATGAGAGGCGGGCCATTTCGCGCGATCACGTTCACGATGGCTTTTGCCGAGCGGATAAAACCAGCCGAGTTGAAGACGACGACATCATAGGCCCCACCTTGCGACACGCGCACGTCCGGCAAGGAGTAGGAGGCCTCTGTGGCGCCGAGGATGGCAGTGCCGTCGCGGTACCACTGGTAGGAGAGCTGGGAAGCACTCTCGTTTGAGACGGTGACATTGAGGCTTAGGGTATCACCTTCGTAAATATTCTGGGATACGGGCTGGCGGGTAACCACCGGCGGCAAATCCAAAACGAGCGAAACACTCTCCGACGATACAGAGCCGATGACGTTGGAGACCTCGACCCAATAAGTACCCGTATTGTCATTCCCCACGCGCTCGATTTTATACACGGGCGCATTTGCTCCCACAATGGCGCGCCCGTCGAAGAACCATTGATAAGCGGGTGTGGGTGTGCCTGCGGCTATCACAGTAAAGGAAGCGGAGTGCCCGGCGGCGACGGCCTGAGAACGCGGCTGGCGTGAGATCTCCGGAGCCCGGCGCCCCTGCACAGGGACGACCACGTACTGTGCCTTCACCTGAATGCTCGGGCTGGCGCCGGTCATGTAAGCACGAGCCTTCACGACGAGGGAGAGCGGCCCAGTACTCGTGGTGACCGTCACCACCGGGATGGCTCCGGCGCTGTACACTGCCGAGGTAGGCGTCACATCCGAGCCGTCCAAGGTGTAGCGAATGATAGCTCCGGCAGCGCTGGCGGCATTTTGGAGCTTCACCTCCAGCCTCTCCTCATACTGCCCGGCTATCGGGGTAAAGGTTGGCGAGGCAACGAGCGGCAAGGTCGGCACCACGACGGCAGCGCTCCTGTCGGAGTCCGTTCCATCGCCGAGTTGTCCGCTGGAGTTGCTGCCAACGCTCAAGCGTGTGCCATCGCGCAGGGTGTAAATGGAGTGCGCGGCACCAGCGGAAACAGAGGTCACGTTTGAGGCCACGTGAATGGGTGCCCAAGAGTCGTCCGTCGTGTTGTCACCGAGCTGCCCATTGTCGTTACGGCCCATGGCGTAGAGTTCCTCATCGGTTGTCACGTACAAGGTATGGTAGCCGCCTGCAGCCACGGCTTTGACATTTCGCGCGATCAGCACTGGGGCGAAGATGCGTTTGTTGGTGGCCACCGTCGGATCTTTCCCTAACTGCCCGTAGGTGTTGCTGCCTGTGCCGTAGAGCGTGCCGTCGCTTGTCAGGAAAAGGCTGTGGGCCTCGCCTGCTGAGAGGGAGATGATGACAGCTGTGCCGCCTTCGATCGACACACGAGCCGGAGAGCGCTGGTTGGCGAAATTGCCTGTGCCAAGCTGGCCATCGTCATTGCGGCCAAAAGCGTAGGGGACGCCCTCGCCTGTCGTAAACAAGCTGTGGTACATGCCGGCGGCCACGAGGAAGGCATCGTCTGTGACGAGGGTAGGTGTGTGCGCGTCCATTACGCTGGCTATGCCGAGCTGGCCGTAGTTGTTGCGGCCCATGGTGTAGAGCCCGCCATCTATCGTGGAAAATAGGCTGTGGTACCCACCGACGGCCACGAGCAACACCTCGCTTGTGATGTGCGTCGGGGCCAGCTTGTCGAGGACGGAGCCGTTGGCCTCGACGAGGCCGAGTTGCCCGAAATCGTTGCGGCCCATACCCCAAAGATGGTTGTCCCGCGTGATATAGAGGGTGTGTTCATATTGCGTCGCCACGGCAGCGACATCCCGCGCCACGGGCACGGGGCTGAAGCGCGAGAGTGTGTCACCCGTACCCAGCTGACCATGCAGGTTTTTGCCAAAGGCACGCAGCTCGCCCGCCTCTGTCATGAAGAGACTGTGCCCCGAGCCGGCAGCCGTCTGCGCACCGCGCAGGCGTGTAATTTCCGCCGGGTCGCGCACGACAAAGTCGGCCCGCGCCTGCTCGCTTGGCAAGTAGTCCATGTGGTAGCCACGCACCTTCACGGTGGTAGATTGGCTCAAGACAAATGCTCCCGTGTAAATGGCTGAGTCCGCCGCGACATCGTCGCCGTTGGTCGTGTAACGCAAGACAATGCCCGGCGTCGCCACCGAGATGCTTACTTTGACATCCTGCGTGTACACTCCGCTGCCTGGATGGATAATGGGCGTCGCGATGGGAATTTTATTTATTTGCAGGAAACGGTTGGCTGTCTCGCTCGGCTTGTGCCCGGCGCGATAGGAGCGTGCGTAAATGTTGGAAGTCCGCGTGACGAGGAAGGGCTCGGTGTAGAGACGGGAGGACTCATTCACGGTGCTGTTGTTCACCATGTAACGGACTTCGTCTCCCGGTGCCGAGGGCACGAGAGTGACCCACACCGGACCATTATAAGTTTGTCCGTCTCCGCCGGGGACAAGATTGATGTCTGGCACCTCGATGGCCGGGGCCTCGGCCACTGGGACAATTTCCACCACAAACGACGCTTCGGTGGATGCCACCAGATTGTGCTTGGGCTTGTAGGCTCGCGCAGCCAACTCTGTGCTGCGAAACAGCAAGATGGGCCTGCGATAAGTGCTGGAGGACTGGGAAACCGTCGTGCCATCCAGTGTGTAGTAAATCTGCGCCTCAGGTGTCGCCGTCTCAAGGATCACTGAAACCGATTCCTTCCAGACCGGAGTTCCATCCTCGCGAACGTAGTCCGGCTCGCGATCCGCCTTGATGGTCACTGGCATCATGGTGTTGGGATACTGGATGTTGTAGGTCTCAGAGACCTGCTCGCTTGGCAGGGCGCCACTTCTGAAGGCACGGGCTCTGACCTCCCCGGAGTAAGGCATCACGAATGGCTCTGTGTAATGCGGAGATTTCTCCGTGACGTTGGTTCCGTCCGTCGTGTAGCGAAGAGCCGTGCCCGTGTCCGCTCCCTCTGGCATTGCAATGCTCACCGTCACCTCATCCTCAAAGTTTCCGCCGGGCGGTGTGATTACTGGCGAGGGCAAACCCGGTACGTAAGCCCGGTACCGGGCTGTGACCGGAATGGTCTGGTTGAGCGTTTTGGCCCCATCAGCTGAGCGATTGGTATCTTCCTCGGGCACACCAGTGGGAGCGCCCATGTAACTCACATTGGGGTTGGAAAAGTGTCCGATCCCTTGGCCGGCATAGGACATGATGGTGCCGTAGTACACGCCGTCGGTACCCCTAAAGGCGTGTCCCCACGAATAACTAAATATGCCACCACCGCCGTTTCCGCGCTCATGGGCCATCCCCAGATTATGGCCAAGCTCATGCGCGTAGGTGTAGGAGCCCATATTTATCCCGACGACAGAGAAGGCGTGGTCTGGAAATCCACCAAGCGTGTTCAGTAGCCAAGCGAGCCCGGCTGTGCCGTTGACGCTACCCAATCGAAGCAGGGTCACCACATCCGCCCCAACTTCATTGCGCAAATCATGCACTTCGTCCATCACTCCATCCGATCTTTCGGTCAAGGCGCTGAGATCGACGCTGTAATCCGTGGAACTCTCGGTGTAATTGACTTCCTGCGCGCGCGCGAGGCGTAGCAAACCGGTAATTTTACTGTCAACGAAAGCCTGATTGGTCGCCTCAAGCAGGAAAATAGAGTAGGCCTTTACGCCATCTTCCCCGCCAAGGGCTGCCCTCACCGCCGGGGTGTAAACCATGAGGACGTCGATGCAGTTTGCCTCCGGTACTTCTTGCGCCCGCACTGACGCCGGGGCGAGGGTGACCACAAGCAACGCCGCGAAGGCGACGACCCAGCTGGATGCACAAAAACGCACAGCGGGCATTGCTCCACTGGGCGCGCTGTGGCACTGGTCGCCCAATTGTTGGGAGGGTGCCTGTGACTTGAGCAAAAAGTTCCGAAAGTAAGACAGTATGTTCATGAGAAAACGGTTGAAGGCTGAAGGGAGAAAAGAACGTGGGTGAAGATCGAAAAAAAAAGGGGGAAGGACGCGTACGGCTTGGAGAGAGAAAAAATCAGGGCTTTGGTTGCGCAGAAACTGGCGTCAAATGCACAGCATTATTCGGGTCACAGGTGCCACATTTAGGCATCTTGGTCGGATCCAGCTGGATAAGAAAACTCTGGTTCGGCGCCTCACCCTGTGGCGCCGCATTGTGCACCAAAAAGTAGAGCCCTTTCGAAGGCAGATGAATGGAGCCTGCCAAGGCATTCTTCGCATAGGCCAGGATGGCGTGCCCACCTTGGGCCTCGCCTTCCACCTTGGCGAAAAACACGCCCGCAGTGCTATCCTTGGCTGTGTGCTTGATGTCGACAAGATGGACTTGCTGCCCGTCAAACAGGGGGAAATCCAGCCTGGCGAGTGGCTCCGTTTCAAGACGTCTGGCAAGGTCGAGAAGGGCAGTGTCCAATTCTCTCCGCTCCTGGCGAAGCTTGTGCTGCTCGTTCGCCTCTGGAACAACTCGCATGGCGTTACTCGCCAAAATCTGTCTGTGCACGCCCGGAGGAGGCGATGCATCCGGCGCAGCCTCAGCAACGGGCCCGTCCGACGGCGGCAAGGACGTTGCCGCAGCCTCTGGCACGGCGGGCGGCGACGGCTCTGGTGGCACAGGTTGCGGCTCTGGCAACTTGCCTTGCACCGGGCTGGCCAATTGCCCGACATTCGCTGATGTGGGCTGCGCGGCAGCAACACCATCGGTTTCCTCGCCGCGCGCAGGCTGCTTGCGCAAAGTGTAAAGAACGCCCGCGAGAAGAAATACCACGAACAGTGCGAGCAAGACCGCCACCGACTTTGGGAAAGAAGACGCGCCTTGCTTAGTCGACGAGCCCCGCCCCGGCGAAGCGTTTGAAGATGGAGGAGGTACTTTCATATGCGCACATCAAAACTCCGCCTTCCCCAAAGTCAACCTTCGGGAAGGGATTTCAGCCTGTTTCGCCGCACATCCAGCATCGCCGATCTCCGCTGCTCCCGAAGCGGCAAAACGCTGGATAATGCCCCCAAAAGCACCATTGGAGAAGAATACCACGAGATGGGGCTCTTCCTCCGTCGCCACAGCCACGGCCCCGGAAAGGGCCGTCAAAAGGGCCTCGTTGTCGGTGGCCGCCAGCGCGCACCGCCCGCGTTTGCGAAGCTCGGCCGCGATGAGGCCCGTATCGAGCCGATCCGCATCCCCAAGTGCCCTAGCACGATGCACGGGGGCAAGCCACACACTGTCTGCCCCGGAAAGCGCCTCCAGAAAATCGCTCTGCAAAACGCGGCGCACAGATGTGTTACTGCGAGGCTCAAAAGCGGCGTGCAAGTGGTGGCGCGGGTAACACTGCCGCAGTGAACCGAGCGTGAGAGCAATCGCCGTCGGGTGATGCCCAAAGTCCTCAAGCACGACAAGGCGCTGCGTGTCCACGAGCTTCTCCTGCCGCCGTCGGACACCCCGGAAAACGCCAAGTGCATCGAAACGCATTGAGGCGAAAGCTGCTGCGCCATCGGCGCCTCCGGCCAAGCCTAAAGCCGTGGCACAGGCCGCCATGGCCGCGTTCCGCGCATTGAAAAGGCCGGGTAAAGCCCAGCGCACCTCCCGCCGCACGGCGCCACGCCAGGACAGCACAAAGGAGGCACCAAGCGCATCTTCCGCAAAATCCAAAATACGCAAATCATTGCCCTCTCCCACACCCACACGAAACACCGGGCACCAAGTCACCCCCTCAACGACACGGGCGACATTGGCATCGTCCCCATTGGCGATGATGCAGCCATTGCGCGGCACTACGCGCACCGCATGCGCAAACGTCCGCAGCACATCATCCAAGTCACGGAAAATATCCGCATGGTCGAACTCCACATTGCCCACCACCAAGTATGTGGGCAGATATTGGATGAACTTGCTCCGCTTGTCGAAAAACGCTGTGTCGTACTCATCCCCCTCGATGACAAACAGCCCGCCGTCGCGCCCAGCACTCGCGCCGCCCGGGATGTCCCGCGGCACACCACCGACAAGCCACCCGGGGGCGGCCCCGTTGTCTCGCAACAAGGCAGCCGCCATACAGCTCGTGGTCGTCTTGCCATGCGTACCGCTCACCACTATATTGAGCCGCCTGTCGAGGACGTGTCGGCGCAATAACTCGGGCAACGACACATAGGGCAAAGCGCGCGTCTCCAAGAGCCATTCCACCTCCGGATGTCCGCGCGAAGCCACATTGCCCACGACGACCAAATCTGGCGCAAGAGCAGCCAGACGCCCGGCATCCCAACCCTCCAAAATGCAAATGCCTGCCTCGCGCAACGCATCGGACATAGGCGGATACACTCCGGTATCCGCCCCGCTAACCATGTGCCCGAGTGAACGCATGAGCAGCGCCGCATTCCCCATCGCAGTGCCACAAACGCCGAGAAAATAAATGTGCATGGGTGCGAAGGGATAAAACACCGCACGCAGAACACAAGCGAAGTACGCGCATAAGCACATCTCTTGAGCGAGAGCTTGCGACAACAACTGCAAACGTTCTTAGTAAACGGCCAACAAAAGCCTTTCTTCATGTCCAACAAGCCCTTCTATATCACAACAGCCATAGACTACGCTAACGGCGCACCTCACCTTGGCCACGCATACGAAAAAGTGCTCACCGACGTCATCGTGCGCTTCCAGAGACTCCATGGACGGGAAGTGCACTTTCTCACGGGCCTCGACGAGCACGGGCAAAAGGTCCAACAAGCCGCCGCCGCGCGGGACATTCCGCCACAACAAGCTTGCGACGAAGTCGCCGCCCTCTTTCAACAACTCCTGCAGGATCTGAACATCTCTAACGACGACTTCATCCGCACCACACAGCCCCGGCACAAGATGGTCGTCCAGCGATATCTCCAAAAACTCTTCGACGAAGGCCTCATCTACAAAGCCGAATACACAGGCTACTACAGCGTGAGTCAGGAGCAGTTCGTCCTCGAAAAAGACAAAAACCCCGACGGCACATGGCCTGCCATTTTCGGTACCGTCTCCTGCATCACCGAGGCAAACTACTTCTTCAAACTCTCGCAATATCAAGGCTGGCTCATCGAATTCCTCAACGCCAACCCCGACTGGGTGTTCCCCAAATTTCGCCAAAAACAAGTCCTCGAATTTCTCAAAGACCCCATCAACGATCTCTGCATCTCACGCCCCAAGGAACGTCTCACCTGGGGAATCGAGCTACCCTTCGACAGCGACTTCGTCACCTACGTGTGGTTCGACGCCCTCGTCAACTACGCCTCAGCTGTCGACACAACCGGGCAATGGCCAGCCGATGCACACGTCATCGGCAAAGACATCCTCGTGCCCCCACATGCCGTCTACTGGCCCTGCATGTTGCACGCCCTCGGCCTCGCCCTCCCGCGTCAGCTCATCGTCCACGGCTGGTGGACAATCTCCGGTGACAAAGCCTCCAAGAGCGCAGGCAACGCCACCAACTCTCTCCAACTCGCCAACACCTACGGCACAGACGCTTTTCGCTATTACCTCATCCGCGAAATGAATGTCGGCCAAGACAGCGATTTTTCAGAAGAACAATTCAAAACGCGTTACAGGACAGACCTCGGCAACGACCTCGGCAACCTCCTCAATCGCCTCCTCAACATGGGCTTGCGCCAAACCCAAAGTACCGTGCCCGCCACACCTGAGGCAAACTCCCTCGAAGAACAACCCGAGCGCGAACTCCGCAAACTCTGGGCCTCTACCGCCACGCGCTATCTCGAACTCGCCACCACTTACCAATTCCACACCGCCCTCGAAGCGCTCTGGGGCTTCATCCGCGAGATGAACCGCTACATGGAACACCGTGCCCCATGGAAGCTCGGCAAATCCACCGCCCCCGCCGATCGCACGCGCTTGGAAGCCTGCCTCGCGCACATCGCCGAAGGCCTGCGCCTGACAGCCGTAGCCCTGACCCCCGTGATGCCAGGCATCTCCGCCAAAATCCAAACGCATATCGGCCTCACTCCCGCGACACGTTTCGCCGAGCAACTGGAATGGTCCTCCCAGACCGCCGGAGCCCGATTATCCACCCAAGCCATCCTCTTTCCTCCTATCGAAACAATACCATAGACCCCCCCCCCCATTAGATCAGGCGTGGTGTCACTGTAATTGATGTGCTGAAGTTGGCCAAGTGGCGTATAAGTGTAGGCTGTTGTTAGAGGTTCGCTATTTGTATTCTTCCGTGCCCATGTTCGAGTTGGTTCCTCGCTACTTTGAGTGGGAGGGCTGGTGGCAGGAGAAGGTCAGTTTCGCGACGTGGAAGTAGAGCATCGTGATTAGATTGGTGCTTGTGCGTTATTAACCCGGCGTGTCTCTATTTATAATTTTCAGGCGGCATATTTAATGCTTTTATGCTTGAAGTATTTCGCAATGCGACTGGGTGTTTGCTGCGACATATTCATGTGATTTTCCACATTTTCCCTCAACTCTTTTACGCTCCTCGTCGCTGGCTTGTGTGACAAACCATGCTTTAAATCGCAGTTCAAATATTCGTCGGGATTGAGTTCAGGAGAATACGAGGGCAGCCAAAATATCTCCAACTTCCTCTTTGCTTCCTCGCTTTTAACCCACTCTCTCACAATATGGCTATGATGAACTCTCAGATTGTCTAACACCAAAAATATTTTCCTCTCGCCTGTTTTGATTAATTGCTTGAGAAAATCCATCAGCCGCTCCGTGTTCATGCTGTCAGAATAAATCATAAAATGCACTTTCCCCTGGTTGGTTATCGTCGAAATCATATTGATTTTGAACTGCTTGGACATGCTTTCTTTGACAGGCGTTTTCCCTTGGGGCGAATAACTTCTGCCATGATTGCTCTGATTTTTGCAACCCGTTTCATCTCCCCAATGGATCTCGCCATTCTCCTCTTTCGCGCGCTTTTTAAGCCTTGGGTATTCTTCCTCAAGCCATTTTCTGACTTTGCCCGGATTCTGTTCATAGGCCTTTTGCTTAGGCTTTTGCGGCGTAAAACCCCAGCGTTTAAGATATTCACCCATTGTCCTGATTGCCAAAACAACTCCATATTTTTGCTCTATCAGCTCTTTCACTGATTTGCGCGTCCCAAGAGCAAAAGGCAATTGGTACTGTTCGGGATACCTGTCGGTTATCAAATTCTGCGTCTCAATCTCTTGCTCCTCAGTTAATAACCTTCGATCTTCCAATTTCATCCCGCGTTTTTTGTCCGATAAACCT
>JAITHA010000051.1 GCA_031280235.1 Puniceicoccales bacterium | reverse complement strand
CGCAAGCGCACGGATTTATTTATTGAATGGCCCTTGGATGAAAAACAAGGCATGTACGGTCCGCTGCAGCGCATTGTTGTCGAGCTGAAATTGCTGCGTGGCAGCTTGGAAGCTGTTATTGAACAAGGTCTTGAGCAAACCAACGAGTATGCTGATCGTGCCAATGCGGACGAGGCGCACCTGTTTATTTTTGAACGGGAATCTGGCAAGACTTGGGACGAGAAAATCTGGAAAAGCGAAAGAAAATTTGGCACACGCGACATCACCGTCTGGGGTGCATGATTTTTTCTCTCGCATCCCTTGAATGATCTAGGGTACTCTGAGAATAGACCCATTGAGGTATTCTCTTCGATCTTAATAAAAATTTTTCACCTTGTCTAAGTGCCTATAGGAGGCCGGAAAGTTGCCAAAAACTATTATTTTGAGCCAGAAATTGGATGTGTTTTTTGAGTTATTGAGACGAATGCCTACATCACAACACGTTTACTGTAAGATTTCATAACGGCCAGCTTGTTCTCTTCCCCATAATATCGCGACTAATTAATTAGAAAATGCTGTAATTGCGAAAATACGATTTTCTCGAAGTTGCTAGTTGGCAAGTGCCTCAAATTGATGAACTCCAAGCGCCGTTGAATCTTGTTTTGGGAATGGGAAAAAGCCACCTTCATAGCAAGATCATACTCCGAGAGTCATCTCAACTATCTTCTCTATAGCATAATTCGGGTTCAATTCTCCAGAAACAATCTTCAAACCCAGAGCAAGCATCACTCCTCTCACGCAGTTTCTCGACCAATAAAAGATGGAGCGTAGTGCCTAGACGCTCTTTTTCTTTCTGCGCCTTACGGCGAGAAGGAGAGCGAGGGCCGCCCCGCCAATAAGAGCATATGTACTGGGCTCAGGTACGATGCCAGTAACTTGCAGCCAGATGCGGGAATTGTTGCGAAATACCTTGTAGGTAAACGCATAACCATAGCGCAAGGTAACATCATCCCCCACAGAAGAAAAGTTCCCATAACTATCCCAAATGCCGAGGTCTGCCGTGGATGTGGTATCAAACTCGACAAGCGTGTACATGTCGCCAATCTGTACTCCGTAGTTGTAAAAATTAAGCTGGAGTCGTAGTCCTCCTGTACCTTTTAAACTGGAGTTGTTCACGAGTTGAAGTGACGTATTCTCCGTCGCCCCGGTAGCGGTATTTTGGGAGATGTTCATGACAAAAATAGCTCCAGATTGCAGAGTGACACTACCTTGGTTTACAGTAAGTTGACCAATCGACGCACCGGGAGTACCACCATTATGGCCAGGCGCAAAACTCCCCCCACTGTTTACCACGATATTTCCTCGGTGAATGCCTGTGCCGCCAAGGAGAGAACCGCTCCGATAGCCCCAGCCAGTGGGATTGTCTGGAGTGGCCAACGCAGGGTCTTGGAAAACACGAAAACCAGCAATCGTGATAGTGTTACTCATGCTGGAACCGTTGATATAGAGAGAGTTGCCACCATCTGTAACATCTGTGGCGCCGGTGTACGTGTTGACACCGGTTAGGATGAGATCGCTGCCACTTCCCGTCTTTGAGAGAGAGCCACTGCCGCTAATCACACCAGGATAAGTGTAACTACCCCGAGGCGCGCCTTCAAACGCAAGATGCCCATTGTTGCATATCGCCATCACATCACGCGTCCCGGAAGTGAAGCTACCATTTGGGCCAAGCGTGGCACTACCCGTTGCGGCAATCGTCATATCAAAACTAACACCGGGTTGCGTGCTCGCGCCCTTGGAAGAAACAGTATTATTCAACCGGACCGAACCGGAAATTTGGATGTCCTCCATGTCCACAGCATTATTAAATGTAGCTGAGGCATTGGCCGCAACATCAAGGCGCCCCGTCGTCAAACTCCCATCCAAAAATTGATGTACAGCGCCGGCGATCTTCCCACCATTAAAAACATAATCCGACCCGGTGATGAAGATGTCGCTAACGATGAGTCCCCCAGAATAAACATCGACGTTTTTAGCGATGCCAGACGCCTCAATAAAACGCACAGTGTCGTAGTCATAAAAACGCTCGGGGTGCATCACACCAAGCTTGGTATCATACCAATCGTTCACGCTTGTCGCATCGCCCTTCAGCCAGTTCACACTTGGAGTGTCATTATAGTTATTCCACGTCAAGTCGCTGGAGGGCGCGCTCACTGTTTTCATAACAAGCTGTGTGCTATTTTCAACAGTAAGCACGGCAGCCATTCGACTGGCGTAATCTTTCAGGAGAATTCCTTTGTAGCGAAATTCGGAGGCGTTGAGATCCTCCTGGCTTGTGTTGAAGAAACCACTGTCAGCCGCCATAATAACATAAGTGCGGTTAACCACCCAAGGAGTCCCTGGAGTATGTACACCTGTGGCAACCATATCGCTCAAATCGATTGTGTTGCGCGTAGCCGCGTTGCTCGCGCCTCCACTTCCAAAAGTCGCTCCGCCGAGGACATTTATCCGATCGGACTCCCAAACATCCGGATTCGTGCCAATCTTGTTGTTGTGATTCACATCCATTTTATAGGTGATCCCTTCAAAATGTGTCGTGTCACCCACTGCACCCACGATGAGCGTGCCTATGGCACCAGCAACGTGCACACCTGCCGGGTGATTGTGCATGGCTGTTAAGCCTGGAGAAATAACCGTCCCGGGATAAAAGGTCGGCGAAACAATTGTCCCGCCCCCCTCCAGGGTCCCGCTCTCAAGAGTGAAAGGGACTTTAATCGTGTTGTTGACCACAAGAATACCATCGCCAGTTTTCTTTACCTGCCCGCCCGTGGTGATTGATGCGATCTCACCGCCTCCGCCCAACACTTGCCGTGAAGAAGTTGCCGAGGTATCTGGAGAAAAAGTAAGTGTCGATTGATTCGCGATGTAAATATCTCCTTTGTATCCAGTTGTGCCTGAATTCAAATTTCCTGAAATTGTAATATCGCCTTCGCGTAGATAGATGCTATTATCACCGGGATTTTCTCCGAGTGTGTTGTCCCCTGTAAAATAGAGCTCTCCACTTCCTCTTTTTTCCAAGGCGCCTGACAAACGACTATCCGTCCCGCTACCGTAAAGCATCTCTAGCTTGGATAAATTATTTGTTGTGATGGCCCCTCCTGCCAGCAACCACGCTTTCGTATAGCTTGTCCCATCTGGGCCCGTCAAGGCCAGCGCCCCGCCGTTGCTTAGCAAACGACCAGCTGTGGCTGCATTTAGATTCTGGTCGCCTGCAATACTCAAAATCCCTGAATCCCTGACAACAATTTCTCCAGCGAAGGAGTCGTTATTCCCGGAAAAAATCACCTGACTCACATGGCTGGTCGTGCCGATAGTGATTGTGTTAAGACCTGAAGTTGGGCTACCAGCCGGTCCGGAAATATCTCCAGTAAATTCTTGCAAGCCCTGTGTAAATATGCGGAAATCCACATCATTGCTGCCGGACGCAATCCTAATATTCCCGTTATATTGCCCGCTTCCCAACGAGCCTTCCAGACTAAACAATCCGGCTTGGATATCCAATGTGATGTCGCCTTGAAATTCGTTTTTCCCTCTTATGTAAACTTTTCCGTTTCCCGAAGAAAGCCTGTCTTGAAATATCAACTCCCCGCTTCCCTTTATATTGGAAGCAAGATTGAAATTAGCGACAGCATCAGCGCTCGGGGCAACGCCAGCAACATAATCCGCAGTGCCTGCGTAAACCGTCAATGGTGCATCAACCTGCACAATCCCGTCCACTTGTGGGCTACTGACCACCTGTGCGAAATTGCCCGTGGCAAAGCCAGCACCAAGCTTCACAAGCAACATGATGCTATTTTTCAGCATATCTACCGTGCCACCTTGCAAGGTGCCAGAATGAACAATTGTCGCCCCTGTATAGGAATTTTGAGAATTGCTTAGAATAATCGGGTTGCCTGCATTTCCCAATATTCCCAGATGCCCTGGCCCAGTTATTTCCGCCGTGAATTCATTTCCTCTGTTGTTTTGGGCAGTGTTGGAATTGGAGTTGTCGAAGATTGTCTGTTTGCCTGCTAGCAACTCCAGTCGTTCCATCTGGACACCGACATAAAGCCCATCGTTTGTCGGCCCTGTGCTGAGACTACTCGCACCGCTTTGCAGGGTTTTTAATGCCGTGACATTCTCTGCATCCGCCCAGTTTTCCGAACGATTTCCATACTGCGCCCCTTGGTTGTGCTCCACCTTTCCCGTCGGCGTATATACGTAGCTGTTCCCCCTATACGGATCATTCGAATCTTGAGTTTGCAGAATGACATTTTTAATGTCGCCCGTCGTCGTTCTGGACGCCACGAGTTGGCGCACATTTCCATAATCATCCTGGAGCAAGAGCGGCGTGTAAACAGGCTGCCCGTTGGAAAAAGTCGTCCCCTCGATGATGTCGGTGAGCATAGCAGCGTCTGCATTTATTCGGACATAACTATTTGTTCCGCTTTGGCCAAAATCAAGAATTCCCTCATTTCCTGTTCCAGAGATGTCGATAAAGCTCTGCATTCGTGGGAGATTTCCGACTGGGAGTTGTGCCGTTGGATCCGCGAAATAAAGCAAACCACCATTCATTCCCAAGCCCTTTATAAGGTGATTTCCACGAGGTACTGTGACTGTGCTTCCAGACCCGGCAATGAGCCGACCATTTGTCAGTGCCGCCGTCCCTGTGGCAAATGTGTAGTTAAGATTATTTAAATTAAACGTTCCCCGAAAATCCCGAGTATTGGGCGCCGTGAAGCCACTCTGGCTCCAAACATTTCCTGTCGGGTTGCCAGCTGATACCAAATTTAAATAAACTTCTCCTCCGGGTGCAGAATTTGTGAGTCGGTTGGTTATTGTGTAGTTCCCGATAACTCCTTGCCCTAGAATTGCTTGTGAAAAATCT
Source organism: Puniceicoccales bacterium (assembly GCA_031280235.1). Lineage (GTDB taxonomy): Bacteria > Verrucomicrobiota > Verrucomicrobiia > Opitutales > UBA953 > CALNBE01. The sequence continues at coordinate 10,879 of JAITHA010000051.1, read as the reverse complement.
ATAACCAAACGTCCATCTGCTTGAACCTCTACAAAACCCGTGCCCATACTAAAGCGAGAATCGTTGACAAAAGTGTCTCCCTGGCCGCGAGCCGTGATGACAAAACTTCCGTTTTCCACGACAGTTCCACCCGTGTAGGTATTCTTATTTCCGCCCGTGACATTATTCACAAAATCGAAACCGTTGGCGTAGAATGCGCCCTGCCCATCCTTACGAAGTGTCCCTGCTCCACTAATTCCTGTGTTTGTGGAAACTGCGGATGTAGACTCCAGACGAAATTTATCTGTGGCGAGAGGAGCTGTGACATAGAAGTTATTCCCGGTGTAGCCTGTTGTGATTTGAATGCGCCTATTATTTCTATTCACTAAATTGATAATGCCATCGCCTCCAATTCCTCCGTTATTTTCCAGGACGAGCCCACCATCACCCACCTTAAATGTGAGCATTCCTCCGTCTTCTACAAGAATGCGTCCGCCATTACGCACGCGCGCGGATCCAACGGCAAAAGTCGTGCCATCTTTCCCGACCACTGCGGCGAAACTGTTGCCAGTAATCGGTCCGACGTTGAGTGCCCCTGCCGTCACCTGCCCAAAGGTCATCATGGAATTGACGCTTTTGCTATTTTCAAGCACCATGCGCCCTTGCGTAACATTTGTTAACGCGGTTATGGCATTGTCATGATCATGGAAAATGAGGTCACCTGTTCCCAACTTATTAATGACCGCTGTAGAATTCTGGCCAAGTATTATTGGGTCGTAAAAATGTACTTCACCAACACCTCTTGCGTAAATGTTCAGGATGCCGTCTCCCGCCAAATAAATGGCTCCTCTTTGCGCCGTTGTACCGATATTAGTTGGGCGCCAGGTCCAAGCATTTCCATTTTGCGCAAAATTGACGTTCTGAAAATTATCTTTAAACACAATATTCCCATTTTCTGTTCCTGTAACAGAAGAATCCGCGACGAGGTTGATGATACCAGAGCTCATATAAATTGCACCGCCTTCATTTTTGGCGTAATTTCCCTCAAAACGTGAATTTGGCCCTATATCAAGTGAAGCGTGGGTCGCATCGTGGAAAATGGCTCCCCCTTGGGCGATACGGCCAGTGGCTGGCGCATGTGCGTAATTCCCGATGAATGTTGCGCCCGCGTTAAACGACATTCGATAGTTGTAGCTTTTGTCGCGTTTTGTTGAGTACGCAGTAATGGCTCCGCCAAAGGCATCGCCACGCGTGGCATTGGAGTCATGTCCGATGACGCGGTTGTTTATAAATGTTGCCGGGGCATTAAAAAACAAATCGGACAACCCCGCCTCATTGCCGACATTGATGGCGCCGGCGCGTTTTGCGCGGTCATCTATGCCTGATCTTGATGCGTCATAGATGTAGTTGTTCTGAAAAAACGAAGTAGTATTAACTATCGTTTCTGAGGCATGTCCCCAAATGTCGATCGCTCCTCCAAAAACCGCTGCATGATTCCCATCAAAAAGGGCGAAATCGGAGGCGGATGTACTATCAAAGCGCAACACAGAACGATTAATCCAGGCGTTACTTGTATAATCGGTTGTCGTTCGACGAGCGTTATTTACCGCGATAGCGCCTCCATAGCGCACGCCACTGTTGGAGAGAAACGTAACCTTGCCGCTAACGGTCGCCGTGCCGCGCACCACGCCCAACACGCCCGCTCCCGAGTCATAGGATTCGCCAGTGCTAATCTTGCCGACACCTGTGTTCCCTTCGAAGATAACCCCGGCGCTGCCGCCGTTGATATTCAATATTGCCGTATCATGATAAACTGTAAAAATCGTGCTTGTATTATAGTCGGCTGAGCCACCTGTAAAATTCCTGAAGGTCGTGCCTTCGAGAAAAACGTTCAGCGTGGAATTAGCGCTGGACGCATTTAGCAGACCACGGGAACCTGTATGATAAGCGTCGTTCCCTGAAACAATCGCATTAAGCAGAAAAAAATTGGCGTTATCTCCTGAAGATATATTGAACCACCTGCCGTTTCCTGTCTGTGAAATTGCATGCCCGTTGGCGTCTATAATGACTTGTGAGCCAATATTTTTTCCGCCACTTGGATTTGGGTACCAAACGACATTGCCACCCAAGGTATAATTGTAATTGTTATTGGCCGCAATCACGGAACGGGAGCCAAGGTCGGACCCTGGAGCCAGAGTGACGCCCTGCATGGTCGTCGGGCTTAGTGTCGCTACGGAGCTGCCAATTGTCATCGAGGCAACCAACAAAAAGGGCTTCCATCTGAAGGCATTCTTTTGAGTTGGGACTTGGTTATCACACGTATTTTTATCGCTATTCTCGAGCGTGTGCTGCGTTATTTTCTGTATACTTTTGGATATCATTGTGTTATTATATTATGGTTATCATCTTTCGTTTCATTTACAGAAGACCGTTCTATAAATCCGATAAATCTTGTCGTTTCCCTGCAAAAAAACAGGCACGTTTTTTCCCAAAATCTGGCTCGTTCCACCCCCGTCGTGGCTACGACCTGTTATCTGCCGTATTACCAATGGCAAATATTGGATAAAACCCGGGCCTCGTTCCACTGGTGGTAAGTGCCCTGCCTTCTGGGAAAAATACTAGCGCTGAATATGAGTAAAATAAATTAGGAATCATGGACGACTCTTAAAAGAGATAACTCGAAAGCTGTAAAGTGGAAAAGAATTTATTTACATTTTATTCCCAGATTTTTTACGTATTTGCGCGTGCAGGAATTCTGCTTTTTTCATCGTTGGACCGCGCTGCCATCTTTGTAGAGGGGAAAGGCATGCCCTGATATAACTACTCTTTTTTCTCCCGGAGAATTGCAATTTTTGCTTCACAATCTGCCGGTTCGCCATTCTGTTCGTGCCTTCCTCTTCACGAACATCTCACACACATGAGCAAAAAAATCGGAATCATCGGAGCAGGCGGCATGGTACACTACCATGTCGCTGGTTTTCGCAGTGCTGGCGCAGAAGTCGTCGCCATCGCGGATCCCAACATGGCCGCTGCGGAAAAGACCGCCGAGCGCGAGGGCATTGCCCACACTTTCAACAGCGCCGACGCCCTGTTGAAGGCAGTGCCAGAACTGAGCGCGGTGTCCATCATCGTGCCCAACAAGTTCCACGCACCGCTCGCGTTGCAGGCGCTGAAGGCTGGCAAACACGTGTTTTGCGAAAAGCCGCCTGCGCTCAACGCGAGAGAGGGCAAGGCGATGGCCGATGCTGCCGCTAAGGGCAAGCGCACGCTGATGTTCAACTTCAACAACCGGGCCCGCCCGGAGTCTTACGCCATCCGCGAATACATCGCCAAGGGGGAGATCGGGTGCATCAACTCCGCACAAGCCAAGTGGGTACGCCGCGCTGGCATCCCCGGTTTCGGGGGCTGGTTCACCACAAAGGCCCTCTCCGGCGGTGGGCCCGTGATAGACCTCCTACATATGCTGGACCTCGCGCTCTACTTCATGGACTACCCGGAGCCGGAATGGGTGCTAGCGCAGACCTTCGACACCTTCATCACGGACAAGACGTTCAAGGGCCCTTGGGGCATCCCCGATGTGCAAAAAGGTGGCACGACGGATGTGGAGAGCGCCGCCCACGGCTTCGTGCGTTTCAAGACAGGCCAAGTCGTCTCTCTCCAGATGTCGTGGGCTGAGATGGTCGCGCGCGAGGAAGTATCCGTCACCTTCCAAGGCACCAAGGCTGGCGGCCTCGTGCGACGGCTTTTCGAGCGCGACGGGCTCGACGACACTGCCAACGATACTTGCGAGCTCTACACGCATGACCACGGGCGCCCCAGCAACCGCTGTATCGTCGTCCCTGCGGATCCATCCATGGGCCGCATCCGCTCTGCGGCGAACTTTGTTGCCGTGATGGAAGGCAGGGAAGAGCCCTTGAACACCCCGATGCAGGCCGTCTCCCTGATGAAAATCATTGATGCACTCTACGCCTCTGCCCAAACGGGAAAACCAGTAAAGTGCTGAGCGAGGAGGCGGCGCATGGCGCTTGAAGAAATCATCGTTGTCGCCCTCGTGACGGGCGGCGCATTGGCTTTCCTATCTTGGAATGCCGTGTGCTTTTTGCATAGCCCAATGCGCCCGGCCTGCCGCTGCCAGAACTGTCCGAGAACCGGCAAAAAAAACCAAAAACCGCAACCTTGAAGGTTGCCGAGGCGATAGCCTGCGCCTTTCCCGGGTCAAGGAGGAACAGCTTGAGAAACTCGGCAAAGCCCTCGGACTCGTAGCCACCTGCTGGAATCTCGGCGCCGTAGAGATTTTTCCCAACGAACAGTTCACCATGCACCGCGCCGCTGGGAAGCCCAGACAGAAGTTGACCCATATGGGAGTCGAGAAGGCATGGGCGCAAAAGGAGGATGCGGGGGTGCAGATTGGGTGCTTTTTCGCGGAGCAATTCGACCGAGGTTTTGTTGGCGCGCGAGCGGTTTTTCCGGGCGAAGTTGTAGAAGTGCTGATAGGTGCCTGCCGCTGCCATGAAGTGTGCGCAGCCCGAAAAGTTTTCCAAATCGAAGAACTCGTTTTCAATGGTGGCGTGGACACTTTCGACGTCGGCGTTGCAGTTGGGGCGTGCGGGCGGATTAAAGTGGTGGCGCGCGCCCATGGCCACAATGGCACCACGAAAGCCTTCGAGGCGGAAATGAACGGTGTCGCCGTCAAACTCGGAGCCCAAATCGGTGCGCACTTCAACGAGTTTGGGGTCCACACCTTGGATTTCCGGGTGTTCGGTCATGCGCCAGCGGCCTTCAAGGCCTGAAGCATCGGGCATAAGCCTGCCTTGGGAAAGCAGAAAAAACGTTCTCTGGGAACCTCACAAAAGCAATAGACGTGTTCCCCCCCTGTGGACCCACCAAAGAGAAGGGTTACAAAAACCCTTCTCTTCGGCGGGCGGGGTCAAGCAAGCACAAACTTTGCATGTGCACCCAACCCGAAGGCTGGGTGCACAAGGCCTTACTTACGTGGCTTGAAACCGAGAAGGTCGGCGCTGCCGAGGCGGACATCAAGGCAGAGAGCCTGCATTTCTTTCATGAGCACGTTAAAGGATTGGGGAGTTCCAGCCGAGAGGCTATTGTCACCTTTCACTAATTGCTCATAAATTTTGGTGCGGCCTATGACGTCGTCGGATTTTACCGTGAGAAGTTCCTGCAGGGTGTATGCGGCGCCATAGGCTTCGAGAGCCCAAACTTCCATCTCTCCGAGGCGTTGGCCACCATACTGCGCCTTTCCACCGAGTGGCTGCTGTGTGATGAGGCTGTACGGACCGACAGCGCGAGCGTGGATCTTGTCTGCAACAAGGTGGTTGAGCTTCATCATGTAAATGTAGCCGACGACAACATCTTGGTCGAAGGGTTCGCCCGTGTGACCGTTGTAAAGGAGGGATTTGCCGCTTTCGGGAAGTTCGGCCTTCTTGAGATATTCTCGGATTTTGGATTCAGGGATACCGTCGAAGATTGGCGTGGCGACTTTCAAGCCAAGCTTTTGGCAGGCCCAGCCTAGGTGGGTTTCCAAAACCTGACCGACGTTCATGCGCGAGGGCACACCGAGCGGATTAAGGCAAATGTCGATGGGTGTGCCGTCGGGGAGGTAAGGCATATCTTCGACGGGAACGATTCGTGCCACGACACCCTTGTTGCCGTGGCGTCCGGCCATTTTGTCGCCGACTTGGATTTTGCGCTTTGCAGCGACGTAAACTTTGACGTTCTTAATAGCGCCGCCCTCGTCTTCCCCAGCCTCGATGGCCTCGATTTTGCGCGCACGCTCGCCCTCGATATCGTCGAAGCGATGCTGGTAAGCGCCGACGATTTCCATGATTTTGATTTTTACTGGCGAGGGGTCTATCTCAATGTGCTTCGAGACAGAGGCGAGGCGGCGGAGGAGCGTCTTGGTGATTTTACGGTTGGCCGGGATGATGATTTCGTGTGACTCGGCGTTTTTCACGTCGAGAGGAATTTTCTCGCCGAGCAGGATATTGGAGAGCGACTCGGTGAGCTCATCGCGGAGCTTATCGGTCTGTGTGCGGTACTCTTCGTTAACCTTTTTAAGCTGGCGGCGCTGATCTGCCGGGGAAAGCTTTTCGGCTTCCTTGTCGATGCGGCTGGAGACCTTCACGTCCATGATGATACCGTGGATCCCGGAGGGGACGATGAGAGAGGAGTCTTTCACATCGGCTGCTTTTTCCCCGAAGATGGCCCTGAGGAGTTTCTCCTCGGGAGCGAGTTCTGTCTCACTCTTTGGGGTGATTTTGCCGACGAGGATGTCACCTGGTTTGACCTCGGCGCCGACGCGAATGACGCCGTCGCGATTGAGGTTCTTGAGCGCTTCTTCGCCGACATTGGGGATGTCTCGCGTAATTTCCTCCGGGCCGAGCTTAGTGTCGCGTGCGGTGACATCAAATTCTTCAATGTGGATGGAGGTGAAGACGTCGTCCTTGAGGAGGCGTTCGCTCAAGAGAATCGCGTCTTCGAAGTTGTAGCCATTCCAGGGCATGAAGGCGACGAGGACGTTTCGCCCGAGGGCGAGTTCACCTTGGTCCGTGCCTGCGCCGTCAGCAATGACCTGCCCTACTTTGACTGGCTGGCCCTTGAGGACAATGGGGCGCTGGTTGAAGCAAGTAGCTGCGTTGGAACGGAGGAATTTCCGCAGGTCGTAGATGTAAATGCCCTTTTTGGCGTCGGAACGAGACTTCCTATCGAGGTGGGCAGGCGCGACGCCATCTGGTGTGATGACGATGCGCCTAGCGTCCACTTGCGCGACGATGCCGTCTGCCTCGGCAAGGACGACGATGCGCGAGTCTGCAGCAATGCGGTGCTCGATGCCTGTACCGACAAAGGGAGCCTCGGCTTGGAGGAGGGGGACACCTTGGCGTTGCATGTTTGAGCCCATGAGCGCGCGGTTCGCGTCGTCATGCTCAAGGAATGGGATGAGGCCTGCTGCGACGGAGACAAGCTGCTTGGGCGAGACGTCCATGTAGTCTACGTCCTTCGGGTCGATTTCGAGAACTTCGTCGCGATACCGGACGGTCACCCTTCCTGCGAGGTTTCCCTTGGCATCAACCTCGGAGTTGGCCTGTGCAACTTTGAAATTTTCCTCCTGATCGGCAGTCATGTACTCAACTTTGTCCGTGACGCGCCCGTCCTTCACCTTGCGGTACGGCGCTTCAATGAAGCCGAATTCGTTGACGCGGGCGTACGTGGAGAGCGAGTTGATGAGGCCAATGTTGGGACCTTCGGGTGTTTCGATTGGGCAGATGCGCCCGTAGTGTGACGGATGCACGTCGCGCACTTCAAAGCCTGCGCGGTCCCGATTGAGGCCGCCTGGGCCAAGAGCGCTGAGGCGACGTTTATGGGTCAGCTCAGACAAGGGGTTTATCTGATCCATGAACTGGGAGAGCTGGCTGCGGGCAAAGAAATCGCGAACGACAGTGCTGAGGGCCTTGGGGTTGATTAGCTTAGCTGGGGTGACGGTGTCCACGCTCTGGTCGTAGAGGGACATGCGTTCGCGGACAAGGCGCTCCGTCCGTGCGAGACCGACGCGGCACTGGTTGGCAAGGAGCTCCCCGACGTTGCGAATGCGGCGGCTGCCGAGGTGGTCGATGTCGTCAATGATCCCCTGCCCTGCCTTAAGGCGACAAAGATATTTGGTCGCTTCAACAATGTCCTCAAGGGTGATGGTGCGCCCTTCGAGGGGAGCATTCATCCCGAGTTTTTGGTTAAGCTTGTAGCGCCCGACGCGCCCGAGGTCATAGCGCTTGGCATCGTGGAAAAGGCGACGGATAAGGGAGCGCGCGTTCGGGATGGTGGGCGGTTCACCTGGCCGCAGCCTCTTGTAGATATCCTTAAGGGCCTCTTCTTCATTACGAGTGGGGTCTTTTTTCAGTGAGCGAATGATAGCCCCGTCATCTACGGAAGTGTTAATGACGTGAAGGGTGCTGATGCCGATTTTTGCGATGGAGCGAACAATGGTCTTGGTCAACGGCTCGAAAGCACGTGCAAGCACGAGACCCTTCTCAGCGTCCACGATGTCCTCAATGAGGACGAACTGGGAAATGTCCTCCAATTCAAGAGCCTTTTTGACTTTGATGTCTAGCGGTGCGTAGAAAAGATTGAGGATGTCCGTGTCAGCGCTGTGCCTCGGATGTGCCTTGTCCTTTTCTTCGAAAGAGCTGTTGAAGGCGCGCAGGAGCGTTGTGACGAGGAAGCGACGACGGCGACGGCGCTTATCGAGGTAAACGTAGAGGAGGTCTTGTTGGTCGAACTGTACTTCTATCCAAGTGCCGCGGTCTGGGATGATGCGAAAAGCATGGAGGATTTTCCCGCTGCTATGGGTAGATTCCTCGAAGCAGATCCCGGGGCTACGGTGCAACTGGCTGACGATGACACGCTCGGCGCCGTTGACGATGAACGAACCGCTGGCGGTGATCATGGGAATCTCGCCCATGTAGATTTCCTCGTCCTTGACGATGCCGCCTTCTTCGCGCAGGCGGAGCTTAAGTGTGAGCGAGATGGAGTAGGTCACACCCTCACGGATGCATTCCATCTCCGAGTTCTTGGGACCGTCGAGGCGGTAGCTAACGTACTCGAGCTTGCAACGACCATCGTAGCTCTCAATGGGGAAAATTTCGCGGAAGACTGCCTCCAGCCCGACATTCTTGCGCTGCCCCTGGGGCACGTCCCGCTGCAAGAACTCCATGTAGGAGCTGAGCTGGTTCTCAATGAAGTTTGGTGGGGGAATGACTTCCCGAAGTTTACCGAAGTTGATGCGCTCGGACATTATGGTGTAGTTGGTGTGGAAAAGCGAACTTACCCCGGCAGGAAAAGACACGTACGGTTTGGTATAGACTCCGCCTGCCTTCAAGCTTGGGAAATTGCAAAAAGGGCGTGGAAGGAAGACGAGCCTCTCGGCGTTGTCAAGCACCCGAATCGTGAATTCTGTTAAAATTTGAATATTCCTCAAAAAATTACATTCCCGACTCTCTCACCTTACCTACGTCTCACGCTTCGCAAAAAGTCACGCGTGCAGTGGTCTGGGGTAGACATGGAGAAGCGGGCAATTCGCGCTCAAAAGGGCGTGCAATCGACACGCTGCCAGCACCGCGTGCAAAATCATCATTTTCCGCCTGCCACTACCGCTTCGTGCCGTCGTTTCCCCCTGCTTTTCAAGCGTCGGGGCAACCGCATCTTGAGCATGGGAAGTATTTAAATAAATGTAACTCTTTGTGCTCGACAAATTACCGTGAATCCGCAGGCTTGCAATCTCGCATCAGATGGTTTACTCCATGAAGCGTAGATTTTTTAACCTTAAACCCAAGCCCAGAATAGATATGCCAGAAAAGACAATCGAGCCCAAGCGGACGCTGAAACCATCCTTCGCCTACCTCATAGAAAAGAAGCGTGAAGGCGGGGAATTTACCAACGAGGAGATACGACAAATCGTAGATTCGATCATGAATCGGGAGATGCCTGATGCCCAGCAAGCGGCTCTTTTCATGGCAATATTCTTCCAACAAATGAGCGCTCAGGAAATGGCAGACTATGCGGACGAAATGAAGCTTTCTGGCGATGTGATTGAGCTCGAGCACATCCATCACCCCAAGGTTTCCAAGGTCTCAACTGGCGGTGTGGGAGACAAGACAAGCCTCGTGCTCGCAGCCCTTGGCGCGGCGGCAGGCGTTGTCATGCCGGGCATGAATGGCAAGGACGAGGATTTTGTCATCCCAACGGTGACCAAGCTTTCGAGCATCCCAGGCGTCAAAGTCAAGTACTCCATAAAAGATTACGAGAACCTCTTGGCAAAAACGGGCTGCGCCATCGTCGAACAATGTCCGGAGATAGCGCCGGCGGATGACCTCATCTACACTCTGCGCCAATCCACGGCGACCATCCCCAGCATTCCACTCATCACCGGGAGCATCCTCTCCAAAAAACTCGCCGAAGGCTGTGAAAGCCTCGTCGTGGACGTCAAGTGGGGTAAGGGCTCCTTCATCCACGATCGCGAGCAAGCCAAGCAACTCGCCCGCACGATAACGCGTGTCGCCCGCAGCCTGAATCGGCACAGCGTGGCCCTCGTGACGGACATCAACCAGCCCATCGGTAACTGTGTCGGCACGGCGCTGGAAATCCGTGAAGCCGTGGCTCTTTTGAATGACGAGAAAGGCCTTGAACCACAACCGCGCGGGCCCAACGGCGAGATTCTCGATCCCCTGTTCGACCTCCGCGAACTCGTACTCAAGCTTGGCATGGAAATCGTTCGCCTCGCTGGCGTGGCCGGTTCCACGCTCTCTGCGAGGCAGACGGTGAACAAACTCGTCAAGGACGGCTCGGCCTTTAAGAAATTCCGCGAGATGGTGATCGCACAAGGTGGCAAGGTGGATTGGATCGATAACCCGGACAAGTTCCCCAAAGCACAATATGTGCGCAAACTTCCCGCCCCCAAGAGGGGTTACGTCCACACGATTGATGCCGGGAAAATCGCACGCGGCGTGCAAGTGCTCGCTGCGGGCAAGGATGGCAAATACGATCCGGCAGTCGGCATCACGGAGATTCGGAAAGTCGGCACACAGGTCAAACAAGGTGAGCCTCTCATCATGATCCACTACAACGACGAAGCACGCATGGAAGCATCTCTGCAGTATTTCCGCGATGCCTACCGCCTAGCCCCCAAGCGCCCCAAGGAAGAGCCTCTCGTCGTCGAGCGCGTGGCCTAAGAACCTGTTTGAGATCTTCTGAGGAGGATGGAAGATGAAGGCAAAGCGGATCATGGCGAGGGAAGAGGAGAGCTTGCGTTCGCAGTTTTTCCAGAGACGGCGGCATTTCTCCAGCCAGGAAATGGTCCGTTCGACGACCCGGCGCTTGGGGATCACCGCGAAGG
>JAITHA010000001.1 GCA_031280235.1 Puniceicoccales bacterium | reverse complement strand
TTGAGGCAAATGGTGTCGCAACCGATTTCCACGAGGTCATCGCCAAGCTTCAGGAATGCTTCCGTGGTGTGCACGGGGCTGGTGGTGTAGCAGATGGTGCCTTCGGCGGTCTTGCCGGCTTTTTTGACGGCGGCCACGGCGGTGCGCAGGTTGCGCACGTCGTTGAGCGCGTCGAACACGCGGAAAACATCCATGCCGCGTTTGGCGCTGGCGTGTACAAAGGCTTCGACGATGTCGTCGGCAAAGTTGGTGTATTGGACGAGGTTTTGGCCGCGCAGCAGCATCATGTGCGGCGTGCTTGGGGCGAGTTCCTTGAGGGTGCCGAGGCGTTCAAAGGGATTTTCGCGCAGGAAGCGCAGGGCGACGTCGATGGTGGCGCCGCCCCAAGTCTCTAAACGTGAAAAACCCATCGCGTCGAGGCTGGCGGCGATGGGTTTCATTTGCCCGACGGTCATGCGGGTCGCGGCGAGGGATTGGTGCCCGTCGCGCAGGACGGTGTTGTTGAAAGAAACAGGTTTCATATGGGGCTGGCTTAATGGGAAAAAAAATGCCCCGACGAAACAAAAAAACTGCGCGGTACGGGTGCTATGGCGAAGCCCATGCGATACTGTGTGAAGCTGCCTGTTTGGCCGGGGTAAAAATCTTGTCGTCGCAGGGGATGTTTTCACCATGCCGTGCTTTCGTTTTTCTTTTGCATGATAGAATCCAGACTCGTTCCTACCGAGGAATCCGCCAAAGGAGGCGTGAATTCCGACTTCGCTGAGATCTCCGCCAGCCCCCCAGCCCCTAAGTCTGCGGGTGCCACAGATGCTTTGCACATCACGCGTATTGCGCAGGAGAGCAAACTGCCCGTGAAGGGCGTCATGGCGGTGGCTCAGCTTCTCGGGGAAGGGGCGACAGTGCCCTTCATCGCACGCTATCGTAAGGAGGCCACAGGCGAGCTTGACGAGGTGCAGATCACCACTGTGCGTGACCGCCTTGAGCAGCTGCGCGAGCTGGATGCACGCCGCGCCACCATTTTGAAATCTCTTGAGGAGAACAAACACCTCACGCCGGAGTTGAAGGCGTCCGTCGAGGCCGCTGCCACGCTCACACGCCTCGAGGACATCTACGCGCCCTACCGCCCCAAGCGACGCACCCGCGCAACCATTGCCCGCGAGCGCGGGTTGGAAGCTCTTGCCGATTTTCTCTTCGACAACCAAGCTGTGCAGCCCGATGCCGAGGCAGCCAAGTATATCGCCCCAGAGAAGGAAGTGCCCGACGCCGCAGCAGCTCTGGCCGGAGCCTGCGACATCATCGCGGAGCGCGTGAGTGACGACGCCAGCGCGCGCGCTGCTTGCCGCGAGCTTTTCCTGAAGGAAGCCGAGCTTGTCTCCGATGTCATCAAGGGCAAGGAGACCGAAGGCGCCAAGTTCAAGGACTATTTTGAATGGGCGGAGCCACTGGCTTCCGCACCCTCGCATCGCATTCTTGCCATACGCCGTGGCGAGAAAGAAGGCGTCCTGTTTTTCCGTCTCATCGTGCCCGAGGAAAAAGCGCTCATCATTCTCGAAAAACTTTTCATCTCTGCAGAAAAACCGGCTGTCGCAGCAGCAGGGGAAACCGGTCCCCGAACCTCTGCCATGTATATCCGCGACGCCATCGCCGACTCATGGAAACGCCTCCTCGGCCCATCGCTCGAAACGGAAGCACGCATCGTCTCAAAAAAACGCGCTGACGATGAGGCCATTCGCGTCTTTGCCGCAAATATTTCCGAGTTGCTCATGGCTCCAGCGCTGGGCCAGAAAAACACCCTCGCCATCGACCCTGGCTTCCGAACGGGCTGCAAAGTGGTCGTCCTCGACGCCCAAGGGAAACTCATAGAGCACGATGTCATTTTCCCGACGACTGGCAGCAAGGCACAGATCGAGGAAGCGAGCAACCGCGTGCGCATCCTCTGCCATAAACACAAGGTGCAGGCCATCGCCATCGGCAACGGGACAGCCAGCCGCGAGACGGACACTTTCGTCCGCACCCTCGGCTTGCCTGCCGACGCCATCGCTATCGTGTCTGTCAACGAATCCGGCGCCTCCATCTACTCGGCATCAGAGGTCGCACGTGAAGAATTTCCCAATGAGGACGTCACCGTTCGTGGTTCGGTCTCCATTGGGCGCCGCCTGCAGGACCCGCTCGCCGAGCTTGTCAAACTCGACCCCAAGAGCATCGGTGTTGGCCAATACCAGCACGATGTTGACCAAGGCGCCCTCAAGCGTTCGCTCGACGACGTCGTTGTTTCCTGCGTCAACCGTGTCGGTGTCGAGCTGAATACCGCCTCCAAGCAGCTACTCAGCTATGTCTCTGGCTTGAACGCGAGCATTGCTGGAAACATCGTCGCTTGGCGTAACGAGCATGGTGCGTTCAAATCGCGTGAGGATTTGAAAAAAGTCCCGCGCCTCGGTCCGAAAGCCTTTGAACAATGCGCAGGCTTTTTGCGGCTGCGCGACGGCGGGCATCCACTGGACGCCTCGGCGGTACACCCCGAGCGCTACCCCCTTGTGGAGCAAATGGCGTGCGACGCTGGCGTAGATGTCCTCACGCTCATGCGTGACGGCAAAGCCCGCGCGCGCATCGACCTGAAAAACTACATCTCAGAATCTGTCGGCTTGCCCACCCTGCAGGATATATTGAAGGAACTCGAAAAACCCGGGCGCGATCCACGCGAAAAATTTGAAAACTTCAGTTTTGCCGACGGCGTCCACGACATGAAGGATCTCAAGGAAGGCCAACGCCTGCCCGGCATCATAACAAACGTCACCGCATTCGGTGCATTCGTGGACATCGGGGTGCATCAGGACGGCCTCCTCCACGTCAGCCAAATGGCTGATCACTTTGTGAAAGACCCGGCGGAAATCGTCAAAGTCGGGCAAAAGGTAAGTGTCGTTGTCACCGAGGTGGACATCTCCCGCAAACGCATCGGACTTTCCATGCGTACCAACCCGCAAAAAGAGGCACGCAGCCTGAGCGACACTACCGGGCGTAACGCGCCCCCACGCAACTCCTCCACCAGCTCAGGCAACAGCCGCAATTTTAATAATCCCTTCGGTTCATTAGGCGACTTCCTGCGGTAGAACGCACAGGTACGCGTGGTGGACGGACGGGCACGCGATCCGTCAGAACGGTCTATTGGGAAGCTCAAAGAGTGTGGGCACGAAAACGGTTTGGAGATGAGACGAAAGGAACACCTGCCAGAATCAGGTAGGGTGTTCGCGCTGAATGGGACGCTTTCGCCAGAAGCGCGATTGGGACCTTTTTTACCCTTTGGTCTCATTGCCGGTCTATCCCGTGGCCACGCCATCTAACCGCCGAGAAGAGTGAAGCGGAGTCGTGCTGTATCAAAAGGGCTATTCCCCTTCAAAAAAACACTTGCCATCTCGACTGAAGATAGCAACATATCAGCGCATTCATCATTTCTTTACCCATCTTCGCATGAAACACAACGCAAACGCAATTACTGCAACAGGGGCCTGGCCTCATGCGCCGGGGTGGCCGGTCGTCGGGCTGGATATTGGCTCGCGCGGGTCGAAGGGGGTGCTCTTGATTGAGGATGTGGTTTACACGGCGCTCGTGCCCACGGGTCTCTACATGCAGGAGACGGCGGACGAGTTGTTGACGCGGCTTCTCGGCGAGTCGGGGTTGGG
>JAITHA010000078.1 GCA_031280235.1 Puniceicoccales bacterium | reverse complement strand
TTGCACACCTCCGTTGTGATGGTGAAGCCCGGGGGCACCGGCAGGCCGATGCTCGCCATTTCGGCAAGGTTGGCGCCCTTGCCGCCGAGGAGGGCGCGCATGGTGGCGTTGCCGTCCGTTTTCGCGCCAAAGGCGTAAATGGTCTTTTTGGGCGCGGCAGATTTGGACGCGGCGGTTTTGGGTTTGGCGGTGGCGGTGGCCATGGTGTGAGCGCGTGAAGCGGTTTTGGTGGAATGTATTGCTGTGGGAAAAAAATCCCCCTCCCACGGTGGCGGGAGAGTGACGGGAGGGAAAGCATCCACTGCGGCTTGTCAAATCCAGAGCCGAAGGCCGCTGGAGCGTCCCGAAAAATTTCATGTCCAAGTGGCAATTTCCCTGATTCAAGCGCAGGCTTTTCCAACATACTTCCCAGAAATTTCGAACCATGAACGCTGTCCTCAAACTTCTGCTCGAAGGCGAGCCGCTTGATGCCAAGCAACTCGCGCAAATCCTCGCATTTCCGCAAGCTGAGGTGGATGCCCAGCTTGCCACGCTCAAGGCCAGCGGCATCTTTCTTGGCTGGCGCGCTGTGCTCAACCCCGCCTACGAGGAGGACAGGACGGTGCGCGCGCTCATCGAGGTGAAGGTGCGCCCGGAAGGCGGCCTCGGCTACGATCACATCGCCGGACGAATCAGCCGCTTTGAGCAGGTGGAGACTTGTTACTTGCTCTCAGGAGCCTTCGATCTCCTCGTCATCGTGAAGGATGCCAGCCTGCGCAAAGTCGCCTCCTTTGTGCACGAGCGCCTTGCGAAGCTTGAAGGCGTGCAGTCTACCGCCACTTGCTTCATGCTCCGCGCCTACAAGGAACAAGGCTACGTCATGGAAAATGGCAGCGCCAACCTCGACAAACCCATCGTCAGCCCATAAGCTGCCCGTGCCATGGACACCACCCAACGCTTCGTAGCAAAGCACGTCGCGGCCCTCCCTAAATCCGGCATACGCGACTTTTTTGCCATCGTCTCGCAAATGCGCGACGCCATTTCGCTGGGCATTGGCGAGCCCGACTTTGTAACGCCCTACGGTATCCGTGAGGCAGCTATGCAAGCGCTCGAAAAAGGCCGCACGAGCTATACCGATAACCGTGGCTTGCAGGCTCTGCGCGAAGGCATCGCGCGCTACGTCGGCGCAAACTACGGCTTGGAATATAGCCCTGACACGGAAATCCTTGCCACCATCGGCGTCTCCGAAGCCCTCGATGCCACCCTACGCGCTGTTCTCAACCCTGGGGATAAAGTACTCTACCACGAGCCTTGCTACGTCTCCTATGCCCCGAGCGTCATCCTTTGCCACGCGCAAGCCATCCCAGTATCGACGCACGCATCAGCCCGTTTTGCCCTCTCCATCGAAGCCCTCCGCACTGCCTGGCAGCCCGGGTGCAAAGTGCTCCTCATCAACTTCCCGACGAATCCCACCGGCGGTACCGCCAGCGGGGAAATGCTTGCCAAGATTGCCGCCTTCGCGCACGAAAAAGACCTCCTTGTCATCAGCGATGAAATCTACTCTGAACTGACCTTTGAAGGCACGCACACAAGCATTGCCAGCCTCCCCGGCATGAAAGCACGCACCATTTTCCTGCACGGTTTCTCTAAAGCTTTTGCCATGACAGGTTTCCGCGTTGGCTACGCCTGTGGTCCGGCGCCCATCATGGACGCCATCCTCAAGGTGCACCAATATGGCATCATGTGTGCCCCCATCGTCAGTCAGGAAGCCGCCATTGAAGCCCTCGCCAACGGGCGCGACGACATGCTGCGCATGCGCGAAAAATACCAGGAACGGCGCGACCTCATCGTCCGCAGATTCAACGAGCTTGGCCTCAAATGCCACCTCCCACGCGGTGCCTTCTACGCTTTCCCAGACATTTCCTCCACCGGGTTGGATTCCATGACCTTTGCAACGCGCCTTTTGCGTGAACAGAAAGTTGCCATGGTTCCCGGCACTGCATTTGGCCCCAGTGGTGCAGGTTTCTGCCGTGCAAGCTACTCCACCAGCTACGGCAACATCATCAAAGCCTGCGATCGCATCGCACATTTCCTCGACACACTCCATGCTTGACCCACATCCCCCACAGATAACGCAGGTGGGCGATTTGCAGCAAACGCGGCATTTTTTTGTTCTGTTCTTGTAGCCATTTTTGCCGCCCCAAATGCCATTTTTGCCAAGTCTGAAGTTTTTGGAAAGGACCTTAAGAGACGCCGTAATTCATCTATTTTCAACAAGTTCCGGATGGTGCCCCCATCGAGACTCGAACTCGAATTAACGGTTTAGGAAACCGCGGTTCTATCCATTGAACTATGGGGACTTGGAGGGTGGCACTTGGCGCGAGTGCACATGGGAAGAGGGCGAGCAAAATCCATGTTTCACAAGGCAGGGCAAGGGTTTTTTCCGGGCGTCAGATTTCTGCTGCCTAATCGTGGGAGAGTCATTTCTTTGCCATCCTATGAAAGCAACCACCAAGAGTATTCGGCAGGCCAAAGGGGTGCACCAGCTTGCCTGCCTGACGGCTTACGACACCGTGACGGCACGCATTGCCGATGAGGGTGGGGCGGACCTGATACTTGTGGGTGACTCCATGGGCAACACGGTGCTTGGCTTTGAGAACAGCGTGCCTGTCACGCTCGATATGGTGGTGCACCACACGGCTGCCGTTGCCCGTGCCCGGGTAAATGCCCTTGTGGTGGCCGATGTGCCGTTTGGTATAGCGCACGATGATTTTCCCTACGTGTTACGTGCTTGTATGCGTTTGATGCAAGTTGGGGCGGAGGCCGTGAAAATTGAAGGTGGGGTTGGGGTGGCACCGCTTGTCGCGCGGCTTGTCGCAGCGGGGATTCCTGTTTGTGGCCACGTGGGTTTGCAACCGCAGCAAGTATTTCAGCTGGGCGGATACAAGAAATTTGGCGGGCAGGAGCTTGAGGCGGACGCGGTGCTGGGGGATGCGTGCGCGGTAGGGCAGGCAGGGGCCTTTGCCGTTGTTGGCGAGATGTTGACCCCGGCGCTTTCTGGAAAACTCCGGCGCGCCTTGCCAGTACCGCTGATTGGCATCGGGAGCGGGGAGGATTGCGATGGGCAGATTCTCGTTATTCACGATTTGCTCGGGCTCACGGAAAAACCACCCGGCTTCGTTCGGCCTTTTGCTAACCTTGGCAGTACGGCTCGCGAGGCTGTGTCGGCCTGGGCGATGCGAGTGCGCTGCCCAAGCGCTAACCTCGGTTCGCCCAAAGCAGAGTAAACGAGAGCACTTTATCGCATGAATTTTTGCATTCTTGGAGCAGGAGCTTGGGGGACGGCAATGGCGTTGCATCTGCACCGTTGCGGGAACGCCGTCACCCTCGTCCCACGGCGCGTGGAGCACGCCACGGTGCTCGCGACCACGCGGGAGAACGAGGACTATTTGCCAGGCGTTGCCCTGCCCGCTGACATCCAGATCGCTCATGAGCCGCGCCCCCCGCTCATGGAGGCGGACGTCATCATGCTGGCATGCCCCTCGTGTGGCTTGCGCCCGCTTGTCGAAAAAATTGTCGGCAAGCTCGACTCGGCGTGGCGCTCGCCGACGTTCATTTCCCTCGTAAAGGGCCTTGAGCAGCACACGCTTTTGCGCCCCTCGCAGGTGCTCGGTGAACGTTTGCCGGGGCGCGCATACGGCGTGCTCTCCGGGCCGACCAATGCCAGGGAGATTGCTCGTAGCCTGCCTTCCGCCGCAGTCCTTGCCACGACGCTCGACGGCGATGCGGCGCGCCAATTGCAGGCTGTCATGAGCAGTCACGTCTTCCGCATTTATCTCTCAGAAGATGTCGTGGGGGTGGAGCTCGGCGGCATCTTGAAAAACGTGTACGCCATCGGCGCTGGCATTTGCGATGGCATGGGGTTTGGCGACAACGCCAAGGCCTCTTACCTCACCCGTGCTCTTCAAGAAATGATGCGCATCGGCAATGCGGCGGGGGGGCGCCCCGAGACTTTCCTTGGCTTGAGTGGGCTGGGAGACCTCGACGCCACGGCCCATGGCGAGTGGAGTCGCAATCGTGCTTTTGGCGAGGCGCTCACGCGTCAGGGTGAGACTGTGCAGGGATACCTTGGTGCCTCATCCAACGCAGTGGAGGGCTATCGTGCCGCCGCCTGTCTCATGGAGCTTGTGCGAGCCCGGGGCGTGAGCACGCCCATCCTCGCCGAGATTTACGGAGTTCTCTACTCTGGCAACACGCCGGCGCAAAGCATCGCCTCCCTGATGTCCCGCATGTTAACGACTGAATGAGCCTCCTCATTTTGCGCCAATCCCCCGTTCACGGCATGGGCCTTTTTGCCTCCCGCCCCATTCAGGCCGGGGCGCGTGTCATCGAGTACAAAGGGCGCCGTCTTTCCAAGGCCGCGCTCTCCCACTGCTCGGTAAACCGGACGTGTGGCCGACATCAGGGCGGGCGGGTTTTCCTCTTCGAGTTGGATGGGGAAAACGTCCTCGACGGTGGGATCCCCGACAACTTGGCGCGATTTATCAACCATTCCTGCGACGAAAACTGCGAGGCGATATTGCAAGATGGGCGCGTGTGGATTCGCGCCAGGCGCGACATCCCCGACGGCGAGGAATTGACCTTTGATTACGCCTACGCGCTGGAACATTTTCTCGATCATCCCTGCCGTTGCGGCGCGCCGGACTGCACCGGCTTCATTGTGGCGCGAGCCGACCGCCCAAGGCTCCGCAGCTGGCTTGCCCGGACGCGCTCGCACGGCGCCCGGCACGTATCCGCAGCGCCTAGGCAGCGTTGAAAGAGTCTCCTCTTTTCCACTTGCCCGCAGGTGGAGCCTCTCGCAGTTTACAGCTTGCATGGAAAAGCGACCTGCCCAGTTGAGTCATCGCTCCGCAGCCCGGAGCCGCGTAACCAAGCGCACTGCAATGAGCACATACCTCATTTATTCTGTGCTGGTGCTCGCGACAACCGCTTCTTTTTTCGGCACCTTTTGCGCCATCACATATTGCCAGAAAGTGGAGCAGGAAAAGGAGGCCATGAAGACCAGCAAAGCGGAAACTCTTGCCAGAAAAAACGCGCTCTTGCTGGAGCAAGAAAAAGCCAAAATTTACCTGCACAACATGGATAACGAAGAATTTAAACGGCGCGAAATGCGGCAAAATCTGGGCGTTGCAGAACCCGGTGAATTCATAGTCGAACTGCAACCCATCAACTAAAATGTCCGCGCAAGTACAGCCTGTCGCGCTGAGCACGCCTTGCTTCGACCGGACATGGGCGGGTTTGAGGGCTGCCTTCCTCTTTTTTTGTTTGGCGCTGTTTGGCGCGAGCGCACAAAGGGTGTTGGCAAACACCGCTGGTGCGCACACGCAAGTCTCGCTCATCTCTGACCATTCCACGGTGTCGCCCGGGCAATCTTTGCTGCTTGGTTTGCGCCTCATCTCTGAGCCCGGCTGGCACACCTATTGGAAAGAGCCTGGCGAGACAGGTATGCCGACAAGCATCGCATGGGCGCGCACCGGGAACGCCACTCCGGCTGACGCAGAGGGGTGGCTATGGCCGCCCCCGAAAACCTTGCTGCAAGAAGGGCTGCGCTCTGCTGTGCTGGAGGGAGACTGCGTCATAGCGATTCCCCTTGTCGTGAGTGGCGATGCGCGCGAAGGCAGCACGGTGGAACTCATCGGCAAGGTCTCATGGCTTGAGTGCAATGATCGTTCCTGCATCCCGCGCGAGAGCCAAGTGACGCTCTCGCTCAACGTGGAGAAATCGCCCGTCAAGGCCGCCGCATTCCGCGACGGCATGCTGCCGAAAACCGGCGCAGGCATGCCCGGGTGGGAAGAGTGGTCGCTCGAAAAACAGCAGGCTCTACTTGAGGCAGGCAGGCTTGTTTATGTCGATTTCACGGCGCGCTGGTGCGCCACCTGTCAGGTGAACAAGCGCGTTTATACCGATGAAAAACTCGCCGCCGCATTTCGCCGGGACAAGGTGGCACTGCTCCGTGCCGACTGGACGCGCAAGAGCCCGGACATTTCCACTGAACTCGGGAAATACGGACGCGCTGCGATTCCCGTGAACGTCTTCCTTGCCCGCGGGCAGGCGCCCCTGCTATTGGACGAGTTGCTTACCGCCTCTCACGTGCTGAAGAAGCTGGACGAAGCCACCGGGCGCGCCCCTCGAACGGCTTTGTCAAGTGGTGGCCACAGCGAAGGCTCGCCCGCCCTTGCGCTCCAGCTCCTGCTCGGATTTCTCGGAGGCTTGGCCCTCAATTTCATGCCATGCGTTTTCCCCGTGCTCGGGCTGAAAGTGATGGGCTTCGCGGCTCAAGCCGGGGCCTCTCGCCGCAAGACGACGCTGCACGGGCTCGCCTTTGCCGGAGGCGTGCTGGTCAGTTTTTGGCTTCTGGCAGCTGTGCTGCTGGCCTTGCGTAGCGGTGGGGTGCAACTCGGTTGGGGCTTCCAACTGCAGGAGCCCCTCTTTGTGCTCGTGCTATCCGTACTCCTGCTGCTGCTCGCGCTAAATATGGTCGGCGTGTTTGAGATAGGTGGCCGTGTGGCCGGGATTGCTGGCAGCGTGGAAGGGCATGGATTCCTCGGCTCGTTTTTCTCGGGTGCGCTCGCCACGCTGGTAGCCACGCCCTGTTCTGCGCCCTTCCTCGGCGTCGCGCTGGGCGCCGCGCTGATTGTGCCACCCGTGGCGTCGTTTTTGATTTTCACATCCATTGCCATTGGCCTCTCTGCACCCTGTCTCCTGCTTGCCGTCGCGCCCACGCTGGTGCGCCTCCTGCCTCAACCAGGCATGTGGATGGAGTCGCTCAAGCAAGGCCTGTCGTTCCCGCTTTTTGGCAGTGTCCTTTATCTGCTCTGGGTGCTCTCAGCCCAAGTGGAAACAGGGCTCTTGACGATCTTTCTCTGCATGGTGCTCATCGCCTTCGCGTGTTGGGTTTACGGACGCTGGGGCAACCTGAACCAGACATCACGAACGCGCCTGCTGGCAAAACTCATATCCGCAGGCATATTCGTCAGTACTTGCAGATGGCTCTACCTCGCTACCGCAGGCGCTTAAGGAATGCCCGCTCACCTCAAAAGAGCAACAGCCGCTCAAGGCCTATTTCCCAATACTTGTAGGGCATTTGTTCTTCAGCCCCCCCTTTGAAAAAAAGTTTTTTGATACTAGACAAAGTGCCGGAGATCGGTTCCTCGCTACTTTGAGTGGGAGTGCTGGTGGCAGGAGAAGGTCAGTTTCGCGGCGTGGAAGTAGAGCATCGTGATTAGATTGGTGCTCGTGCGATAACCACGGGCAGCTCGTTTCACCGCGGAAAAAACACTGTTTAGCCCTTCAGGAAAAGCATTTGTTGTTTTGGATCTCCA
>JAITHA010000045.1 GCA_031280235.1 Puniceicoccales bacterium | reverse complement strand
TTCGGAGCCACTTGAGGGTTCGCTTGCCCAACACTCTCAGGGAATGAAGTTTCATGGTCTGGTTTGTGTCCACGTTCCCGCCGCCTCCACATGGGTCAACATCTCCATGGGTCTTTCCGCGTTGTCCGGGGATGCGTTGGAAAATTCTTTCGCGCCAGTTCCATTCGACGACGCGGGAGATAAATCCCCCGTTCCAAAATCAGGACAAAAGTCCCGCACTCCGTAGCAAGACACAATGGAAGGAGCGCCCTACCCGTTGCGCGTGCCTCACTGCCCTAGCCAGCGCGTCACACCACCACACCCAATGCACATGCCCACCACCCGCCGCTGATAGGGACGGCTCCTTGACAAGATGCGGTGTGGTGGCACTACTGCCATGCCAAGTCTTTCATCTCATGGGGTCTCGCCTGCAAAATCGTGTGCTTGTGCTCAATCGTGCTTGGCAACCTGTCAACATCGTTGGGGTGCGGCGTGCCATTGCCTTGATTTTTCAAGAACACGCACAGGTCATTTTTGCCGGCAGTGATGGGGAGCATCTTGTGTTGGACACAGCTGCTTGGATGGCCTTTTCCCAAAAAAATCCTGCGCCTGCGGATTGCATTCGCACGGTGCGTCTAGCGTTGCGCACGCCGTCCGTCATCCTGCTCACGGCCTACGATCGTGTGCCCCGGTGCGAGGTGCATTTTTCCCGGCGCAATGTCTATCTACGGGATGGTTTTCGCTGCCAGTACTGCGGGCGCGTCTTTGATGTGCGTGAGCTTACGCTGGACCACGTTGTGCCGCAGGATCGCGGTGGGAAGACGAACTGGGAGAACATCGTCACGGCTTGCGTGCGGTGCAATGCGCACAAGGCGAATCGTCTTCCGCATCAGGCTGGGGTGAGCTTGAGGCGTGTTCCTTGTCGGCCCAAGTGGCGCAGTTTTATCGCTGCGTTTGCCAGTCTGGCGGACGCGAAATCTTGGAAGCCGTTTCTCGGGTAGGTGGCGAAGTCGGTGGGGCGTATTTTCGGCGCGCGAGGCTTGGGTTGTCTGTTTTGGGTTGGCGGGAGTGTATCGCTTGTTTTCAACCCCGGGCATGATTTTTTCACGCGTTGCCATCGCTTCGCTGGGCGTCGAGCTCCCTGGCGAAGTCTGGACGTCCGACCAAATTGAGGACCGGCTTGCGCCGCTCTACGAGCGTCTCCGCCTTCCTGCGGGGCGGCTTGAGTTGATGACAGGCATCCGCGAACGACGTTTTTGGCCTGGGCCGATGCGTCCTTCGGAGGCTTCGTCGCTGGCTGGGAGAAAGGCACTTGAGCGCGCCGGGGTGGCGTCCACCGAGGTGGACTTGCTCATTCATGCGGCGGTCTGTCGCGACCGGCTTGAGCCTTCGACAGCGGCCTATGTCCACGGGCTTCTTGGCATTTCCGCACAGGCGCAGATCCTTGATGTCTCGAATGCGTGCCTTGGTTTTCTCAATGCCCTCGTCCTGGCGGGTGGCCTTATCGAGAGTGGGCAGGTGCGCCGCGCCCTCATCTGCTCCGGGGAAAACGGCAAGCCGCTTGTCGAGCACACGATCGCCCTGCTCAACAGTGGCGCGCATGACCGCAACGCCATCAAGCCCTACTTTGCTAACCTCACGATAGGCTCGGGCGCGGTCGCTGCGGTGTTGTGCCGCGATGAGCTTGCACCGCCTGGTTCTCTGCGCCTGCTCGGTGGGGTGGCAGGGACGGACTCTGCCGCAAACACTCTTTGCGAGGGCGACTTGGATGCGAGTGCTCTTGTCATGCAGACGGATTCCGAGCGCTTGCTTGCTGCCGGGGTGGAGCTGGCGGCGGAGACTTGGAAGAAATTTTGCGCGACGCTGCGCTGGGATGTTTCGACGGCTGCCCGCGTGCTTACCCACCAGGTGGGACGGCGGCACTCGCAATTGCTCTTTGAGCGCCTTGGCCTCGACCCTGCGAAGGACTGGCGCAGCTTTGAGCGCTTGGGGAATGTGGGGTCGGTCTCTCTGCCGGCCACGCTGGCCCTGGCCCTGGAGGCTGGGGCTATCACGCGCGGCGATAAGGTGGCCCTGCTGGGCATCGGCAGCGGGCTGAGCTCGCTCATGCTCGGGCTACAATGTTGAGCGCGTGGGCTGGCGCGATTTTTCCGGGGCGCTAGCGGCCTCAAGAGCGGGCATTTGGCGGGAGCAGGAGCTCGTGCAGCTTGTCCCGCAGCGCGTCCAACCCAGTGGCGTCGAGGCAGGAGATGGGGAGGATATCTCCTCCGACGGTGCGCTTGAGGGCAGTAAAATTTTTGGTGGAGCCCGGAGCATCCATTTTATTGGCGACGATGAGGCGTGGCTTTGCGGCCAGTTCCTTCGAGTAGCACTCCAATTCGTGCAGGAGGCATTTGTAGTCGGCTGCAGGTTTGCGCCCATCTGTGCCCGCCGTGTCCACAAGGATGAGGAGGAGGCGGCAGCGCTCGATGTGGCGCAGGAACTCGTGCCCGAGGCCCCGGTTTTTGTGCGCACCCTCAATGAGGCCTGGGATGTCGGCAAGAAAGAGTTTTTCGTGAGTCTGCGGGAAGTAGATGGCGCCGACGTTGACGTGGAGCGTGGTAAACGGGTAGGCGGCCACCTTGGGGTGGGCGTTGGTCAAGAGACTTGTGAGGGTGGATTTCCCCGCGTTGGGGAAACCGACGAGGCCGATGTCGGCGATGGTTTTCAGGACGAGGCGAAAATCCCCTGTGGCCCCCGGACGGCCTGGCGTCGTCTTGCGCGGGGCTTGGTTGACGGATGTCTTGAAGTTGATGTTGCCGAGGCCTCCCTTGCCGCCTGAAAGCAGGACGACGCGTTCGCCGTGCACCGTGAGTTCGGCAACGATGCGCTCCGTGGATGTATCGACGACTTGTGTGCCCGGTGGCAGCGTCAAGATGCAGTCATCGCCGTTGGCGCCGTGTTTGTTGCGCCCTGCGCCCGGTTGGCCGTTTTTGGCATTCCATTGGGGTTGGAAGCGGTATTTGACGAGGTCGCTTTCGTTCTCGTCGCAGAGCAAGATCACGTCGCCGCCCTTACCGCCATCGCCGCCATCGGGGCCGCCTTTGGGGATGAATTTTTCCCGGCGGAAGCTGAGGCAGCCGTTGCCACCATTGCCAGCGCGGAGGGAAATATGGGTCTCGTCTATGAACATGTAGAGGGATGGTGGCCCGTGGTTGACCGACCAGGATTCGAACCTGGACAAAGGGAACCAAAATCCCTTGTGCTACCATTACACCATCGGTCAGTGGAAAGGCGGCGCAGTCTCCAGCTGGATGAGGCCTTGTCAAGTGCAGTCCAGCCCCCGGAGCGGGCGCTGTTGGCACCTCAGGTGGCGGCGGGAAATTGGAGGGAAAAGCTTGTCCCATCCGGGTTGCTGGATTCCACGGAGACGTCGCCGTGATGGCTGCGCATGATGCGTTTGACGATGGCGAGGCCGAGGCCTGTGCCGTCCTTGCGGCCTGTCAGGAAAGACTCGAAGGCGTTGGCGCGCACATCTTCGGGCATGCCGTGGCCGGTGTCTGCGATGCGCAGACGCACGAAGTTGCCTTGCCGGGTGGTGTCCGCCCAGAGCTGGATCCGGATGCGCCCGCCGTCGGGCATGGCTTGCACGGCGTTCAGGAAGAGGTTGAGGAGGACTTGTTGTACCTGCCCTTTGTCGGCTTCTATCCAGCAAGATTGGCACTGTGGCGCTGGGACGAAATCCACTTTGACCCGGCATTGCTCAAGTTTCAGGCGCATCAGGAGGAGGGTGTCGGTGATGATTTCTGTGAGGTTCAAGCGCGTGAATGCGCCCGCTTGGTGTTTTCCGTAGGTGAGGACGCGCGAGACGATTTGCTCGAGATGGGAGATTTTTTCACGGATGACTTCCAAGTCCTGCCCGCGCGCATCGCCAGGCGCGAAACGCAGATCAAGCGTGTCGAAGAGCAGTTTTATGACGGTGAGCGGGTTACGGATCTCGTGGGCGATCTCTGCCGCGAGCAGACCGAGCGTCGTCAGGCGCTCGCTGCGCCGCAGGTTTTCCTCGCTGGAAAAGACTCGCGAGTAAAGGCGTGCGTTTTGCAAGGCCGAGGCGCCGATGGAGGCGATTGTGGCGAGGAGGCGTTTGTCGTCGTTGCTGAAGCGGTGTGGCGCGCCGTAGATGACGAGGAGGACGCCCAGCACCGCATTGTCGAAGATGATGGGCGTGCCCAGAAGGGAGCTCTCGGCGAGAGGCGGCGAGAGGCGTATGAAGAGGTACTCCTCGTCTCGCCCGGCGTTGTGGGACTCGACTTGGCGCTTGCGCGAGACGACCGTCCCGAGGGCTGTCTCGTTGCAGGAGATGGCGGGGGCGAGGCGCGAGTCTCCTGTGTCTCCGCCTGTGTGCTCCAGAGTGAGTGTCGCCTCGTCATCCGAGACGGAGTAAACGGCCACGGCGCGGCAGCCAGCCAGCTGGCAGGTATGTGTGGCCAGGTCTGCCACGACGCCGGGCAGGTCGCGCTCGTGCACGAGGGATTGCGCCGCGAGGATGATGGCTTCGAGTTGCTCGGCCTTTGCCTTGAGCTGGCGCATCAGCCACAGGCGGCCCACGACCTTCACGGCCTCGTTGGTCAACAGGCCGAGGAAGGCCATGTCTTCCTCGGTAAACGTGTTCGCCTGCTCGCTGTCGCAATTCACCACGCCGATAATCTGGCCCATCATTTCCATTGGCACGGCGAGCTCGGAGCGGATGCCTGGCTTGAGCTCGTAGTAGCGGCTATCTTGGGAAACATCCGGCACGAGCAACGGGCGCCCATGCAGGGCGACCCAGCCAGTGATACCTTGCCCTGGCTTTAGCTCCACGCACGACACGCTGCCTTCGTGGCCACGGCTGACTTCGATGTTCAAGCGGGTGGTGTCTGGCGAGAGCAGGGCGATGGATGCGCTGCTTGCCTTCAAGACGCGAACAATTTCGTCGAGTATCAAGCCCAGTGCTTCGCCCGGGTCCTCCGTGCTGTTGACGAGGCTCCCTATCCGATAAAGACAATTCAGGGCATCGGCGCGGGCACTTGGCTTGGGCATTTGCATGGTGCGCTTTTCTCATGCCCCGGGATGGGTCGCGCAATGGCAAAGGGCGTTTTCTTTTTTCGCGAAAATTGCCGCAGTGGGCCGCTTTGCTTGCAACTTCGCCGGGGCCTTGGTGTTGGGGGGGGCGAAGTGCGGAGTTTTTTCTCAATATCCGGTCTTGCCCTATCCTCCATGCTTTCGCGTGGCCTGTTCAGTGCTTTGCTCTGCTCCCTTGTAACGCCGATCTTGCTTTTTTCGTTTCGCCGCCAGCGCCGGGCAACACCTCCTCCTGCAAGTGCAGGCGCGCGCCGGAGCGAGGATGGCACTTTCATCACCGAAGCTATACTGCGTGGCAAAAAGGGGTGGACCCGCATGATCGCCCCAGCATTGCGCTTCAAGATCATCAAGAGTCCGGAAAAAATCAGGTACCCCGCAGGATACCTGATTCGCGCGACATAGACGTTCTTTTACCTATCATCCGCATTGAGCGTGCGGAAGAGCAGGCCTGCGGCTGCTGCGGCCAAGAGCTCACCGAGCAAGTGTTGCCATATCGAGCAGAAGGTGAGCGGCCCAGTCTTGGCGAGCAGGGAGATGCCGACGGCCACTGCCGGGTTGAAGGCTCCACCCGAAATGCGACCGACGGCCACTGCACCGACGAGCACCGTAAAACCGATCGCCAAGCCATAAAAGCCCGTCCCGGCATTGCGTTTCGCTGTGGCGACGTTGAGCACCACATAGACCAGAGCAAAGGTGAACAGAAACTCGGCAAGAATGACGGGGAAAACAGCAGCGACAGGGCAAGTTGCCCCGCTGCCTTTTGCGGTGTCCGCCACAGCTTGTGCCACGGGCGCAAGCGAAGCGAGAACCTTGGCTTGGTCTGGGTAGAGAGCCTTGGCGGCCAACACAGCTAACGCCGCACCGATAAGCTGAAAGGCGACGTAAAGCACCGCATCCTTACTGGCGCAACGCCCGCGTATCCAGACACCCAACGTGACTGCCGGGTTGTAGTGCGCCCCAGAGACGTGCCCGCCTGCGTAAATCATCACCAGCAACGCGGAAGCAATGGCCAGTGGTGTGAGGGGACTCGCCGCACCGAGCAGGATTGCCGTCGTGGCAACAGTCAGAACGAGGAAGAACGTCCCAATGAGTTCAACGATGTATTTATTCATGTTTTTTTAAGTTCTTTGGTTCAGGCATCCTGCCTGATGGGCGGCAAAGAGAGAAGATTCTCACCTGCGTGGCAATGCACGATATTGCCGTGTTTCAGACAATGTCGGCGGGGTTAGCGTGGCGTAACTTGCGGGTGGCGAGCGCGCCAGCGACAAGGCACATGCCTAGGGCAAGCAGGAAAACGATCGCAAGATTGCCCGGCTCAAACTGCGCCGGGATGCCAGCCATTGTCCACGCAAAGTAGTAGAGCACGAGAGTGAGCAACGCGCCGGGGATGAAGCCCGAGAGCGAGAGAATCACCGATTCTTGAAGGACCAGACGCACAAAGTAGGCATCGGAGAAACCGATGGACTTCAGGGTGGCATACTCGGGCAAGTGGTCGCTCACATCGGTGTAGAGAATCTGGAAGACGATGATGGCGCCGACAAACATGGCCACAAGCATCGAGGCCGAAATCACAAAGCCAATGGGGGTGCGATCCGCCCAGTAGGATTTCTCTCGGTCGAGCATTTCCTCGACGGTGAGCACTTGCACATCGGCAGGCAGGAGACTGCGCAAGCGGGCGGCAGCAACGGCGGGGTCGCTGCCAAGCTTGAGGTGGACAAGGCCAATCATCACCTCAGAGGGCGAGAGAACCGGGAAAGCACGCAGAAAGGCATCGCGGCTCGTGACAAGGTTGCCATCGGCAATAAACGTCGTGCCCATGTGGCAAAGGCCGACGACGTCTATCGCCTTGTTGTTCAACTCTGTCCGGGCGTGGCCATCCTTGGCGAGCAAGGCCTCGAATGGGCCAAAGTCGGGGTGCGCCAGAGCATCCATGAGCGCGGTGTCGCCCGTGGAAAGCCTGTCGCGCTGGGCGTCTATCTCCTCGTCAGAGAAGACGCCCTGGTGGGGCTCAAAGGCCATCACAAAAAGATCGCGCCACTTGCCCGTGACAGGGTTTTTCAGAGGCAAGGCTGAGACCCAAAGCGGGGCGACAGACTCGACCTCCTGCAGAGCTCGGGCTCGCCACAAGGTTGCCGCCGCAAAAGAACGCGGGATGCCGATGTATTCATATTGCGAAGAGAGCACGTAGAGATCGGTCCGAAGCTTGTAGAATGGGGCAAGAGCTTGCTTGTAGAGCGCAGAGTGAAGGCCCATGAGGAAGAGCATCATCGTCACGGCAAAAGTAATGCCGGCTACAGCGGCGGCAAACCGCTTGCGCTCGGCGGCGAGCTGTAGCCACGCCAACGGAATGCCCAGAGGCAGGATGCGTTCGATGAGGAGACGTCGGGAGATGGCCATGTGTACGTGGGGGGTTGCAAGGACGGGAAAATCCATCCTCCGCGCAATCAAAACAAGGGGCGTGCGCGGCCAGGCGTGAAATTATTTGTGGAAATCCGCCTCTGTTGCTGGCAGATGACGGGGTTGTTTGAAGCTCCCATATGCTGTTCAGCGCTACTCACGAGAATCCGCGTTTTTTGCTGCCCGAGGTGCTCACCTTGGTGTTGTGGTTTTTTTGCGCGACCATCTGCCTCGTGGGCGCTACCATGAAAGCGGAACGCTTTGATGCGAGGGCAGCCAGGGAACCACCCACGCCCGCGCCAGAGTTGATCAGCGTGCAGCTTACCAACGACATTGTCGCAGATGCGCCCTGCGCCGATACCCAGCCGCCAGCCAGTCCCGAAAGCTCCGCGCTCCGCCTCAATGCCCCGCAACTGTTGGAAACACCCGCCGTGCTAGGCTCCGTGCAAAATGTGCCCACTCACCTGCCCTTGGCCATACCGGCCGAAGTTGCCTTTGCTCTGCCCATCGAAATGCCGCCACCTGCCCTGGTCTCCAATGCGCCCACATCCACCGAGGTGCAGGCGGCACCAGAGGCAGCCACCAACAATGCAGCGCCCTCCGTCTCCGTGGCATCTGCCCAACACCTCGTCTTTGGCCAAGGCCAAGGGCGCCAGCCCGCGCCATACTACCCCGAGCAAGCCCGGCGTCGCAACCAGACGGGCAGCGTACGCGTGCGCTTCACCGTCGCCCCAGATGGCTACGTCACTGACGCCATGACCCTCATCCCCTGCAAATATCGCCTGCTTAACGAAGCCGCCGTGGACACTGTGCGCCACCGCTGGCGCTTTTCGGCAGGGCACAGGCGCGTTTACGAAGTGGACATCCGTTTCGAGCTCAAAGAATAATACACACCATGCTTGTCGTCGCAAATGTCGCAGCCGATTTCTTTAACCGCGGGGGTGTCATCATGTGGCCCCTCCTCATCTGCCTCGTCATGAGCTTCGTCGTCATCGTCGAGCGCGCCTTGTGGTGGGCGACCATCTCAAGGTACGAGAAATCGCCCCTGATCACCCGTGTCTTTGAGGCGGTTTGCGCCGGGGATTTTGACGAAGCTGAAAAGCTCACTTCCAACCCGCGAAACCCATTCCTGCGCACACTCCACAAGGGTCTGACGCAAGCGCACCTCTCCTTCCTCGGCTCCATGCAGCTGGAGGCATCTGGCGAAGTGGAAAAGGCGGACAGGCGCCTCTGGATTCTTGCCACCCTCATCACTCTCTCGCCCCTACTCGGGCTACTCGGCACTGTGACAGGCATCATGGAGTCCTTCCACGCCATCGGTGGAGAAGAACTCGCTATCGTGAAGGTCAAAGGAGGCATTGCCGAAGCGCTCATCGCCACCGCCAGCGGCCTCGCCATCGCCATCCTCTGCCTGCTCCCCTACAACTACTTCAACCGCCGCCTCGCACACTACCGCGCCAGCCTCGAGCGCGCCATCAACCACGTCGAATTTATCGTCGAGTCCGCACGCTACCACGGACACGACCTTGAGCTTTTCGCCCGGCAACGCGCCTTGGCCAACCCTGTGCCCAAAGCCTGAGCCAAGCCCACGCAAGCACACCATGCCCGTAAAACTCGGCTCAAAACTCCCCCTGGAAAACGAGGCGCGCATCGAGATCGTGCCCCTCATTGACATCATGTTCTTCCTCCTCGCCTCGTTCATGGCCGTGAGCTTGAGCATGACGAATCTCAAGCGTGTCGCCGTAAACCTCCCCACCGCAACCACCGCGACCACCGAGTTGAAACACAACCTCGCGAGTATCTCCGTTGACAAGGCAGGCATTCTCTATTTCGAGAAGAACCCCGTCGGCGCCACAGAGCTGACCCGCGCCCTGCGCGAACGCCTGAAGGGCAATCCGAAACTGCACGTCATTATCAGCGGAGACAAAGACTCACGCCACGACTGCATGATGCGCGCCCTCGACGCTATACGCGCCGCTGGCATCCAAAACGTTTCTTTCGACACACGCGCCACCCCACCAAGCCCCGCACCATGAGCAAGCGCACCGCCTCCCTCCTCTCCGCGCTAAACCTCACCGGAGTCCTCGTCCTCGCCGTCTTCTGCGCCTTGCAATGGCAACGCGAAGCCGCCAATACCCGCGAGATCAACGCCCTGCTCAAAACAAAACACGACAACGAGATCACCATCCGCGAATTGCGAGGCACCACCGCCAGTCTCGAGCGCGACCTCGCCCAATTCAAACAACACTACGCAGACACGAGCGCAGAACTGGAAAAATGCGAAGCCAGCCTGCGCGACGCCAAACGCGACAACGCACGGTTGACTCAGGATTGCGAACAACTCAAAGACAACATCAAGGTGTGGGAGGCCGCAGTAAAGGAGCGTGACCAACGCATCGTCGAAGCCATCTCACGCCTCAAGGAATTTTCAGAACAACTCCAAGCCAGCATCATACGGTACAACGATCTGGCCACAAAGTACAATGCCCTTGTCGCCCGAGAAAACAAAACACGCCAAGACCTCGCCCAAGCCTACAAAGACCTCAACACCACACGCCGCAAACTCTACCAAGCCTTGGGCCGACCTCTTCCGCCCTCCAGCCCCGAAACAGAACCAGAAAAAAACGACGCCAATAACGACGCGACATAACGGCAGACACCCAAAAAAATGCAGCAAAAACAGGGGCAACAGCTTTTTTGTTTGGTACCCGGAGAGGGTCTCGAACCCACACTCCTCTCGGAACCTGATTTTGAGTAAAGGAAAGAGAGCCAAACACCAACAACTTACGAAAGCACACAATCATTTTTTTAGTTTTATCCCAAGATCTTTGCGTTTCTCATTGGCCTCTTCTTTGTGCTCCGAAGCCAACGCTTTTAGCTCGCCACGCTCCGCGATAATGTCTCCAGACTTCAGCGCCGCCAAAGCCTCTCGCGCCGTCCGGGCTTCAAGACGATGCAACTCCCGCCTCTGCCCCAAGTCCGATGTCACCGCAATGTGCCGACGTATCTCCTGAACAGCCTCAAGCGCAGAATGCAAAGCCATTCGCTCCATTTTCTGGTCGGAATCCTCTTCATGCTTGGTTGAGCGCGAACGCTGAACCATCCGCCCGTAGGCATCATAAAGCTTGTCCACACTCACACTACGTACGGGGGCAGTACCACCGCGACGAAACAACGTCCCCAAGATGAAGATGTCTGCAGGCTCACTGCCGACTACGCCTGGGGCCGAGCCAACATACGAATCACCGCGCCCGGACAGATTCGAGAGGTCACGCCCGACACCGCCAAAGGTGCCGCTGATAGCGTGATCTATGCGCCTGGGCGATTCACCCAAAATACGGCCAATGAGTATCGAGAGCTTGTTCGTCCCAAACGAATACTGCTCTTCTGGCGACATGTCCTGCTCACCACGTGGAACAATCGGACGCTTGGCAAAGGCATCAAAGTTTCCCGCCTGCTGAATGGCTTCCTTGATTGCGGGCGGCAACGCATCAAGGCTCAAGCCCGGCTTCCCAACCCCAGTCGGCCCCAATCCTTCGAGACTTCCGACGACGGAAAACTCCTCGAACGCATCACGGAACCAATTTTTGACGCGCTCTGGCTCGCTGGCATAGAGGCCATCAATGATTGCCGTGGTGGCTCCCATGAAAAACGTGTCCACATCAAAAGCTCTCGGGAGCCGCAGAAGCTCATCACCAATCTCTATGTAGTCAAAGGCGAATCGCTCCGAGTCTGTCATATCGCGCCACCACTCTTCATCCTTGTTGCGCCACCAGTTGGCAATCGCGAGCAACGAGACTAGCAAGCCCCTCGTGAAAATCCAACGCACGGGATTGCGCATGAACGCGTCATAGGCGGCCTTTTTCCCCTGGATGCTAGCATTGAAAAACGGAACGGCCATGTTGATGTTCCTGGCGTAACGTCCCGAACGAGTAAAGTCCGTCGTGACTTGTTTTGCCGCATTGGCAAAGGCTGTGGCCTGACGCGTCGTCATTGGCATTCCAGGCGTCCATCCCTCGCGCTCTGCGATCATCTTGAGTTCTGCTACACGGCTTGCAGATTCGGGAAACTGGAATACGGTGAGCAGGATGTCGTAATAGTCGCGCAATTCACGTGGATTCCACTTGCCGCCACGACCAACTCTGCGCGATGCGATTTTGAGCGGCTGCGAATCCTGCGTGAGGGTGCCAGACATCGTCAGACCCATGCGGTCAAAGACATCCTTGAACTGGACATAGGTGTTGTTCCGCATCGCCCGTCCCCCGGTTAGGCTGTTTGCCGCGATCGAGAATAAGCTTCCTATCCAGTTTGCGA
Source organism: Puniceicoccales bacterium (assembly GCA_031280235.1). Classification (GTDB taxonomy): domain Bacteria; phylum Verrucomicrobiota; class Verrucomicrobiia; order Opitutales; family UBA953; genus CALNBE01. Next base: position 4,895 of record JAITHA010000045.1, on the reverse strand, counting down.
ATATGACCATCCCGTTGCGTCCGCTGCGGCTGTTGTAATACAGGGTCCTGAAGTCTCTTAGCGGGTTGGTCACGAGGCTGAATGTGGCGCGCAGGCCAGTCGTCCCGAGTCGGAATGCCTGCGCGTGGACGCGGAAGGCCTTGCCGACGACGGTCTGCCATGCCGCGTTGACCGCGCTGTCCATCGCACCCAATGTTTCGTAAAGACCAATGTCCACCTCATACCAGCGGATTTTTCCATCCCTGAAGGCAGGGATGTAGGCAAATCCCTCTTGCGGATGACCCTTGGGAGGGATCACGGCCTTGGTGAAAAAACTCGTCATTTCTTCCTCCAGATTGAGCGAGCCAGGCTCAATCTGGAGCGAGCCGCCACCCTCTTTGAGAATGGCTTCGAGCTTGTCCGCGAGTTGCTGGGCGTTCGTCATTACAGAAGGGACGCTTGTACGCGGTACCTCGCTTATCCAGTGCCCCATCCCTGGTACCTTTTCCGCCAAATTCAGCGCTTTATCCAAGATGTGCATCTGGTCCGCCTTCAGGATGATTTCCTTCGCCTGCGAGACCATGCTTTCTACGGGCGGCTTGATGTTCCTGCCGCTGCCCTTGAGCCGCTTGACAAGGTTTTTCCCGCGCACGCCGCCTGCGCCACCGCCTGAGTTGAATCTCCGGTAATTCCTGTCGAGTTCGTCAAACTCTCGGAACAGTGGAATGTAGCTTCCGGGGTCAACCTTGTTGATTTTCTCGACCAGATGTCGGAATGATTTGCTCGATTGTGCGGCGTAATCGAGGACGCCTTGGTTCCAGTCGTAAACCATCTGCGCCCTGCGCCTGAAGTTATCGCTCTCAAGCTCGTCAATTATCTGCGCTGCGTCCTCACGGGTAAGCCCCGGATTCCTCGGCCCGTTTTGGTCATCCCAAAGTGCCATTGACCGCCGCGCCCAAAGGTAAGTGATGAACTGGCTGACCTTGTCCTTCCCCTCGTTGATCAGTCCAGCGAATGCGTCTTGGAGCGGACGCCCGACCTTGTCGCCGTTAAAATTAATCATGCCCTTTGTGGCCATGTAAAGCGCCTTGCTGTCAGCCGAAAGTCGCCTCGCCGTAAGGATGGCAAACGGGTTCTCTTCTTCGGACAGCTTTCGTCCAGACTTGCGAACGGCCTCTTGGACAAAGTCATCCAAGTCCGCCGCGCTCTCAATGAACAGTCGCCTAAATGTCGACGCCGACAGTCGCCTGCGAGTGTTGTCTATTGTCTCTTTGGCGGAAAGTTCCGCCTTACCGATGGAGTGCTGTGCCCTCGCCTGTGAACCTTGTCGCTGCCATTGCATCCCGGCGGCTTGCGTTTCGAGGAGCTTTTCCTTGAGGCGCGGGTTGATGTCGAGCACGTCCTCGTTCCACCACTTGAAGGTTGCTGTGGCGATGGCCTGTGCCTTTTCAGGGTCAAGGAGGAACAGCTTGAAAAACTCGGCAAAACCCTCGGACTCGTAACCGCCCGCTGGGACACGGTTGCCGTAAAGATTTTTCCCGAGGCGGAACAGTTCCCCATGAACGGCGCCGCTGGCTCCAGACTGGTCGGGAGGTGTATTCGGCAATGGCTGCGCGTTCGTGCCATCCGTCATAGTCGGCTTTGACTTGAGGAACCACTCGTCGGCACTGCTAGGCTGATAGTCAAACGATGCGGGGTCTGTGCTCACGGGTGAATTTCCAGCGGAATCTCCATCGCGCTTGTTGGTCCCCGACGTATTCGGGCCTTGACTTCGAAGCCAATTTTCGAAATCTGCCGGACCTAGGAAATTGCCAACTCGGGCCTGAGGTTTTAATTGGGAAAGCGTCCCGTCCTCGAGTCCAATGTTGGCAATTTTCGTGTCGTCAAGAAACAGGAGACCTCCTTTCCTGTTTGCCCAATTGAGATAAGCCTCTTCCCCTGTAGCCGTCCGAGAATAGGCACTTGCAAGGAAGTTCTTAGTCTTAACGTCAGGACGCAAAAAGACCATTACAGGCTTCATCGTTCCCCCAAGATTCGGGACCAAAAAATCAGTCAAGATGGCGAATCCGTCTCCGTCTTTGAAAACGGCAACCGGCGAGGCATATCTTTCGGGAAGTCCGGCTATCTGTTCCTTTGTGAATCCGTGGTCATCTTGAAGTTTTCTGACGATTCCCGCCGTGGATTCAATTTTCGCATTAGGGATTCCGACAAACTTCAGCAATGGCGGCGTTTCCGAAAACTCAATGCGCGTTCGCTTCCCGACAGGATTTCCTTTTGATGTGTCCCTGTTGAGTGCCGTTTCGACGTCCGCATCCAGCGTGGGCGAAATCGCAAAGTCATGCGCCGAAAGCCTATCCCCGCGAGAATCCCGCGCATCCTCCGCGAAGTCCACTTGGGGCTTGCCTTCATTGAAGAGCTCTGCGACTGTCATTGTTGGCGAGGTGGGAGGATCATGTTTTTCGCCGTCAGCTTCGGCGTTTTCCCCGACCTGCGGTTCTCCAGAAATTCCCGCCTCGTCACCCTCAACCACGATGTCTTCAATTCGGTAGCTATGGACATCCGGCAGCGAAGAGTCATTGAATTCCCTCGCCAGCAGACGCACTCGGTAAACCATCCCACGCCACTCGAAAGGGACGTAAAGATGATAGGCCGCCGCAACGCGGAGCGAGCCGCCGCCGTCGGGCAACGAAACACCTTTGGCGTCTCTGATCAGCTGCGGAAGTCGATAGATGGCGGCAATGCGTTCGCGCGTGAACCCCTTGTTTCCCTGACCTATCATTTTGTCTATGCCACCCGGCGTGACTACAAATGATTTCCCCGTGTCGTCGTTGACGAATGAATCTCCCGCGAACTCTTTCTTTGCGAAAGCGATCGCCTCCTTTTGGTTGAGGCTGGGAACCCTGTCGGGAGAGCGCACGATGTTGATGCGTTCTGTGCCGCGCTCGGATAGCATCTTTGCGCGTGCCGCAGAGTCCGCCGCCGAAAGCCGCTCCCCGCGCGAGTCCCGCGCCTCCTCAGCGAAATCCGCTTGACTCACCCGAGCATCTGTGGGGATATTTCCGTCACTCAAAAGCGTCTCCCACGCCTTGGGCAATTGGAGCCCAAGGTTTGTTTCAGTGGGGGACGCTTTGTTGCTACCAAAGTTTCTCGCAAGGAACTCCCTCAGCTTGCGCCGGTTGTAGTATCGAGTCAGCCCTTTAGCCACCCAGCCTGTCAGTGCGCTTGGATTGTTCTTCGGATAGACGCTCTTAATGTGGCTTACCACGATGCCGTCATTTTCTGCCCTGACCACAAGAGGCACCACAAACGAATTTCCCTCATGCTCAATCTCAGTGAGAACCACGAACTCTCCCGTGTGTGTGTCTGATTCAAACACCGCCACCGGGTTCTGCAACTTCTCCGGCAACTCCAAAAACTTCTCTTTCGGGAAAGGATGATTCTCCTGTGTCGCCTTCGACAGCACCCCACGAAACATCCGAATAGGCGCGTTCGGAAGCCCAGCCAAACGCAACGGCTCGCTCGCGTGGCCCAGTTCGAAAAAGCGCATCCATGTGCGCTTGCCTGCCCACACATCCCTGACCGTCTGCCGGAACCTGTCAGCCGTATTGACTGCAGGATTTCCCGCCTCCTCCGCGAAGTCCACGCGATCCTGAATCTCCACTGCCCGATCATCGAAGACCACGAAGTTCGGCGGCGCCCCATCTTCCTCGGCGGTCACCCGCATCCCATCGATCCCATGCTTGAGCAAGAGCATCGAAGCGCGCTGCTTGTCCCACTCCAGCTCCTTGGTGAGCGCCTTGTAAAGCTCGCCCCCGGTCTGCTCAGGATTGCGAAACCACGGCGGCACACCCTCCGGGTAAATCTCCAACACCGCCGCGTCCACCTTAGCACGCATCGACGCCGGGACAGGCTTGTTCCAATCCAAAAAGCTCAGCTCATCCACCGTCTTGTCCCCGTGGATCTTCACCTTGTAAACCGACCTCGGCAGACGCCCCTTCACGAAACGCACCTTCCCCTCATCCACCAGGCGAAACGCCTCCATGAGCCCCTCATACGACGGCCCCGAATCCAGCCGCATCCGCCGCCGCTCGCTCAACATCGTCGCCAGCGCCTGTCGTACCTTGTCCGGCCTCATGTCAGCCTCTTCGAACCCCCTGACCAAAGCCGCCAGCATGGACTTGCCACCGAACATCAGCGGCCCGCGCTCCGGCTCCTTGCTCCCGTTGAGAAAAATCTGAACATGTTCCCCGTCATTGCCCACCGAGAACGCGCCCAGCCTGTCCGGGACAATACCCGCGTAGCCCCGAGCAATCTCTTCCAGCGACGCGAAATACAGCCCGAACCCAAACGTGTTCGACCCCTGCCCCGACTTCGCCTTGGCCGTCCGAAACCGATTGAACCGCGACCGCGACCCATGCCACGCCTCAAAGAAATCCACCTTCGAACTCGAATCGGGGTTGACTTTTGAAAAGATGTCCCTGAGCCTCGTGTCAATGCTTCGGACGGGGGCGCTGCTTGCTTTTTCGGATTCAAGTGCGTCCAAATTACTCCGAAGCGTTTCTATTTTCTGGAGCTCAACCGAGTAAACGCGGTGCCCCTGTTCCACGCTCTCCTTGGCCGTCAAGTAGGCAACTGCGGGCTCTCCCTTTAGGACAATGGGCGAGGCAAAACGCTTGATCGAAGCAACGTTCGCATCCCCCGCGTTGTCCGGGCGGCTTTCTATCAACGCCGCATGTTTCCAGAGCTCGGCAATCTTCGACGCCGCCCCAAGGTGCAACCCGGAAGAGAACCCGTTCCTAAGAGTCTGTTCAATATCTTTTGAGTAAGATGACGAGGAAGGCGAGGACGACGAACTGGCGGCTGGTATTGAGCTTGCGCTCGCAATTTTTCCATAGGCGGCGGCATTTTTCGAGCCA
>JAITHA010000040.1 GCA_031280235.1 Puniceicoccales bacterium | reverse complement strand
AAAGGCACCCCCGCCTTCCCCGCCGCCCATGCCAGCGGCGGCTTCGCCCTCATGGCCCTCGCCATGCTCGCCCGGAACCGCCGCAACCAAATCCTTCTCGTCACCCTCGGCATCACCCTCGGCTGGGCAATGGGATTTTACCAAATGCTGCGCGGCGCCCATTATCTCAGCCACACCCTCGTCACCTGGTGCATCGCCGCGCTCATCATCACCCTGCTCGCAAAACTCCTCCCCAAAAAAGTTTCCGCCTGATTTGACCCTGAATCAGGTTTTTATTTCTGTCAGAAAAAATGCATTATTTCGCATCCCGGACGATTAGATGTCGCGTCTCGGATGGCTGGATATGCGAAAGGCGACATCCATTGTTCATGGCCCACAGGATAGTGCTTTCGTGACGACATTGGCCAAGTTTTTTCTCCTTCCCCAAGAGCTGCGCAGGGCAGCAGCGGGGAAAGGAGCAGGGTTCGAAACAAGCTTCGGGGAAAAAACGGAAAAATATCCTATATTTTCGGGGGTTGGTACCTTATTTCCGTGGACATCTTTCCCCCCTTTTTTCCTACCATGCGATTCTTTCAAGTTATCAGGGCTCTGGTCGCCCTCTGCCTCCTTGCCACAAACGCGCTCGCCGTCGTGCCCACCACTCTGCCAGACGGCGCCAAAGATCCCCGATGGACCGAGCTTGGACAAGCCGTCTCGAAGCAACAGCCCGCGACGGCTTGCGCTCTCGCCAAAGCAATCGCCGACACGGCCCTTGCAGCCAAGGACTACGACCAAGCGCTTAAGGCCATTCTCTTCGAGGCTGCCTGCACAGACGAGGGCAAGGACGAAGAGCAAACGTTGGGATTTTCCCAGATCCGGGCATTGCGCGCACGCCTTGACAGCGCCCCAGCCCCCATCCAGCCCATGTTGGCCGCCGCCCTTGCCAAAGTCTGGCGCAACTATTGCTCCGCGTATCATTGGCGCCTCTCCCGGCGATCGCAGACTGGCGTCTCGTCCGACGATTTTCGTACTTGGGATCTCTCCCGAGTGGGAAACGAGATAGCCAGACTCTATGCGCTCGCGCTTTCTGATGTCGCCGCGCTCCGTGGCACTTCAGCCGAAACCTTTCACTCCACCATTGCCGCAGAGGCCCGCCAAGAGCGGCTTCGCCCGTCGCTCTACGACTTCGTCGTCCACGACGCCGTGGATTTCTTCAGCACGCAAGGGACAAGAATTCGGCAAACGGAAGATCATTTTCAGCCAGAGGCGAATTCGCCCATTCTTGGTTCTCTGGAGGAATTTCTTGCCTGGGAGCCAGAGGCAAAGGCCGCCCGCTTCGACGCCTCCGCACCCGAGCTTACCAGCGTCGCCCTGCTTCAGGAACTACTGCGTTTCCACTCAGCTGCGCTAAAACCTTCGCCTGACGCAGCGAACAGCTTCGTTTCGGCGCAAACGCTCGCCGCAGCTGATCTGTCCCGCCTCATCTGGGCTAGCAGGATGTTGAGCAATGCAGAGGGCACTCCCGCCCGCCTTGAGAGTGCGCTGCGCGCTTTCATCGAGCGCTGGAAAGACCTGCCTATCGCTGCTGATGCTGCCGCAGAGCTCGGCCTCATCCTTGCCGGGGAACATCGCTATATCAGGCTCTACTCTAAAAGCCTTCTCAGAAAACAGGCTTATTACGATAACAACACAGCCAACGAGCCTGGAAACCCCTTTGAAGCTTATAAGGTCGCCATGCTCGGGATCGCCCTCCAACCCAAAAGCCCGGGCGCCGAACGTTGCAGAAAATTAATCAAAGCTCTCGAAAACCCAGAAATCACCCAAATCTCTACAGAAAGTGTCTGGAACGCACCTTGGCCAAATATCAATATCACCTGCAAAAATATCGATGGAATTCATTTCCGTGCTGTCGCCGCTGAATGGAAAGACTTCCTCAGGCCCGAGCGAAACCGGCCAGACCGCCTCAACAAGGCGGAAATCGCCGCCCTGCTCAAACGGAAGCCAGACAAAGCATGGCGTGTCTCACTCCCCAAAACAGACTACGCACTGCAGACCCATCACATGCCTGCGCCAAGCGACCTCAAGCCGGGCTTTTACCTCATCATAGCCAGCACAGGTGAGAAATTCTCCCAAGACTCGAAAAAAAACGCCCTTGCGATCACTCCGGTTTGGGTAAGCGAGCTGGCCCTTGTCTGCGAACAAAAAACCGAGGCAGCTAGCGATGGAAAACCGTGGTCGCAGAAAGGCTTTCTTGTCAACGCACGCACAGGCGTCCCCGTTCCCGGAGCCACTGTGGAAGGCTGGTATCTAAGTGCGAGCGCCCTACGGGTCGCCGTCAAACCGACCAAGACAGATGCTATGGGTGCATTCTCTCTGGAAATGCCTGCCAAGGCCAAAGGCGGCCTCTTCTTGGCGACGGATTCGAACGGCCAACGTATCGCCACACACGGTGAAATCCACGGAGAAGGTCATGCGGGTGAGCCAGAGCGCACACACCTCCACGTCCGTTTCCTCACAGACAGGGCACTCTACCGCCCGGGTCAGGCGATACAGTTCAAAGCTATCGTGTACTCTGGCAACCGCACCACAAAAAAGGCCTCGCTCCTTCCGGGGCGAAAAATCACCGTCGCCCTCGACGACCCAAACAACAAGGAAGCGGGACGCGTCGAGCTCTATACGAACGGCTACGGCTCGGCGTCCGGCAGCTTTGTGGTGCCAGCAGGCAGACTCACTGGCCCATACGTCCTGCACACCAAGGGCATCGAACTCGGGCGAACCTATGTCCACGTCGAGGAATATAAACGGCCAAAATTTGAGGTGGCCCTCAACTCCCCAACGGGCGCGAGCAAACTCGGCTCCACCGTCTCCTTGTCAGGCGTGGCGACAGCTTTCACAGGCACGCCCATCGACGGCGCGACGGTAAAATGGCGCGTGGAGCGCAAAACATTCTGGCCCGACTGGTGCTGGTGGGGTGGGGCTCAAAGAGGGCGAGATATCGCACACGGCACCACCACTTGTGCTGCAAACGGTGGCTTCAAAATCGCATTCACGGCAGCGCCAGATAAAAAGGAGACCCCACAAAGCGAACCGTATTTCTTTTTCTCCGTTTTCGCCGAGGTGACCGACTCCACAGGCGAGACCCGGACGGCAGAAAAACGCATCGCCATCGGTTACAGCTCTCTGAAGGCCAACATCCAGACGGAAAAATGGCAGACGGCAGACAAGGCCGTGTCTTTGAAAATCGAGGCAAAAACACTCGACGATATTCCGCAGACGGCATCCGGGCAACTCGTCGTCTACGCGCTGGCACAGCCAGCAGAAGTCGCCCGCCCAAGCAAAACCCATGGCCACGACGACGACATAGCCCACATCCGTGAATGGGAAACGGGCGAGGGAGTCGTCACCCAACGTGTCGATATCGGCCCGTCGGGCAAGGCCTCCACTTGGGTGAAACTCCCGGCGGGGGCTTATCGCGCCGTGTTCACCACGCAAGACAGCCACGGCAAACTCGTCAGCGCACGGAGGGACATCGTCGTCTTGGAGCCAGAAGCAAGCCGTAGCACGTTGCGAGTTCCGTTCACGTTCACCGCCGAAACAACAGATCTCCAGCCGGGCGACACCTTCAACGCGCTCTGGGCTAGCGGCTATGACTCGGCGCGTGCCCACGTCACCCTTTCCCACCAGGGGCGTGTGCTCCAGAAATTCTGGACAGACCCGACGCGTACCCAGCAGAAAATCTCGATCCCAATCACAGAGGCCCTGCGCGGGGGCTTTGCCGTCGAGATTTGGCAGGTGCGCGACAACCGCCTCTATGAGACACGGCAATTGGTAAACGTGAAATGGAAAAACAAGGAGCTGAATTTTGCCTGGGAACGTTTCAACTCAAAGCTCGTCCCGGGTGGCCGCGAGACTTGGGTGCTGCGTGTCCTCCCGCCAGAGGTACCCGCTTTGTTCATCCCGGACGCAGCAAAAGGCTTGGTAGCCATGCCGCCGGAAGTGGCCGTCGCCCTTTACGACGCCTCCCTCGACGCCATTAGTTCGGGAGAGCACCAGTGGTACGGCCTCTCGGACTCCCTTTACTACAACGAATACATGAGATTTTCTGCCCCAGCTTTCACCAATTACTTGGACAGCGCCTCGGTTTCTCAGCCGGATGAGGTGTCGGCCCCAGCCTCATTCGAGGATTCTTTCTACCGCAGCTATACAGGCCCATGGCATTGGAGCGACTTGCCCGGCGTCACCCATCACCGTCCATTTGAGGTTCTTGCGGGTGGATTCGCAGGAGGAGGGGGATACGCCTCTCGCAAACTCATGCGCATGCCAGCAAACACAGCTCCGATGGCGACGATGGCAGGAGAACCCGCCGCTAATGGTGTGCTGGCAGAAATGAAGAAAAATACAGTGAGTCTGGACGGCGTCAGGGCGCGGTCAGACTTGTCTGAGACAAATTTCTTCCACCCAGCACTCATCGCTGGGCCCGATGGCACCGTGCGCATTGAGTTCACAGCCTCCGAGGCGCTCACACGCTGGCGCTTTCTCGCCTTCGCACATGACGGGCAACTGCGCAGCGGCGCCTTCTCCGACGCCAGCATCGCCACTGCCAAAAACCTCATGGTACAGCCCCTGGCACCCCGTTTCTTGCGCGAGGGCGACACCCTCGAATTTGCCGTCAAACTCACCAACCGGACGGACAAGCCGCAGGATGGACGCGTGCGGCTGAATTTTGCCGATGCCCTCACGCTCTCCCCAGCGGATTCACGCCTTGGTAATGCCACGCCCGAACGCAGTTTCCAGCTCGCACCGCAAAGCTCGCAGAGCCTCTCCTGGCGCATCTCCATCCCCGACGGCCAAGGCTGGCTCACCTACAAAGCCGTGGCTTCCACGGGCGCGGACTCCGATGGCGAAGAGGCCTGGTTGCCTATCCTCTCGCGCACGCAACTCGTCACCGAGAGCCTCACTCGCCTGTTGCGCGCCAGCGCCTCTGGGGGCGAGGTCCACGCCTCCTTCGATAAACTGCTTGCCTCCGCCACGCCAGGCGCCATCGCACGCCACGAAGCCCTCACCGTGCAGGTCACCTCCAACCCGGCTTGGCACGCCGTTCTCGCGCTGCCATACCTCATGGAGTACAGCTTTGAGTGCTCCGAACAACTCTTCAACCGATACTACGCCAACAAGCTGGCAGCCCATATCGCTCAGAACGACCCGCGCATCGCACGCGTCTTCCAAGCTTGGAAAAACACACCAGCTCTCAAGTCACCTCTCTTCAAAAACCAGGAGCTCAAAAGCTTGCTCATCGAGGAGACACCTTGGGTACGCGAGGCCGAGAGCGAGACCGCCCAGCGACACAACATTGGCATCCTGTTCGACAACAACCGCCTCGCAACCGAGAGCACAGCCACCCTGCAAAAGCTCATCGACCGAAAGTTGCCAGAAGGGTTGTGGGAGTGGTTCCCAGGTACCGGGCCAGACAAATTCACCTCTACACTCATCGTGGCAGGTTTCGGAAAAATGCGTCGAATGGGAATACCCGTGGAGCACATCCTGATAAAAAATGCCATCGAAGCACTGGATGCCCACTGGCTCGACTGTTATCTGAAAATCAAAGCCAAAAAGGACGTTCCGTACCCGGGAGACATCGCTACCGCGCACTACCTCTACGCCCGAAGTTTCTTTCACGACATCCCTCCGAGTGAAGAAGCCGTCGCCGCCCTGGCTTTCTTTCACGACAAGATCGCGCGCGGGTGGGCCGATCTGCCCATCCACTCGCAGGCCCACATCGCCATCGCCCTGCAACGCGCTGTCAGCTCCGACGCCAAACCCTCTCCTGACTCCATCCCCCAGCTCATTCTCCGCTCTCTACGTGAACGAGCCCGACGAAGCCCCGAGCTGGGTACCTACTGGCCTCTTGCCAACGAAACCTACCTCTGGTGGAACGCCCCGATCGAGACACAGGCCCTATTGATCGAACTCTTCTCCGAAATGGGCGCCCCAGTCGAAGAACTCAACGAACTGCAACTCTGGCTCCTCAAGCAAAAACAAACACAGGCCTGGCCCACCACCAAAGCCACCGCCGACGCCATCTACGCCATCCTCCTCTGCGGCGGCAGCGACAAACTGGCCTCCGACTCTGGAGCGACTATTTCCCTTGGCGGCAAAGCCCTCACGCCAGCCCAAGTCGAAGCAGGCACGGGCTTCTTCTCCAAACGCATCCCTGGCGCGCAAGTCAGCTCGGACATGGGCAAGATCTCCCTCTCACGCCACGAAAAAGGCATTTCCTGGGGCAATGTTACCTGGCAATATCACCAGACGGTGGACAAAATTACCGCCCACGAAACCGCCGCCCTCAAGATCTCCAAGAGCCTCTGGAAACGTGTCAACACACCCAAAGGTCTCGTCCTCGTCCCCATCGGGAAAGAGGCACCCAAAGTCGGCGACACCCTCGTCGTGCGTTTGATTTTCCGCAGCGACCGCGCCATGGAGTTCGTGCACCTGAAGGACCAGCGTGGTAGTGGCCTCGAACCCGTGGAAACACTAAGCGGCTATCGCTGGAAAAACAGCCTCGGCTACTACGAAAGCACGCGCGACACAGCGACGCACTTTTTCATCCGCCATCTCAACCCCGGCGTTCATGTCTTGGAGTATTCAGTCCGCGTACAACACCGCGGCCACTACCAAAGCGGTATCGCCGAATTGCAATGCATGTACGCCCCCGAATTCAACGCCCACACCGCAAGTATCCCATTAACAGTGGAATAATTTGCCCTCACCATCGACGCGCAGGGGCCCAGACCGAAGGGGCAAAGGTGTCCTTCCCGGCAACTCAGAAACTGTAATTCATGCCTGCGTTGAATTGGTGGGTGGTGGAGGTGCTGTAATTGCGCGAGGTGCCGAGATTGAGTTTTTCAGTGCACTGGAATCGGTATTGGAGGTCCGCGCTCAGGTTTTCGGTGAAGGCCCAGCGGGCGCCGAGGGTCACACCATACGAGAGGACGGCTTTTGAGCCGCTTCGGTTGAGCGTGGACGCGGTGCCGTTCATCAAGTCGCCAGCGTTGTTGTAAATTTCGTCGCGCGAGTTGAATTTTGATTTCATGGAAACGCAGGTCAGTCCGAGCGTGGGGCCGATGCGCAGGGAGAAACTTTCGCCGAGCGGGATGTCGTAGGCGAGGGTCAGGAGCATGGGCACGTTGATTTGTTCGCTTTTGCGCGAGAGCGTGCTGCGCTCGACGTCCCAGCCGGGCATGGGCGTGCGCGGTCAGGGGCGCGACGGCGGAGAGCATCGCGAAAACGGCGGCGGCGCGGGTGACTCGTTGGAAGGCGGTGGCGTTGGGCTGGGTGGTTTTATGCGTGAACATGTGCGTTGGTTTTTGGGTTTAAAAAAAATCTCGCGGGCGGCGTTACGGGACGACTTCCACGACGCTGGAAGTCGCCGGGCGGTTCGCGCGGTTGTTCGTGACGAGGCAGTAAAAACCCGGCTCGGTCGCGTTGTAAGTCGCCGTGTTCGCCAGCGGAATCGGGTCAAGCGCGCCCGTCGCCGCATCGACGCGGCACCATTGATAATAAATCGTCCCGCTGCCGTTGACCGTGACGCTCAGCGTCGCGACGCCCGCCTGCAACACGACAACCGACGCGGGTTCGTCAACGATAACCACGGGGTGGAAAAACTCCGGCGACGCCACTTCGCGAACCGTCACGCCACCGGCGGCGTTCGTCACGGACACCGAGTAAACGTCGCCTTCCTGCACCGCCGACGCCGTGAAGGTCGCAGCGTTCGCGGCGAAAACAGCCGCGCCATTTTTGAACCATTGGTAAACCAAACCCTCGCCGACCGCGCTCACCTCGAAGGTGACGTCGCAGCCGACAATGACCGCGTTGATCGCGCCCGGC
>JAITHA010000046.1 GCA_031280235.1 Puniceicoccales bacterium | reverse complement strand
GAAACAAGCCCTTGACTCACCCTCATAACTTCACAAGCTCCCGCTCCTTTTCCAACCTCAACAACCAATTTGCTCTTTCTAAGACCAACGCAATTTACAGACAAAATGACTCGCAGCCCGAGCATTTTGGCATTGATGCCGGGCGGCTCAAGGAAAACAACATTGTCTGCATGAGGGCGATAATGAAAATGCTGTGGGACGGGAGAAGGGCTTGGACAAAGCTTGCCGAGGATGCAGCGGCAGTGGCAAATAAAGTCAATAATAAACCGCTGAATCTTAGAGGGTATGATTATGAAGATTTTCTGAAAGAAAAACGCAGGCGCAGAGATGCAGGGGAACTCGCCTCCACATATAGCCGACGCAAAAATCGTTTTGAGTCCAAAATTGATTGGATGGAATCCGACTATGTGCGGTGCTTGATCAAGGCCTTTCCCAAGGATGGTGCGCGAGTGCGCGAGATTCTTATGAGCTCCGGCTATGCGAGCGAGGTAGCATGCCGTGATTTGTTGTTGAGGACAGTTGGGCAGGAAAAAAAAATGAATATTTGTATAGGGGGCTTCCCAAATTGGAAAAACCAAAGACTGGCAAAAAATAAAAACCCTTGGTTTTGAACTTAAACACCACAAGAATATGACAATACACAAAAAGGCAAAACTTGATTTGATTGCAAGATGCCCGAAGAAAATAGTTTCTATTTTCTGTTTTCTCGGCATTGTATCCAGGCTATCGTTGGGTCTCGCTGCTCAGGAAAGACTGGAGTTACCGCCGCCCGTCATTCCCATATGGGGGACGGGAATTTATCAAGAAATGGTTGAGAAGGCGCAAGGCTTCTTAAAGGAAAAAAACTGCTTGAATTTTACAAGGAGGCCTCAAAAATTCGCGCTCTCTTTTACGAGAAACGGAGTGAGCGGTATCGCAAGCAATCCGGTGAGGACTTGGCGGTCATGGAATGGATGGTTTATCTTTTGGCGAACTCCACGTTACTATCCGATGATGAATACCTTGCGATGACAAAAGGCGACATATACGACGCATGGTCGGAAACAACAGTTAAATACGAGTTATTTGAATACATGGGGTATTTCCCCTTGGTGGATGAAATAATCGAGAAGCATCTTGCCAGTATTTACGAAAAAGCCGGGCAGAAACAACCCGATGCTGAAGCCTTGGCAAAAATGGTCAGGCAAGTGAAAGAAAAACATGTGGAGTGGTATATCGGATTGACGAATCTGGCCCGCAAAGAGCGTAAACAGGCGTTGGAAGAAGTAGGAAAAATGAAATACAAATCCACTCCCTGGCATGAGGTGCCCAAGTTTCCTCCACTTGTTATTCCTCCCGGAACTACCGATAAAGAACACTGCCGATTGAGCGAGAAGCATATCATGGAGGAATTGGCCCACCAGATTAAGCATGAAAATCCAGCGATAAAACGACATGAGCGTCTTCGCCAAAGGATTCTCCAAAGAGCAAGCTGGCGGGATGTTGACCGCGATTACAATATGCGCCAATTTGTTTTTACCCTTGTGATGACTTTTCCCCGCGATGGTGCGAAGGTCCGGGAGTGTCTCCGCAAAGCAGGGTATTCCACAGATGAAGAATGTGCCAAGGCCATCGCCACAATTTTCCCGATGACCAAGGAAACGGCCTTTCTCTACGAAGGCCTGAAACTCCAAAAAACCAAGGGCAAAAAATAAGCAACCGGGTATAGGGACGGCTCACGTGAAGGTGCTAAGGAAGATATGACATGTTGGGTAGGGCGCTCTCGCCGAGAGCGCCGTTAGGATTTTATGGAGGCGGGATTGTTCCGGGTCGTTTTGCTTAAAAATCGTCGTTGGAGAGGTGAGGGTGTCGGTTCTATTCGAGGACTCGTGGGGATAAATTCCCCGCTCCCAAAGCGGGATTGAAATCCCTGAACTCCATGGACGAACGTGTCATTAAACCGTTTTCATGACTGCGCACTCAGGCAAATGGAGCAGATTTATTTTTCCTTTTTTTGCGACTGCGCTTTTTTCTGCTGCGGTGTTTAGAGCGTTGGGTGGTGGAGAAAGAGAGGGATTGTGTGCGGTGGTACCAACGCAGGGCTTGCAGTCCTTTGGCGGTGCCGAGGCCGAGTGTGAGCAGGATGGCCACTCCGGCGATGATAGGGATGAGAACGTTAGGGAAAGTAAAAAATGGGTTGGGAGGCTTGGGATGTCCACGCCCGGCGGGCATCGTTTCAAGATTTAGAATGCGTTCGAGGCGGCGCGGGTTGGTGTCGTTTGCGTGGGCGATCAGTTCTTGTAAACGCGCGAAGTCGGGCAGTGAATCGGAGGCTTCCCAAGCGCCTGAGCTGAAGACCAGCACGGATTTTCCTTTTTGCGAATAGGGGACCGGGTAGTGGCGGAAGATGGCTGCCTTGGCAGCGTCTGTGGCGGCGGTGCCGTTGTACCACGTGAGGATGCGGATACCGTGGAAGGTGGCGGCGAGAGCGTCCATCGTGGCGTTGAAGCCATTGTTGAGCGTGGTTTCTGGCGAGACAAAGAGGACGATGGTAGGGGCACGCGGGGGTGTCTCCTCGTTGCTTGGGCCGAGGGAGGCGAGGGCGGGCGGGATGTTTTTTTTGGCGGCTTTGGCGGCGGCTATGCTTTGCTGGAGACGTGCGGTGTGCAGCGAGGGGTTGGGGGCGAAGTATTGCAGGTCGAGCAGTTTTTGCGTGTTGGCGAGGCGTCCGTGTTGGAGCGAGGCGAGGAGGGTGCGGAGACGCACTTCGGGGTCGGGGTCGGTTTCGAGGGGCGCTAGTTGGCGATAGTCTTCCTCCTTGACGCTAAATTCGGCGTTTGGCGGTACCCATTGTGCGATGCGCAGCGATGGCGAGAGGTGGTGTTCCCAGCGAAAGCCTGTGCGTGTGAAGAGGAGGGCGGCGGAGGTGCGGATGAGCGGGTCTGGGTCGGCGAGAGTGGCTTTCATTCTCAAAAGAAACGTTTCCGGGGCGACGCGGGCGAGGGCGTGGTAGGCGGCACGGCGCGTGAGCACGTCTGGTGAGTTGAGCGACGGAGAGATGTAAGTGGTGTCGCTTGGGTTGCCGTGGGCGGAAAGGAGGACGAGGCCGAGGAGGTGTTTTTCGGAGTGGCTGGAGGCGACGAGCAACCGGCCCATGCGCGAGAGCAGTCGCGAACGTATGGGTGTGGTGCGCGGCAGGAAGGCGTCGATGGGCAAGAGTTGTGCGGCGCGTATTGGGGAAGTGTCTGTGGCGTAGTTTTGCAGGACGATTTCCAGCAGATGTTCGTCGCCCACGAAGACCATGGCGAGGTCGATGGCTTGCTGCACGTTATCTGGGTGCCCGCTTCCCAAGAGGTGGGAGATGACATTGGGCAGGGAGCCCGCGCCGCGTTCTTGCAGGAAGAGGCGGCGCGCATTGGTGAGGGTGCCCGCATCGAGGGTGTTCTTGGCACCCAGCGACTCCAGGCCTTCGATGAAGTTTCGCAGGCTGCGCAGAGTAGGACGCTGGGACTCGGGCACGTTGTAGCGCGTCTGCATCAGGAGTTCGTCCGGAGCGAGGGCTTCTCCCAAGAGAGCGTTGGGGACGCTGCCGGCGGTGGCGCCGAAACGGTCGTTGTTCGCCGAGACGGTGATGGGAGCATTGTTGGCGAGATCTATCCGGTAGAGCACGGCGAAGTCTGGCGGTGCGGAGAAGTTGGCGAGCAGTGGCGCGAGGCGGGCAGCGCGGCCTTGCGCGAGCACGAGGCTAAGCGTGTCGAGGGTGGCGATATTTTTCGGTGAGGGGCGCGAGGCCAGTAGGCGGATGGCGGTCTCAGCGACATGGTTGCGCTCCAGCATGGCGGCTTTGCGAAGGAAATCGTTGTCGTAAAAATCGGGGAAATCGCCGTAGCGGGCAACGGTTTCGTAGAGCTCTTTCTCGGGCAGATTGTAAAACTGAGTGTAAAGGGAAGGGGGAACAGAGAGGCCGATCTGGAGCAGGCCGCTGACGATGTCTTTGCTGCGGGTTGGATCTTCGGCGAAAAGCTTGGCGGCGATTTCTTGAGGTGGCGTGGCGCGCAAGACGAGTTTCTGCTGAGTGGTGCGTGCGATGAGTGCCCCGATGCCAACGCGGCGGTCGTCGGGATTTGCCGAGGTGGCCAGTTTGTTAAACTCTGGAAGGAGGTTGAGGGCCGCTTGGGTTTTCACGGCAGCGCGGGCAGCGGCAGCACGGACGCGTGGCGAGAAATGCGCGAGGCCGTGGCGGTAGATGGAGGGTTCCTGCGCCTCTGGCGCGACTTGGGTGGGGTTGTCGTCTGCGGCGCAGGCTGGCAGCAGAGAGTAACCCAGCACGGCAGTGGCCTCGTTGGGCGAACGCGCCAGCCCGAGCACATATGGGATGTGGCCTTCGCGTAAGGCGCCGACAGAGGCCAGCGCGTCGAGCGTGGACCGGAGCACGTCCGGGTCGTACTCTGTGGCGATGGCCTTGAACACTTCGTTGGTTTTCCCGGCGTATGTGGCGTTGCGCAAGGCGTGTTCGCGCAAGGCAGGCAGGCTGCTCTGCATCGCAATACCGGTGGGCTGCGCCAGCGGGAGCTGCAGACTCTGGGCCGTGGCAGCAGCGGCGGCAAAGATGAGGTGCAGGAGGAGGAAGAGCGCGCCTGCCGAATTAGGGTGGAGAGGAGTCAGCATTCGATGGCCTGTTGGAGGACTTCGGGAGACATCACAAAGCGACCCACGGAGGTCACGCCACCCGTCATCGTGATGGCGTAATCATCGCTGATGGCGATACCCAGCCTGCCACCGGGCATGTGTACGGTAACAGAAGCGGCGCAGAGGCTGAGTTTTCGCGCGACGGCTGCGCTGGCGCTGCTGCTGCTGCCCGAGGCGAATGTGTAGCCCGCGCCACGCTCCCAGATTTCGATGCGGATATTTTCGCGGTCGATGATTTCTAGAAATTGCACGTTGGTGCGCTTGGGGAAGGTGGAGTGTATCTCGATGGCGGGGCCGTATTGGCGCGCGAGCTCTGCCGTGGCTTTCTGGACAGGGATGACGCAGTGGGGGTTGCCGACGGTGGCTGCACAATACGTGAAGCTGCGGTCAAGCACAGTGATTGTCTCGTTGAGCACTTCGCGGCGTGGCAGTGCAGGGGAGACCGGGATGGTGTCGCTCATGAAGCTGACATTTCCCATCTCGACGCGGATGAGGCTGCCATTGTTGAGCACGAGGCTCTCTACCCATCCGCCGGGCGTGTGAATGCGGAAAGGCGACTCCTTGACGAGCAATTGGTCGTACAGGTAGCGAGAAAAAATGCGCAGGCCGTTGCCGCTTTTTTCGGCTTCTGAGCCATCGGGGTTGAAGATGCGCAGGCCGAAGGCACCATCCGCAGGCAGGGGGCCAAACAATATGCCGTCGGAACCGAGTCCGTAATGCCGGTGGCAGATTTTTCGGATTTCCCCGGGACTTGGGGCATCGGCACGAGCCCAATCTTTGGGGTCGAGGACGAGGTAGTCGTTGCCGAGCGCATGGTACTTAAAGAAGCGTATCTGCTGATTGGTTGAGTTCATTGTGGCGCAGTTTTTGGGGAAATATTTTCGGTGTGGTGGAATTATTCAAAGACCACGGTTTTGTTGCCGTAGGCGAGGATTCGGTTTTGCAAATGCCAGCGTACGGCTTGCGCGAGCACCTGTTTTTCCAAGTCACGTCCCATGCGTACCAAGTCGTCCACGCTGTGACGGTGCGTGATGGGTGCCACTGCTTGGTGGATAATCGGACCGTCGTCTAAGACGGGTGTGGCATAGTGCGCTGTTGCGCCAATGAGTTTCACGCCACGCGCGTGGGCCTGATGGTAAGGCCTGGCGCCGGCGAAGGCGGGGAGAAAAGAGTGGTGGATGTTGATGACGGGTCCCGGGCAGCTTTTCAGGAATGCCTCGCTCAACACCTGCATGTAGCGTGCCATGATGACAAGCTCAACGCCATGCTCGCGCAAAAGGGCTTCGAGATGCATCTCCGCCTCGCGCTTGGTTTCTGGAGAGACGGGGATGTGGACGAAGGGCGTGCGGTAGTGTTCGCGGCTGGCGGCTTCCCAGGTGGTGTGGTTTGAGGCAACGAAGCAAATCTCGCACGGCAGCTCGCCCGCCGCCTGGCGCAACATCAAATCGTGAAAGGCGTGCCCTTGCTTTGAGACGAGGATGGCGACCTTGGGCCGGTCGGTGTTGCGAGCGATTTTGACCGACATGCCAAGGCTCTGCGCGTAGGCCGCAAAGCGTTGTGCCTCGGTGATGGAACAGGCCGGCGTGGGCACCCACTCGATACGCTGGATGAAGACTTTTGCCTCGGCATCGCAATGCTGGTCAGCGTGGAGGATGTTGCCGCCGTTTTCGAAAATCCAGTGGGCTGTCCGGGCGACGATCCCGGGTGAATCCGGTCCGTGCAAAAGGGCGGTCAGTGTCTCGCTCATGTCGTTCGCTGGTGGCGGGGGAATGTGGAGAGTGGCGTCGCGTGTGCTGTACAAAAATGCCGCGCGTCCGAGGATGCGCGGCATTTTCACATTTGCTGAAGCGTGCGAAAGCTTGAGGCTCAGGCGAGGGCAGCCTTGGCCTTGGCGACAATCGCCTCGAAAGCAGCGGCATCATGAATGGCCAGCTCGCTTAAATTTTTACGATCGATGAGCACCCCAGCTTTTTTCAAGCCTTGGACAAGGCGGCTGTAGGAAATACCCAAGGGGCGACAGGCAGCATTGAGCCGCACAATCCACAGCGAGCGAAACTCACGTTTCTTGGCACGCCTGTCGCGATAGGCGAATTTTTCGGCGCGCTCGACTGCTTCGCGTGCGGCAGTGTAGAGGCGCGATTTATTTCCAAAAAAGCCCTTGGCTTTTCGGAGGGTTCTGTTGCGGCGCGCGCGAGTGGCGGGGCCGTTGGTGACACGAGGCATGTTGTGTTATTCTCCTATATGTTTGGTTTTTTGTTTGGCTTGCCGGGTCGCCTTTAAAACTCACCCGACGAAGGCCGTGTTAATGTGATCCGCACTTGCGCTTAGTGACTGTATGGCAAGGCGGCGCGAATCGCGCCGACGAAACCGGGAGCAACCGGCTTGTCCGCGCCACTGCGTCGCTTGGACTTGGTGGACTTATTGCGCAAGAGGTGGCGGGTATTGGGCGAACGGCGCATAATTTTGCCGGTGCCTGTCACCTTGTACCGCTTGGCAATGGATTTCTTGGTCTTCTGCATGTTGCTGAAAAGGGAGCGCAAGAAACGGGGCAGAAGCGACCCTGTAAAGCAGTTTTTTCAAGGCGCGTGGCGAACTCGGACGCGACCTCCTCTGGCGCCAGCCATCACATTTCCCGGGTTGCATTCAGCGGTACCTTCTCACATTCACTCTGAGAAATTCATGGAGTTTAACCTGAAAAAAGTTCTCAAGACGCTGTTGATCTCCACCTCGGAGCCAGTGTCCATCAAGGACATCCAAGCCGTGATAACCCGCTATCACGAGCAACGTGAAAAGGCACAGGTGGAGGCTTCAGCCCGAGCCGATGACGAGGGCGGGCAGTCCGCGACACCCGATGAGCCTTCCTTCACGGGAGTGCCGCGTGTGACGGCACAAGCAGAGGAACCGGACAATGCCCAGTTCACACAGCGCGTCATTCAGGACATCATCGATCAAGTGCCCGTCTTGCTCACGGCGACGCAAATTCGCGAAGCCGCTGACACACTGAACCAAGAGATGTCCGATGCCGGAGAAGTAACCAAGATCCTGCAAGGGCCGGAGGGCTTCCAGCTCGCCGTCGCGCCCGAATACGCAGAGTGGGTACGCCTCTTGCGCAACGACCCCAAGCCCATGCGTTTGAGCCAGGCGGTACTTGAGACTCTCACCGTCGTCGCCTACCGCCAACCGACGACACGCTCCGAAATAGAGTCCATTCGAGGCGTTTCGGCGGACAACGCGCTCAACCGTCTCATCGATTTGGAGCTCGTCATCGTAACCGGGCGCGCTGATTTGCCGGGCCGCCCAATCCAGTATGGGACGACGGCAAAGTTTCTCGATTTTTGTGGCATCAAGTCACTGGCAGATTTGCCAAGTTCCGACGTGCTCTCGCCCAGCCAGATTAGCGAATGGATTTCCCGGGCGACGACACCGGCAAAGCTTTCTGCCAACGATGTCGGCCTCGCCGAAGACGATGGCACCGAGGCACTCAAAGACCACACAACATTGCTGGACGCCGCCTCGGGCTTTCAGCCTTCCGTGCCCAGCCCCGCACCTCGCGTGCTCCCTCTCCCAGAATCTGACGACGAGGACTCGCCGCCTGAGGCATGATGTGCCAAGCGATTCCCTGTTTTCACCAACACTTACCAACACCACTCATCCCACAATGGCCGTCCCTCCCAACCATCCACAGCAGCCCCGGCAGGCCTGGCAACAAGCCACGCAAGCCCAAGCCTACTCGCAGAACCCGCAATACGCGCAACAAGCCTGGCAGCAAGGCGGCTACACGCCCGAGCAAATCGCCATCTATATGAAGATGCGTGCTGTCAAGAAACGCCGCGCAATCACGCTCGGCATCATGGCTGGCGTCCTCGTTCTCGCCCTCATCGCCTCCATCTCCATCATCAGTCTGATGCGTGGCGGCATCGCCGTCGGCAGCGGCGAGGAAGCTGCTTGCGAGAGCGCGCGGAAAGTCCTCAAGCGCGAGGGCACCCTAGTGGCGCGCAAGGTGGGCGGCCCGAAGGGCAGCGTCGTTGGGCGCATCATTTCCCCGGAGTACACCTTCGTGGTCTGCCAGACGGGCGGGAGCTCGCTCAAAACCTACGACATTGTTCGCATGGAAAAATTGCTCTGGGCAGGCTGGGTGTTCAACGGAAACCAGATGCTCGCAGGCGTTTTCAACGAGAGTGACCTGAAAGAGCACGCCAAGAAAGAAAACTGGGAACTCACCGAGCTGAAGTAAAAGGAAAGGTGCGGGCGTGACGCCATTTCCCGTCGTGGGGCGAAAAGCATGGGCCCTTGGGGCACCCCTTCTTGACATTGAGCCGTGCAAACAGGCAGAATCCGCCGCCATAGAAACCCTATACTAAGACCCATGACGAAAAGCATCCTCCTCTCAGTTCTCCTCCTCGTTTGCTTGCTGCCGACCACGGGCGCGTTCGCCCAAACTGCCGCAAAGCTCGCGGGCATTGAGCAGGACCTCGCCATCCTCCAGCAAGACGTGCAGCGCCTCCGCGAAGAAGTGCAAGACTTGCGCGCCGCCGTCGCCAGGCTCCAGACTTCCAACAACAACGCGGGCGCCAGCAATAACGCGGCCCTACAGCAACAGGTGACTGCGCTGGCTAATAATAATGCGCAGATCGAGGCCCGAGTGAACCAGCGTATGACCAAGCTCGTCGAGGAAATCAACCAGGCGCTCGCCCGGCAAAGCGCTGCCGTCAACAAAGCCCTCGCCGACAAAAAGACGGGCACCCCTTCCACTGAGAGAGCCGCCGATTCACCTCCCAAGGACATGCCCTCCCACGGTATCCAGTACACGGTGAAACCCAACGACTCCTTCAACAGAATCGCCCGCACAAATCGCTCACGCGTCGCCTGGATCCTCGCTGCGAACAATCTGACGGAGAAAAGCATTTTGCGCCCGGGACAAATTCTCTACGTGCCGCAACGCCCAACCCCGGCTCCCGAGCCTCTCGCCCATCCGTCACCGGCCAACTAACCTTCTCACCTCCATCCCGCACACATGAGCACCCAGAGGAAAAATCTTGGCCGCGGCCTCGGCAGTCTAATTTCTGGAAACAGCAAAAGCCTGACCAAACCTGCTACGCACTCCACGGCAAAGGAAACAACACCGAACCAGGCAGCGCACGCCCCGGCCCCAACCCAAGTCGTTTCGCCCTTTCAAGAAGTCCCCGTCGGCAAAATTGTCCCAGCACGATGGCAGGCGCGGCGTGAGTTTGACGACAAGACCCTCGCCGAATTGGCCGAATCCATCCAGTCTGAGGGCCTGCTGCAGCCCATCGTTGTGCGGAGCACTCCCGATGGCTACGAACTCATCGCCGGCGAGCGCCGTTGGCGCGCTTTCCAAAAACTTGGGCTCAAAACGATCCCCGCTCGAATCGTCACCGCGAGCGACGCCGCATCGGCAGCGATGACCTTGATCGAAAATTTGCAACGCGAAGGACTGAACCCCGTCGAGGAAGCGCTAGGCTTCGCCAGCTTGATGCGCGACTTCAACCTCACGCAGGAAGCCGTGGCTGAGCGCGTCGGCAAACCGCGCGCCACCATCGCCAATAGCGTTCGCTTGCTCACGCTTGACCGCGAAATCCACGGCTACATCGCCAGCGGCCTGCTTTCGAGCGGGCACGCCAAGGTCATCCTCGGCTTGGAAACTCCGGCAGACCGTACCCTCGTCGCACGCCGCATCGTGGAGATTTCCGCCAGTGTGCGCGAGGCGGAGACAATCGTAAAAAACATCCGCAACGCGAAACCCTCCCCGACGCACGTCGCACGTGGGGAGAGGAATGCGTCGGATAATCGCTCGGCAGCTGCTGTGACGACAGCCGTCGCAAACATCGAAAAACGCTTGGTGACGCGCCTGAATACCCGCGTCCAGATACGGCACGGGGCAAGGCAGGGGCGCATTCTCATTGAGTATTACGGCAACGACGACTTGCAACGTATCTTGGAGAAACTCGGCATGGGTATGGAGTAGCGAGTTTGCGCACCCTCATTTCGCCAGATGAGCGACATCAAAAGCAAAACGATCGACATTCCCTTATGGCGCCTGTTCCTGGTCGGGGGAATTGCGTTTGCGGCGTTCTGCGCCGTCATCGTCCGTCTCAGTGCGCTGCAGCTCTTCAATTACGAAAACTACACCGAGGCCGCCAATACGCAGAGCCGCCGCCTCGTCATCATCCCGGCGCCGCGGGGCAACATCTACGACAGAAACGGCAAACTCCTCGTCGCCAACCGACCTTCGCACAACATCGTCGCCGACGTCACGGAGCAGAACAGTCGCCTAAAAAAGGAATTTGATCGCGAGTACTCGCGCTTGATGAAGGAGGATAATCTACTGCGGACAATCCGTGCGCGCCGTAAAAACAACCCTGCCTTCACCGCCGAACACGTGCGGCGGGAGAGGGATAAAAGGGCCGGGGAACTGCGCATCATTTCCTACGTGAACGTGTTGAAGCGCTATCTCGATAAAACGAATCGCCTCTTGGGCCGTCAGGACAGCTTGCGCATCGCCTCCATCCGCAAACATTTCTCGCACACACGCACCATCCCCATCACTATCGCACGCGACCTCAGCGAGGAACAATTGGCACGTTTCATCGAGGCGTACCCGGTGGATCATCCCCTGAAAATCGTCACCCAGAGCATCCGCATCTATCCCTTCGGTGAATCGGCGGCGCACATCCTCGGCTACGTGCGAAATGACCGCGACGACGTCCCCCAAATTCCCTACAGCCTCGAAGATTCGCCCTTCGTGGCGGAATTTCTTGCCCAGCCGGAGAAGCTACGCAAGCGCCACATCCTGAAGCAATATGGCGGGCAAAAAGCAGCCACGGGCGTCGAAGCCTATTTCGACGAACAACATCTCCAGGGGACTCCCGGCTACCAGATGATGACTGTGCGCCCCAGTGGCTTCGCCTACGCGACAGAGCTCGATGTGCCCTCCATTCAAGGAGAGTCGATCGACCTCTCGTTGGATATTGACCTGCAAATCGTCGCCGAGAAATCCATCGCACAGCGTTTTCCCGACAACCGGGCCAGCATCGTTATGCTGGATGTGAATACGGGGGAGGTGCTCGTCTGCGCCAACGCGCCCAGCTACGACCTTGCGCGCATGAGCCTCGAACCGCACACCTACTCCCGCGAACTTGAAGAAAAACATGGGGCGGGCGTGCTTTTGAACCGGGCCACGCGAGGCCTCTATCCCGCCGGTTCCAGCTTCAAGCCCATCACGGCAATCGCGGCGCTCCGCAGTGGCGCTGTCACACCGGACGAGACACTGGAATGCGAAAGCTACATCGAACGCGGCAACCCACCCCGCAAATTTGTGGAGCACGATGGGCGCGCTTTTGGCGAAGTTGACGTCGCACGAATGCTCGAAGTCAGCAGCAACGTTTTCTGCTATCTCGTGAGCGAGCGCATGGGCATCAAGGCTCTCGCCGGCGAGGCCAAGCGCTTTGGCCTCGATAGTAGGAATACTTTCGAACTTTCGACAGACCGTGGCCTCGTCATCCCCACGCCAGAATACAAGGCCTCTCTCAAGCGCGGAGGCTGGGCACTTGGCGACACCCTCAACACCGCTATTGGCCAAGGCGACGTGCTCACCACGCCTCTGCACCTGGCATGCCTCGCCGCGAGCATCGCACGTAATGAGACGCGCACCGACGCGACAATCCTACGCATCCCGCCAGAACACCTCCCAGTGAAACACTCCGGTACACCGATAGGCCTCACTCCAGAGCAGTATCAGACTGTCGTGCACGGCATGGTGGATTGCGCAAAAACGGGGACTGGGCGCCTTCTGCCGCGCGGGCTCAAGAGCACTGTGGCCTCCAAGACAGGGACGGCCCAAGTGAAAAACAAGACCGCCGTGCTCGCCTGGGTGATGGCCTACGTGCCGGTGGAAAAACCACAGGTGGCGCTCGTTGTCATGGTGGAGAGTCAGGCCGGCGACCGGCGTCTTGGCGGCGGCTCAAGCGCGGCCCCCATCGCCAACGACATCTTGAAAGCTTGGGAGAAGAAATACGCCGTTGTGCCCGGGCAGTGAGCGGGGGAAGCTATCTTTTCCGGGAGCGCTTTTTGTAGAGCGCAGTCTTTGTGAAGCGGGCTTTTTTCTCGCCCTTGAGAATGGAGATCTGGTCACGCAAGAGAGCGGCGCGCTCAAATTCAAGGGCATCGGCAGCCTTGAGCATATCGGCTTCCAGCTCGGCGAGCACTTGGGCTGTGTCTATGTTTCCGGCTCCCTCGGCGAGGAGGAACGGTTGGTTCTCCAGATCCTCCGATAGGAGGCTGGCCTGCACCGGGCGTATGACGCTGCGCGGCGTGATGCCGTGCTCGGTATTGTAGGCGATCTGCCGCTCGCGGCGCAGAGCGCACACGGCGAGGGCGCGGATAAGCGAGTCTGTGCGGACATCGGCGTAGAGCAGCACTCGCCCGCGTTCGTGGCGGGCCGCACGCCCGGCAGTCTGCACAAGGCTCGTCTCGCTTCGCAGAAAACCCTCCTTATCGGCGTCGAGGATGCCGACGAGGCTGACTTCGGGCAGATCAAGCCCTTCGCGCAAGAGGTTTACACCGATGAGCACATCGAAGCGCCCCTCGCGTAAACGGCGTAGAATCTCGACGCGCTCGATGGCATCGATGTCCGAGTGTAGGTATTCGACGCGCAAGCCTGCCTCGCGCATGAATTCCGCGAGGTCCTCGCTCATGCGCTTGGTGAGGGTGGTCACCAAGACGCGTTCTCCGGCCTCGGCGGTTGCGCGGGCTTCGCCGATGAAGTCTTCCACTTGGCCTTGAATGGGGCGCACTTCCATTTCGGGATCAAGCAGGCCCGTAGGCCGGATGATTTGCTCCGCCACGACGCTGCTAATGCCGAGTTCGTAAGGCGACGGGGTGGCCGAGACAAAAAGCGTCTGCCCCGTGGCAACGGCAAATTCGTCGGGTTGCAGCGGGCGATTCTCGAGCGCGGAGGGGAGGCGAAAACCGAAATCGACAAGGCGTGTTTTGCGGGAACGATCCCCGTGGTACATGCCACGCACTTGGGGCACGGTGACGTGGCTTTCGTCGATAAAGACCAGGAAATCTTTTGGAAAAAAATCGAGCAAGCACCAGGGAGGCTGGCCCGGGACACGCCCGCCGATGTGCATGGAGTAGTTTTCCACACCTTGGCAAAACCCCGTCTCCTGGAGCATTTCAAGGTCGTACTCTGTGCGCATACGGATGCGTTGCGCTTCGAGGAGACGGCCCTCGTGCTCAAAGTGGGTAACGCGTTCTTCCAGCTCAGCGCGGATGGCCGTGTATGCACGTGCGAGGCGGTCCGGGTGCACAACAAATTGCGTCGCAGGATAGAGATCGAAGTGCTCAAGCTGCTTGCCAACACGCCCCGTGAGTGGGTCGAGCTCGCGAAGGCTTTCGATCTCATCCCCCCAAAATTCCACGCGCAAGGCGTCCTCCTTGTAGGCTGGGAAGATGTCGACGATATCGCCGCGCACACGGAATTTGCAGCGCTCGAGGGTGAACTCGTCGCGTTGATAAAGATTGGCCACGAGTTTTTCGAGAAGGGCATCGCGGCGCATGGGCATACGCGTGCGCAAGGGAATCATCATGGTCTTGAAATCTTCCGGAGAGCCGAGGCCGTAGATGCAAGAGACGCTGGCGATGACGATTACATCGCGTCGGGAGAGCAAGGCGCTGGAGGCGGCGATGCGCAGGCGCTCAATGTCGTTGTTGATGGCCGAGTCCTTCTCGATGTAGGTGTCCGTCTGTGGGATGTAGGCCTCCGGCTGATAGAAGTCATAATAGCTGATGAAGAATTCGACGGCGTTCGCAGGAAAGAAATTTTTGAACTCGGAGTAGAGTTGGGCGGCAAGGGTTTTATTATGGGAAATGACGAGCGTGGGCCGTTGAAGCTGCTGGATGATGTTCGCCATCGTGAACGTCTTTCCCGAGCCCGTGACGCCGAGGAGCGTCTGGTACTTGTGTCCGTCACGAAAGGATTGGACGAGGCGTGCGATCGCCTCTGGCTGGTCACCGGTGGGTGCGTAGTCGGCAGTGAGCTGGAAATGGCCGCTCAGCGCGTTTTGCAAAAGTTCAGGGGCCATGTACGTTGGCGCAAAATGTTGGGCTTGCCGGGCTCAAGCCATCGCTGCGCGAAGCAACTCAATGCTCTTGCGCACGCCCTCATCGGCAGGGGCTTTGCCCTCAAACTCGATACCGATAAACCCTTGAAAACCGGCCTCGCGCAGTTGCCGCATGATGCGCTTGTAGTCAAGATCCAGCGTGTACCATTCGCCACCACCGAAGTAGGTCTTGGCCTGCACGTAGCAGGCGTGGGGGAAAACTCGGGCAAGTTTTTCATAGGGGTCTTCGAGGAAATTCCCTGTGTCGGGGAGCAACTGGAGCCATGGACTGTTGATTTCGCCGTAGATACGTAGCATTCCCTCCGGAGTACCAGAGAGTCCCCAGTGGTTCTCGAGAGCGAGGATGACGCCCAGCTGGGCTGCGCGATCGATACAGCGGCGGATGCCTTCGATGACCCATTTGAAACCATCGTCTTCCGTCGGCCCGGGAGGGATGGACTCAATCCCTCGGTCTTGCATCAGTTTATCGAAACTGCGCGTGGTCGCCCAGCGCCCGGCGTTGATACGCATGGAGGGGATGCCAAGGCGTGCGGCGACTTCGAGGCATTCGTGCGTGTGTTTGATCTCGCGCTCTCGTCTTTCTCCGTCAAGGCAGCCTGCCTCCGAGTTGTAAGTCAGAAAATTCTGATGCATTGAGAGACAGACAAGGGAGAGACCGTTGAGGAAGGCGCGGCGCTTGAGCGTTTGCAGATAGGCATTGTCCGTAGAGGACAACTGGCGGTGGAGGATGTCCACACCCTCGACGGCGAGCTCGCCAGCCTTGTCCAAGACGGTTTCGATGGGAACGATAGGGGGCTTAAAATGCCAGTAGCTGTAAGTCGCAACAGCGAGTTTGTAGGTCCTTTGGGGGGCAGGGGGGGCCGAGGTGGCGCGAAGCGCGCTTGGCAGGGTGAAAGCGACACTGGCGAGAGCGGCATTGGAGAAGAAATTGCGGCGGGTAATTGTTCTCATGGCGAACGGGAATCTGCCAAAAACGGGGCATTTGAAAAAGATTTTCCGCACCGTTTTTATTGCACCCTCGCATCCTCCTTTTACACCCATGCCTTCTTGACGCCTACATGGGGCAACTTCTGTCCGGATTTCCCGTTTTTTTGAAAAATACTTCTTGCTTTGGGGAACTTTTTAAAAGAACGTCGCTGGACAGGCGGCGTTTCGCCTGTTCTCTCAAGCTAACCCTCAATGTCTCATCCCTATGAAAAACGTCC
>JAITHA010000039.1 GCA_031280235.1 Puniceicoccales bacterium | reverse complement strand
GACGGAGCCGTTGGCTTGGCGGGCTATGGAGCCGGTGGCGATGGTGATGCCGAGCTCGGGGATGGTTACTGAGTATTTCTGGTTCATGTTGTTTGTCTTGGGCGGGCGGGATGCCCGCGTGCAGATGTTGGATTTTTGGAAAACGCGGCATCAAGAACTAAAATACTATGGGAAAAAAGCAAAAAGGAGTGGCCGTGTGCACGGGTACATGGCATGTTCAAAGCGCTTGGCGGATGGCTTGGAAGAGGGTTTTACAGGGGAGCAGAAAGGCATCGTGCCCGGCGTCGGTCTCCACCTCGATGTAGCGTGCCTCTTTTCCGGCAAGGAGGAGTGCCGTGGCGATTTCCCGGTTTTGAGCAGGCGGGTAAAGCCAGTCTGACGAAAAACCGATGACAGAGACACGCGCCCGCACGGGGATTAAAACGTCTTCCAGCGAGCGGGCACCCTCTGTGAGGTCGAAGCGGTCGGTGGCCTTGGTGATGTAGAGGTAGGAGTTCGCATCGAACCGTTTGACGAAGGAGAGCCCTTGGTGGCGCAGGTAGGCCTCCACCTCAAATTCTGGCTTGAATGGCGAGGCACTCCCGGCTTGGGCCATCCTGTCTGCTAGAATACTTTGCGCGCAGCGCGCCCGCCCAAATTTACGCTCCATGCCAGCGCAGGAGAGGTAGGAGACGTGGCCTAGCATCCGCGCGATGGCCAGGCCTGCTTCCGGGCCGGGGCCTTTGCCGTAGTAGGCGCCGCCAAGCCAAGCGGGGTCGTTGACGATGACGTTGCGTCCGACTTCGTTAAATGCGATAGCCTGCACGCCTTGGCGCGCAGCACAAGCGAGGGCCACGACGTTTTGCACGGCGTCCGGGTAGTCGATGGCCCAGAGCAGGCCCTGCATCCCGCCCATCGAGCCGCCGATGACGGCGTGGAGACGCGAGATACCCAGCGCATTCATGAGCTGGCGCTGCGCGTGCACCATGTCACGCATGGTCAATTGTGGGAAAGTGAGCCCGTAGGGGTGCCCGGTGGCTGGGTTGGCCGAGGACGGGCCCGTGCTGCCCTGACAACCGCCGAGACAACTCACGCCGATGACGAAGAAGCGCGTTGTGTCGAGTGGGCGCCCCGGTCCTACGAAGGCGTCCCACCAACCCGGTCTGGTCTCATCCGCCGTGTAGCGCCCAGCCACGTGGTGGTTCCCCGTCAAGGCGTGGCAGACGAGGACCGCGTTGGAGCGTTCGGCGTTAAGCTGGCCATAGGTCTCATAGCGCAAGGTAAATGCGGGGATGGTTCCTCCCAGTTCGAAGGAGAAAGGCAGGTCGAAAAAGTGGTCGCGAGAATGGACCAAGCCTGCATCGCTGCCCTCGAGCGGGGCTGTGTCGCTTTCGTCATCGGTCATACCGCCAAGAAAAAGTGGAGAAAAAAACGGACGATGCCGCCGAATACCCACGGCACAAGTTTTTAACCAGACAGGTCTGGAGCCATGTCCATGGGGCTGCCTGCCTTATAAACGCCGAACAAGCGTTGCGGACGACTCGGCGAACCATTCCCACCATGTGTCAATACCACCAGACGGCATCCTCGGCTTGAAAAACCTTGAGCACGTCGGGGCGAGTGTTCTCTCTGCGGCGGCATGTCTGCGCTCGGCAATACATCGCCCCTGAAAGACGCCCGCACTGCAAGGCTTGTGCTCAACGCCTTGCCCGGCATTGGCCCCGTTTCTAGCCGTCGCCTCATGGATGCGCTGGGCGGCGACCCCACGGCAATCTTCCACGCCGCGCGCGCACAGTTACTCGCAGTGAAAGGCGTGGGGGAGACGATGGCGGACAACATACTCGGCTGGCGCAAGCACTTCGATCCTGCGCGCGAGTTGGAAAAAATCGCCGTCCGTGGCGTCCATTTTGTCATCCCCGAAGATGGTGACGCTTATCCGCCTTTATTACGCCAAATCTACGATCCGCCGCTTGGCCTTTATGCCAGCGCAGGTGGTTTTTCTTGGGGTGAGCGTTGTGTGGGCATCGTCGGCAGCCGTTTTCACACCGCCTACGGCAGGCAGATGGCGCACCTGCTATCTCGTGAGCTCGCGGCCTCGGGCTGGTGTGTTGTCAGTGGTCTGGCCCGAGGCATAGACACAGCTGCGCATAAGGGTGCCCTTGAGGGGGGTGGGCCCACGGTAGCTGTGCTCGGGTGCGGGCTGGACATCATTTACCCCCCGGAAAACTACGACCTCTACCAAAGGATTGTCGCGCAGGGCGTCGTGTTCAGTGAGTTTTTCCTGGGGCGTCAGGCTGACAAGCTGACTTTTCCCATGCGTAACCGCATCATCTCCGGCATGTCGCGCGCAGTCGTCATCGTCGAGTCAGATGAGTCTGGCGGAAGTATGATCACCGCGCGCCTTGCCACCGAGCAAGACCGCCTCGTGTGCGCAGTGCCAGGACGCGCCGACCAGCGCACCAGCCGTGGCTGCCATGCCCTCATCCGCGATGGCGCCACACTCGTCACCTGTGTCGACGATATTTTGGCCGAGCTTGGCGAAGCTCCTGCGCGCGCTGTGGCAGGCAAGGAAAAGCCGGACGCACCCGTCTCTTTACCCAAGGTTTTCCCTGCCAGCTTGGGTCCCTTGGAGCTGCAAATTCTCCAAAGCCTTTCCGGGGGCATGGCGTTGAGCCTCGATGCCTTGGCCGAACAAACCGCGCAACCCGTTTCCACCCTTTCGGGAACCTTGCTGATGATGGAGTTGGACAGGCTTGTTGTGAAGACTGCGGATGGGTGTTTTGAGGCCTCGTCTTGAGGTCCACCAGAACCGGCACCAGCCTTGATTTTCCCTTGTATTCTCTACGCGAATCCCTACCACAGGCCCTCGATTCGCAAGTCCGCGAATCAGGCTAACACAGCAATACGACAAACAAAACTCACTGAATGTCCCTCCCGCAGAATTACGGCGTACGCCGTCCATCCTACCCTAACCGTAATCAGAATAATCGTCGCTCCCAATTCAACCGTGGCCAGCCTCAGGGGCCGCGAAGAAATGAACGCATCAAGGCTCCAGAAGTCCGGGTCATCGGCCCTGACGGCCAGCAGATCGGCATCATGCCGACACACCTCGCCCTCCAGCGCGCCAGAGACTATAGGCTCGACCTCGTCGAAATCGCCGCCACTGCGCGCCCACCCGTTTGCCGCATCGTCGATTTCGGGAAATACCAGTACGAGGAGTCCAAAAAACAGAAAAAACAAAAGGCCGCTACCGTGCGTCTCAAGGAGGTCAAGTTGCGCCCGCGCTGCGATGTGCACGACCTCATGATCAAAATCCGCAGGGCCGAAAATTTTCTCTACCACGGGCACAAGCTTAAACTCATCCTCTCCTTTAGATACCGCGAACTGGAGCATCCCGAAATCGGCATCGAGCTGATGAAACGAGCCATGGCCGAGCTGACCCACATCGGCACCCCAGATCACCCGGCACGCCTTATGGGACGCTCAATGACGGTCATGCTCACCCCGGTTGCCCAAGGCAAGCGCAAGCTCCTCCACAACACCGCCGCCGTGCCCGTTGACGAGATCGACGAAGAAGAAGAGGATGAGGATGAAGATGACGACGGAGGCGACGACAAGGAATAATGACCCTGCGCCCTTGCCATCCTTTTGCTTTTTGTTTCCTGCTCCTCTTCGCTGTGTTCGCAGGGGTGTTTCCCCTCGAAGTTGCAGGCGCCTTGCCCCGCGCCGCCACAGCCTCCTCGCAAAACGTCAATCTCAACGAAGTCTTTCTCCAGTGGAAGCTCACGCGCGTGGCCCTTGCCCCAAGCGTCACGCAGTGGAAGAACCAGTGGATAAGCGTCGATGTCGAGCCGAACAAGTCTTACCTCATCATCAATAACACTCGTGTCTTCACTGGTTTACCGGTCAGGCTTGGCAAGGGCGGTGCAAATTTCCTCAGTCGGCTGGACTTCGACAACGCCCTCCTCCCCATCATCGCGCCGCGCAACACACGTGATGCCCCGGCACGGCGCGTTTACCACGTCCTCATCGACCCGGGCCATGGCGGCACAGATCTGGGCCGGATCAACAAAACAGGCATGTCCGAGAAAATGCTCAACCTCGACGTCGCGCGACGCCTCAAGTTTATCCTCGAACGCAAAAAAATAAAAGTGACCCTGACGCGCGAAACCGACGTCACCATCCCTCTCGAAAAACGCGCGGCAATGGCCAAGAAAATCGGCGCTGACCTTTTCATCAGCATCCATTTCAACGCCGCTGAAAATGCTGCGGAGGCATCGGGCATCGAGACTTTTGTCCTCCCTCCCCGGGGCCAGCGCTCCACCAACGACACCAGCCGCGACACGCGTACCCTCTACACACGCTACAACGGCCATCTGAATAACCAGTGGAATGTCCTCCTCGGCTATCATGTTCATGCTGCATTGACGGGCAGGCTCAAGGCGACTGACCGGGGCCTGCGTCGGGCGCGTTTCCACGTCTTGCGCGAGAACACTTGCCCGGCAGTGCTTGTGGAGTGCGGCTTCCTCTCCAACCAAACCGAAGCCCGGCTCATCAACCAAGCCCTCCACCGCGAGAAAATAGCCCAAGGCTTGGCGGACGGCATCGTCCGCTACCAGACTATCGTCGGGAAACTGGCTGCACCTGCGAGGAAGATATAGCCTCCTGCCGCAAGCCGGGCCGGGCGCGCATACGTGGGATGGCGGCCAAGAGCGTTC
Organism: Puniceicoccales bacterium; assembly: GCA_031280235.1. Taxonomy (GTDB): domain Bacteria; phylum Verrucomicrobiota; class Verrucomicrobiia; order Opitutales; family UBA953; genus CALNBE01. The sequence continues at coordinate 10,856 of JAITHA010000039.1, read as the reverse complement.
GCGTGGTGGCGTGCTCGGGCTGGCCAAGCACTCTGGCGACAGGCCCGTGCTCGACGATGCGTCCATCTGCCATCACAGCCACTTCGTCTGCGAGGCCGGAAACGACGCCAAAGTTGTGCGTGATGAGCAGGATGGCCATCTTGTGCTGCATGCGCAGGCGCGCCAGCAAGTCCAGTATCTGGCGTTGCACGGTGGCATCCAACGCCGTTGTCGGCTCGTCCGCCACCAGCAGGCGCGGGGAGCAGCAGAGTGCCATCGCAATCATCACGCGCTGCGCCTGGCCGCCCGATAATTCGTGAGGGTAGGCACCAAGGCGATTCGCCGCATTCTGGATGCCCACTTCCTCCAGCAACTGCGTGATGCGCTCCTTCAGATTCCCGGCGCCAGGCGAGTGTATCCGAAGACTTTCGCCTATTTGGAAGCCTATTGAATAGGCAGGGTTGAGCGCCGCGCACGGCTCCTGGAAAATGTAGGCAATCTCGCGCCCACGCAAACGGCGCAACTCTCCAGAGGACAAGCCCGTCACATCGCGCCCGTCGTAGCAAATGGAGCCGCTGACGAAGCATTCTGGCACCGGGGGGAGGAGCCGCCCAAGGGCAAGCGCAGTGACAGACTTGCCACTCCCCGAGCCGCCCACCACTGCAAGGATTTTCCCCGTCTGCAACGAGAAAGACACCCCGCGTACGGCTTCCACAACACCGCCCCCGCCGCAGCCCTTGGCGCGAAAACGAACGCGCAAATCACGCACACTGAGCAAAGGCTCAGGGCGTTCAGGCACCGGGGTGTGACTTGATGGCATAGCTCTTCTCTCGGGTGGAAATGATGCGGCCAAAATTGAGGGACGCGTTGTGCATCCCAGCCACGGGGATCCCGCTACCGGCGACACTCGCGAGCACTCGCTTGCGAGTCTTCACGGCTTCCACCGGGTCCACGTCGTAGGAGATGGCGACTTCGGGGTAGGGCAGCTGTATCTCCATGGCGTGCATGAGGTCGCCCCAAATCAGCAGGCGCTCGCCCTTTGATTCGAGCAAGTACATTGTGTGGCCAGGTGTGTGCCCATGGGCGGCGATGGCGCGGACGCCCGCAGGCAGATTCGCCGACTCTCCTGGCGCCTCCTTGGCTTTCAAGTTCCCGAGAGCTTCGGCTTTGAAAAGGCAGATACGTTTGCCGTACGCGCTGGCAATGGCACGCGCCGACTCCCCAGTGCTGCCAGCTTTGGCTGACCAGTAGGCATGCTCTTCCTGAGGCAGGAAAAGCTGCGCCCTGGGGAAGGCAGCCTTGCCATTGCGCAATAGCCCGCCGATGTGATCGCCGTGCATGTGCGTGATCAACACCGCATCCAGTGCACCAGCACGAAGCCCGCATTTCTGCAAATTATCGTGAAGCTTTAGCCCAAGGCCTGTGTCTATGAGGATTTTTTTCTGCGGAGTGCTCACCAAAAATGCCTGAATGACGCTGTCGAATTTACCCGAAGGAAGAGAGCGTTTGAGCATAGGCTCTGTCGCACCAATGAGGCAGCTGGCATCTGTTTGCCCCGAAGAATCCCGGAGAATCGTCACCGCCATATTGCCAAGGCGAAGGACGGGGAACTCCATACGGATGAAAGGCTCGCCTGCGCGGAGGCGGGGAAGGATGGCAAGAGCGCCAGCCAAAGAAAAGGTCTTGAGTAAATATCGACGGTTCATGGCATGCAGAGGACTGGTGGAGCATGCTCGGGGCGGGACTTGAACCCGCACACCTCTCGGCACTGGAACCTAAATCCAGCGTGTCTACCATTTCACCACCCGAGCGAAAGACGCCCATCAGGCTTGATGGATGCGCACCTGGTTTCAAGGAGGAAAAACCACGAAAGAAAACCGCAGAACCATAGGGCGCTCCGTGTGTAGCCGCGTGTAGCATTGATTTTTCCCCAAGGAGCCATCTCCCTCGCGCCATGCCTTTCCCACTCGCACGAGACAATAAACACAGTGACGCCCAACGCCCCCTCACCAAGTACGCCGATGATGATCTCGAGGCTTTGCTCGAAGGCCAAAAAGACCCTCTCGTCCTCGTCCTCGACGGCTTGCAAGATCCGCACAACCTCGGCGCCTGCCTGCGCACTGCGGATTGCGCCGGAGTTGACCTCGTCATCATCACCAAAAAACGCAGCGCCCCAGTGAACGAAACAGTGAAACGCATCGCTTGCGGAGGCGCGGAGCACATCCCCATCCTCCTGGCAAGCAACCTGCGAAATACTCTCGACCGTTTGAAAAAACTTGGCCTTTGGATTGCAGGAACAAGTGACCATAAAACGAGCCAAAGCCTGTGGAAAGCCAACCTGCGCGGCCCACTGGCATTGGTCATGGGAGCCGAAGGCGAAGGTATTCGGCACCTGACCGGTGTAACCTGCGATTTTTTGGTTAAAATTCCAATGTACGGCACCGTTCCCTGCCTGAACGTCTCGGTAGCCACAGGCGTGTGCCTCTTCGAAGCCATCCGCCAACGAAAATAACACACCCGCGAGAACCCCCAAAAGAGCACCACCCTCGAGTTTTCGCGTGAGCCCTGGCGGCGCTCCCGGCGAGAGAGCCCGATCATGTCGCCAATCGGCGCCGATGCCTTGGGGAAGTTCACAGCTTGCGCGCAATCTTCAAATCTCGTGGCTGTGTGCGCTGAGGTTTGGCTTTTAGCTCGAAGGTGGAGTGAGTGTTTCCGTCGAGGAGGAGGGTGATGCGGAAGTCGCGATTTTTGTCGGGCCCGAGGCGTTTGTTGAGCTTGAGGGTGTGGGCATGTTTTTCGAAGGGCTTGAGGGGGGGCTTGGTCGGTGGCGAGCATTTGCCAGGTTTAGCCATCTTTGGTTTCGAGCATCAGCGTGGAGCCTTGGGTGGACTTTGCTTTGGCGCCGCGCCCGAGGTGTCGGTGCTGAGGGTGCCGCAGGCATGGGCAGAAAGCGGTCTTAGAAACGGGAGCCGAAGGCGAGAAGGAGGCTGGCGCAGAGGAGGAGAAATCTGTGCATCGTGGAAAGCGGGAGCTTGTTTATGCGACACGTTGTGATCTGCCCAGTTTGCGCATTGTTCCTGCGGCGGCGGTTTAGAACAGCTCGCCTTGCACGGCTAAAGGCTCCGTCGGCGCAGCCTTGGGGTTGGTACTCGCAACGGCGTGTGGCGGCACGCGACCGTCCTCGTCCCCTTGGATTAGCAGGGCCAGGAGAGCCGCTTCGTCCAGAACGGTGACGCCCAGCCGCCGGGCTTCATCCAGCTTGCTGCCAGCCTCAGTACCCGCCACAACGAAACTCGTGCGCGAGCTCACGCTGCCTGAGACGCGCCCACCCGCCGCCTCAATCCGCTGGCGTGCCTCATCGCGGCCCAAACTGGGAAGGGTGCCTGTGAGCACGAAAACTTTGTCCTTCAGAACGTGATTTTCTGCGCCTGCCTGCCCGTAAGGCCCATGGGAAAAATTCAACCCAAGCACCCGTAAGTTTTCTACGAGTTCCCGGTGCGCGGGATCGGAGAACCAAGTGATGATGCTGCGCGCAACCGTCTCGCCGACACCGTTGATGATGCTTTCCTCCGCGCTTAATTCCTGGCCCTTCCTGCCGCGCTGCTTGCGACGGAAATCCCCGTAGCTGGCGCCCTGAAGGGCCCCCAGCGACAGGAAATGGCGCGCGAGATCCTTGGCTGTCTGCATACCGACGTTTGGGATGCCGATGGCGTGGATAAGGCGCCAGAGCTCGCGCCGCTTGCTGGCCTCCAATGCGGCGAGGAGGTTGTCGGCAGATTTATCGGCAAATTTCTCCAGCCCCAGCAATTGGTCGCGCTGCAGGTGGTAGAGATCGGGTGCGCTGGCAACAAGGCCTGCACTGGCAAGCGTCTTGATGATGGCCGGGCCAAGGTTTGCGATGTCCAGGCACTGCTTTGAGGCGAAATGGATGAGCTTGCGCAACAGCTGCTCTTGCGTAGGGCTGCGCAGGCGCCAGACGGCCTCTCCCTCCGGGCGCATGGCATCAAGACCAAGCTCGGCAAGGCGCGCGGCAAAATTGAAGGGAAGCGAATCTGCGCCGCGCTTTTCCAAGACGGGGCGCACGACCTGCGGGATGACCTCGCCAGCCTTTTCGACGATGATCTCGTCTCCTTCGCGAATGTCTTTGCGTGCGATTTCGTCCGCGTTGTGCAAGGTGGCGCGCGAGACGGTGGTCCCGGCAAGCTCGACGGGCTCAAGCTCGGCAACGGGTGTGATGGCACCCGTGCGTCCGACTTGCAACGTGATGGCGCGCAGGCGTGTAGCCACCTGTTCCGGGGCAAATTTATAGGCGATGGCCCAGGCAGGATATTTACTGCTGGCACCTACAATTTCCTGGGCTCTGAGAGAATCCAGCTTCACGACGGCGCCATCGGTAGGACACGACAAACCGTGGCGCAAGCGGTCGAGCTCGCCGATGCATTCCCAGGCAGCCTGCGCGCAAGCCACTTTTCTGAAGAAGCTCACACAGGGCATCTCCCAGGACACCAGGGCATCGTGAAATGCCGAAAGGCACGGGAAGGTCGTGCCGGGCAGGCAAGCGCCCAAGCCGTAGAAGACGATTTCGAGCTTGCGAGTGGCGGTCTCGGCGGGGTCGAGGAGCTTGACGGTGCCAGAAGCCAGATTGCGCGGATTGGCGTATAAGGGCAGCCCGGTGGCCTCACGCGCGGCGTTGATGCGCATGAACTCAGTGTGGGTCATGTAAATCTCGCCCCGCAGTTCGACAAATTCTGGCACAGGCGCGGAGAGGCGGCGCGGAAAACCGGCGATGGTGGCGACGTTGCGCGTGATGTCATCTCCCATGCTACCATTGCCACGTGTGACGGCGCGCGTGAACACACCGCCCTCGTACGTGAGGCTTACGGCGAGGCCGTCTATCTTGGGCTCGACGACAAATTCAAGAGACTCGCCTGGTGGCAACAAGCGTTGGAGGCGTGCAATAAATTCGCGAAACTCGCTCTCGGCATAGGCATTTGCCAGGCTGAGCATGGGAGCGTGGTGGGCGACTTTGGCAAAACCCTCCGTGCGATCATCTCCGGGCAATTGGGTGAGCGCGCCGCAAGCATCTGGCGCCAACCCCCGATCGGCCAGCAAGGCGTCGAGCTCGCGCCGCAAGCCGTCGTACTCGTAGTCCGAGATCACAGGCGCTGCCTGCCGGTAGTAGAGTTCGTCGTGGCGCGCTAGCTCAGCACGCAATGCGGCAATGCGCATATTGCTGTCTGTGCGTTCAAGATTGTCAGAGGCGGACATGGGATGCGCCGCGAAAGAAGGAAAACAAGGTTGCCGTGGACAAGGAAGAAGTGTTCCTCATGCTCTATGGTGCCAATGTTTTGCAGGGTTTTTTCTCGTGGGAAAGCGCATTGGCGCACGGGTCACACACGAGGCAAAGGCCCACGCAACGCATTTCCACATTGCAAGAGCAGGAAGCTTTAAGCAGACAATCTCTCCTTTTCTAATCGCAACCCAACCCGATCATGTCGCAAGAACTCTCCGGAAACCTGCTCGTCGCGCAAAGCGGCGGCCCCACGCCTGTCATCAACGCCAGCCTCGCGGGTGTCATCACCGAGGCACTGCAATACGAGGACAATATCGTCGAAATCTACGGAGGTCTCAATGGCATCCAGGGTATCCTCAACGAGCAGCTTGTCGACCTTGCCGCAGAATCCCAGCAAACGGTTCGCGCCTTGCGTCAAACGCCCGGTGCCGCACTCGGCACCTGCCGTTATAAGGTGAAAAAACAGCAGGATTTTGACCGGATTCTTGAAGTCTTTGCCGCGCATGACATCCGTTACTTCCTCTACATCGGCGGAAATGACTCGCAGGACACCGCTGCAAAAATCAACGCCCTCGCCGTCGAGCGCGGCTACGCCCTGCGCGTAATTGGCGTGCCCAAGACGATCGACAACGACTTGCCCGTGACGGACCACTGCCCGGGCTACGGCAGTGCTGTGAAACATATTGCCGCCACCGTGCGCGAAATGGCCTTGGACAACTCAGCCATCGGCCAGCACGACTTCGTCTCCATCCTCGAAGTGATGGGGCGCAGCACTGGCTGGCTGGCTGCAGGCTCCGTGCTCGCCAAACGCCGTAACGCCCTGCTCGACGATGCGCCACACATCATCCTCTTGCCCGAGGAACGCTTCAACCAGCAGGCCTTCATCGAAGGGGTGCAAGCCGTGTTGCGGAAACAAAAATACTGCTTCGTCGTCGTCTCAGAAGGCCTGCTCGACCCGGAAGGCAACTTCCTCGGGGCAGACGCCACGCGGGTGGACGCCTTCGGGCACGCCGTACTCGGCGGCGCTGGAGAATATTTACGCGCCTTGGTGGAACAAAACATCGCTGGCGTGAGGGCGCGCTCTGCCAAGCTCGGCATCTCCCAACGCGTTGCCGCACATCACATCTCTCAGACGGATTCCGATGAAGCGTTTCTGGCTGGCAAAGCCGCCGTGCAGGCCGCCATCGCTGGCGAAACCGGGAAGATGGTCGTGCTCGTCCGCGAAGACAAAGACGGCAACGGCGCAAGTTACGCCACGCGCACAAGCCTGACTCCGCTCGACGAAGTGGCCAACAACGTGAAGCTTTTCCCGGCGGCTTGGATTGGCGAAGATAAAATGTCTGTCGGCTATCAATTCTCCAAATATGTTTACCCGCTCATCCAGGGCGAAATGCCGTTGGCATATGCCGACGGGCTGCCCAAGTTCGCACAGCTCATCGCCGAACGCATCGCCCGAAAGCTCGATGCCTATGACGTGACAAAGTAAGCACAACTTTTCTGGTGTTGACAAAGTTACGGCTCCGGAGATTGTGCACTCCGTTCCTGCTTGGGAACGATACCAACAAAACCAAAACCATCCATATCATGAAAGTTCTCATCCCTTGTTTCCTAATCGCCGCTTTCGCCGTCGCCTTCACTGGCTGCGAAAAGAAAGCCGAAAAAGCTCCTGAAAAGCCAGCAGCTCCCGAAGCCCCCAAGAACTAAGTGGGGCGCCAGCTGGGAAACTCTGGCAGGCAGAAAAAGACTGCGGGCAAAACGTCCGCAGTCTTTTTTGTGTCTCATGCCATTCCTCACCGACAAAAAAATCCTGCTTGGCGTCACAGGCTCCATCGCCGCCTGTAAGGCCGCCGACATCGCCTCGCAACTCGTCAAACTCGGCGCCCAAGTCCACGTCGTGATGACCCGCGAGGCCACGCGCTTTGTCCAGCCGCTCACCTTGCAAACGCTCTCGCGTAACCCCGTCGCAAGCGACCTCTGGGAAACGCCCACAGCCTGGCCTCCGCCCCACATCGAGCTGGCCAGCGGGGCCGATCTCTTTCTCGTCGCACCGGCCACTGCGCACACCCTTGCCTGCTTCGCCCACGGTCTCGCGCCCGATCTCCTCACCAACCTCTACCTCGCCACACGGGCCCCCGTCATGCTCGCCCCAGCTATGAACTCAGCGATGCTTGCCCACCCGGCCACTGCGGCCAACCTCACCACCCTGCGCTTGCGCGGCCACGCCATCATCGAACCAGCTGGTGGCATGCTCGCCTGCGGCCAGGAGGGGCAAGGCAGGCTTGCCCCCGTTCCGGAAATCATCGAACGGATAACGACCTTTCTCAGTTAAAAGAATGCCACCTAAAGAGCCCTCCAAGGCGCGCTTGCGCGCAATGGCCACTGAGCTCGGCTTCCAAGCTTTCGGTATTGCCCCGGTCTGCCTACCCCTGCGCCGGGAGTATTTCCTGCGCTGGCTCGCTGGCGGGTACCACGGCGCAATGCTCTGGATGGAGCGTAACAACGATCGCCGTCTCCAACCGCCCCATTTTCTCCCGGGCGCGCAAAGCATCCTCATGCTCGGTCTCGACTCTCACCAGCCAGCGCCCCGGGCAAGCTACACCATCGCTCGCTACGCCCTCGGCACGGATTATCACAACTTCATCCTCAAACGTCTCAAAAAACTCTGTGCCCTCATGCGCGAGCTCGGCGGAGAACAACGTCCCTGCGTGGATACGGCCCCCGTCATGGAAAAAGCCATCGCTGCCCACGCGGGCATCGGCTGGCAGGGAAAGAGCACCCTCCTCATCAACCGCAAGCTTGGTGGATGGCTCCTCCTCGGCACAATCTTCACCACACTCTCCCTCGAACCAGATGAGCCCGAGCGCGACAATTGTGGCTCCTGCACACGCTGCATCGACACCTGCCCCACTGGCGCTATCACCGCCCCGTGGCAACTGGACACACGCCGTTGTCTCTCCGCCATTAACAAGCAACCAGGGGACATCCCGGAAGCCTTTCGCCCACTCATGGGAAAACGTATTTTCGGCTGCGACGCCTGCATTGAGGCCTGCCCTTGGGGAAATCGCCCGCGCACCTCCACCGAGGAATGCCTCACACCGCGTGCCTTGCCACAACGCTTGCGCGACACCCTCGAATGGACAGAGGCAGACTTCCTTAACGCCTTTTCTGGAACCGCCGTCAAACGCCTCGGGCTGTCCAACTGGCTCCGCAATGCCTGCATCGTCCTCGGCAACACCGGCACAGACGAGGATCTGCCAGCGTTGCAAAAACACGCCGCCGGGCGAGATGCATTCGTGGCCCACTACGCCATCTGGGCAATGGAACGCATCCTCGCACGAACACCGTGCGCAAGCGCCGCCCCACGGCCCCAAATTTCGTTTCCCGAAACAACGGGCTCATGAAATCGCAGAAATCGAGGACGGCTCTGCGCGACCCAAAATGCAGGCTGCAGGTTGATTTCTCCCGCGTGCCAAATGCCGCCGCAGACACCAACCCTCAGGCACCGTGGGCAAGAATTCACCTGGCGTCTCAAGGACAACCCGCGCGTTCGCACCAGACGCCCACGACACCACACGCGCCAGCAAACCGTCAGCCAATCGCTCCCATAGAGCCCAAGGCGGATCACAAAATACCAAGTCAAACGCAACGCCACCGGGAGGGGCCCACGTCATCATGTCCCGGGTGGACACCGCCGTCTTCCGCGCAGTCTTCTCCCACCGACAGGATTTGGCGACGAGCGCAGCATTTTGGCCAATGGCTGTGACCGCTGCCGGATTTTTCTCAACAAAGTGAGCATGGGCCGCCCCACGACTAAGCGCCTCAAAACCATAAGCCCCCGTGCCTGCAAAAACATCCAGTACACGCGCCCCATTGACCAACGAACCCAAGGAGGAAAAAACAGCACCGCGCAAAAAATCCGTCGTCGGGCGAATCTCGCCGCGTGCGGGCAAATGAAGCCGGATCCCGCGAGCCATGCCACCTGTAATTCGCATGGCCTTGACGGATAGAGAATTTTGCGCCCAACGAAAGAAAATCCTATAGTCGCCTATCCTCCCCAGCGCTTAACGCCGGGAACGTCTGGTGGGGACACCGCTTGGTTTCAGGCCATTTATCTCTAGGCCAAAGTAGGGGCCCTCGGGCGTCCACTTCATCCGCATCCCCTTCTTCAGCGTCTTCTCCTCATCGTTAAGGGGCGCGAGCATGAACGGGGGCAAAGCAATGTTCGTTGGGGGATTCTTGCCTGGGTGTTTTCTTTTGTCCTGCAAAAGGGCGGAGGCGGAAAACAGGCCACCATACCCCTCGGCGATGACAATTTGTATTTTGTAGCGCTGCCCCTTGGACATCTCAATCCAGCTGCCGTAGTAACGTCCGTCTGTGTTAAGATTGGGCAAACCGCCTTTGGGCTCATAAGCCCTTTTGGGCTCCCAATCTTTTTCTGCCTTCACCCACGTCTGCATCCCGCCTTGAGTCCACGGAGCCCAGAGCACAGGCTGGCCGTTGAAGACGATAAGCAGGCCATCGTCACCCATCCCGGCAAAGCGGTATGAACCGCTTTCGGGTGGCGTGATCCAGCCTTCGTAATAGCCAAGCCAGCCCGGAGCTTGGATCTCCTTCTCACAGCCAAAGGCCTGGGTGGCCATGCTGGCATCCACAGGTGGAATAAGCATGTGCGTCGCATAGAGCTTGTTGGGCGTGGAGGTGTATTTGCTGTCAAAATAAGATTTATCCATGCCGCCTTTGATGAAACCAAGGTAGGCATTTCGCATCTCAGCGATGCGTTTGCTTCGATCGCCAAATGGGTAGAGCTCCTTGCCCGATGCGTCGCGTTTCAAGTCATAGAGCGTCCCCTCAAGAGCATTGGGACGCTTGAAACCGCGCGTACCAAAGAGCGAGACGAGATTCCTGCCTCCGCCAACTCCTGGGCCAATGCCGCCCCCTTCGCCGCCCCCTCCGCCCCCTCCGATGCCCTTGGATGCCACACCGAGCAAGCTGGTGCTATCAGCAAACATGTTGTTCATGTTAGGCATATCCGGTATTGAGATGGCGCTGGCACCTTTGGCCACGAGGCGCGACGGGGTCTTCGCCATGTTACGCGCATTCTTGGGTTTGATGCGGTGCTCAGTCATGCTGATTTTCTCCCCACCGTTGCCACCACCCCCTCCTGTGACAATGCTCTCGGGATTCTTACTCACAGTGACGACCGTGGAAACGGCCACAGTCAGCGCAATAATGATCAGGGCGACGTGGAAGGCCACAGAGATGAGAAAGCCGTCTCCACCGAATTTACGCCAGAAGCGTTGCCAACGCGAGGGTGGCGCGCCTACGAGCAAAGGCTGCGCGAGAAAAACATCTTGCCTGACAAATTCTGTGGAGGGCGGGAGAGACGGAAGGGCTGGAAGGTCGTCGTTGGACATGGCGTTTGGAATTTTAGGTGCAGGAAAGCACAGTAGAAGCAACGCGGTAAAGGGCTGCGAGTCATTTTGTCTGTAAATTGCGTTGGTCTTAGAAAGAGCAAATTGGTTGTTGAGGTTGGAAAAGGAGCGGGAGCTTGTGAAGTTATGAGGGTGAGTCAAGGGCTTGTTTC
>JAITHA010000025.1 GCA_031280235.1 Puniceicoccales bacterium | reverse complement strand
AACTCGTCATCGCCGCACGAAAAAAGACCCCTTGTTTCGGGGCGCGCAGACTCATCGAAGCCTTTGATCTGCCCGTAGGCAAAGGCGCAGCGCACCGCATTCTGTGCGACGCAGGCCTGGTGCGCAAACGCCCACGCAAACACAAACGCAAAGCCGACCTGCGCGCATTCAAAGCCAAGCACCCACCGCTCACTCGCTTGCAAATGGACACCAAATACCTCACCGTCATCCCCCATTACTGGCCGCAAATGCACGCCCAGTGCCTTCCCCGCTTGCAATACACCATCTGCTGCGAATCGACAGGGGCCATGTTCGTTTCCTACGAAGCGAACTCTCCAAAACCTACGCCACCCTCGCCATCACCCGCATGAACGAACACCTGAAAATCCACGGCGTGGACCCCAAACTCGTCGAAGTGCGCACCGATCTGGGCTCAGAGTTCGACGGCGACACCGTTCATTGCCGCCCGGAAAGCTTTCACGGCGCCATTGTGGCCATGGGCGCGCGCCACCGCTTCAATCCGCCTGTGCGCACCAACTGCAATGCCGACGTCGAAAGTGTCCACGCCACCATCGAAAACGAATTCTTCGATTTGGAAAACTTTTCGGGCCGCGCACACTTCATCGCAGCGATAGGCACCTACCAGCACTTCTACAATTTCGCCCGGAAAAACCGCTCGCGCGCCAATAAAACCCCGGTCGAATTGCTCCGCGAAAAAGCACCCAATCTGCACCCCCGCATCCTCCAGATTACACCCATGCCTGCTCGACGCACACAAGGGTCCACTTCTGTCTAGACCTCCCGTTTATGGGCGGTGTGGCATTGGCGTCTTTTTTTACCGAGAGGTGCTTGTTTTGATTTCTACAACGTCGTGGGGGGCGGCTTCGCGTTGGCCTGCGGCGGAGACGCGGATGTAGCGGGCTTTTTCACGGAGTTCGGCGAGGTCTGTGGCTCCTTGGTAGCCGAGGCCGCTTTGCACGCCGCCGGCCAGAGTGGCTAAGAGTTTGTCCACAGAGCCTGAGACTTCCTTGAGGGCTTCGATGCCTTCGGCGGCCACTTTGGCGAAGTTGCTGCCTTTGGTGACTTGGTGCCCGTAGCGCGCTGCCGAGCCTTTTTTCATAGCTTCGTGGCTGCCCATGCCACGGTATTCTTTGTAGAGCTTGCCGTTGATTTCCAAAATTTTGCCCGGGGCTTCTTTGCAGCCAGCCAACATGCCACCGAGCATCACGGCATTGGCCAGAGTGAGCGCCTTCACAATGTCGCCACTTTTGTTGATGCCGCCGTCGGCGATGAGGCGCACGCCACGTTTTGCCGCGATGCGCGATGCGGCGTAGAGGGCCGTCAATTGCGGGATGCCGACGCCTGCTACGAGGCGTGTGGTGCAAATGGAGCCGGGCCCTTGGCCGACTTTGATGGCGTCCGCCCCGGCATCAGCGAGAAAATCGACACCTTCGCCGCTGGTGACGTTCCCGGCAATGAGCGTCAGCTTGGGGAATTCGCTGCGGATGAGGCGCACGGCTTCTCCGACACCTCTGGAGAGCCCGTGGGCCGTGGAGACGGCTGCGACGTCGAGGCCTGCGTCCACCATCGCACCGATGTGGGAGAGGAGGAGTTCGCGGTCGATTGCTCCGTCGGCCAGGTGTGGGATGGCGACGGCGACGCCGGCGCGCAGGCGGAACTGATCGTCGCGCGTGGGCTTTACGCTGGCCTTGGATTCGGCGGCGATGCTCTCGATGTCGGACAGTGTGAAGAGGCCGCGCAGGCGCCCGGTGGCGTCGATGACGAGGAGTTTGTTGATGCCAACGTGTTCGGAGAAAATACGGTCGGCGGTGGCGATAGGGTCGGTACCCAGCTCGCTGTCGAGGATGGTACTGACGTGTTCGCGGGGCGTCATGGCTGCGGCGGCGGTGAGGTGTCCGTGGCGTTCTTTGACGGCACTGCCGCGCAGCAGGCCCAAGAGGCTCCCGTCGGGGGCCAAGACGGGGAAGGAGGTGAACTTGTAGTCAAACTCCTCGATGCGCTGGAGGATTTCGCCGATGGTTTGCCCGGGGGTCACGGTCACGGGCTCGTCGATCATGCCGTGGATGTAGCCTTTAACGCGGCGCACGCAGTGCAGCTGGTCGGCGTTGCCCATATTGTAGTGGATGAGGCCGAGGCCTCCGTTAAGAGCCATGGCGATGGCCATCCCAGCCTCCGTCACGGTGTCCATATCGGAAGAGATGATGGGCAGTGAGAGGGAGAGCCTGTCGGAGAGTGAGGTGTCAAGGCGAGTTTGTCTTGGTAGCACGTCGGTGTAGCGCGTTGCCAGGGAGACGTCGTCGTAGGTGAGGGCCAGGCTCGCATTGTCTGTGAAGAAGGTCTGCGCGGGCTTGTAGAAGAGGTGGTCTACGTTGGTATCTGGAGTGGCGTTGGCTTTTGCGGGCATGGTGAAATGAATTTCCCCGAGGTGGGATAAGGTATTTATCCGTATGGGCAATTCCGTTTTTGTACCGGGCGGTGTGTGCTCGGGTGCTGGTTGAAATGATGTTGAGCGCTTTCGGCATCGGCCTTTCATCGCCCGCCATGCTCGACATCAAGCTCCTACGGGAAAGCCCGCAAGCCGTTCAGGCCGCCATTGCCCGCAAGAAATTCCAAGTGGATTGGGAAACCATCCTCGCCCTTGATGCCCGGCGGCGTACCCTCATCAGTGAAGCCGAGCAGGCCAAGGCGTTGCAAAACGCGGCCAACAAGGAAATGGCTGGTGCGCCCAAGGGGACGCCCGAGTTTCTGGCTAAGGTAGCCGAAATGAAGGCCGCCTCTGCCAAGGTAAAGGAGCTGGAGAAGGCGGCTGGCGAGGCCGATGAGGCTTTCCATAAACTCTGTCTTACCATCCCCAACATGCCGGCAGCGGATGTGCCTGACGGGCGCACGGAGGCTAATAATCGCGAAGTCTCTGCCTGGGGCGACGCGGCAGCCCTTGTCTCGCCGCACGCCGTGGCGCACTGGGATCTGCCTTGGTTCAACTCGCTCGTGGACTTTGCGCGCGGCGCGAAGGTGGCTGGGGCGGGCTTCCCATTCTACGTTGGCGACATGGCGCGCCTTGTGCGCGCGCTCATCCAGTTTTTCCTTGAAGAGGCCCGGGCGGCGGGTTACCGTGAGGTGCTTTCCCCGTTGCTTGTCAACACTAGCAGCGCCACGGCTACCGGCCAGCTGCCGGACAAAGAGGGGCAGATGTACCACGACCCGGCGGAGGCGCTCTACCTCATTCCGACGGCAGAGGTGCCAGTGACGAATTTCTACCGCGACGAGATCCTCGCCGAGGAGCAGCTCCCGCTCAAATGTTGCTGCCACACTCCGTGTTTCCGCCGCGAGGCTGGCAGCTGGGGTGCCCATGTGCGCGGCCTCAACAGGCTCCATCAATTTGACAAAGTGGAACTCGTCAAATGGGTGCGTCCCGACAGCTCTTTTGCTGAGTTGGAGAGTTTGCGCGATGACGCCGCGCACCTCTTGCAAAAACTCCAGTTACCCTACCGCGTGTTGCTTATTTGCGCGGGAGACATCGGCTTCCCGCATGCCAAGCAATACGACTTGGAGGTGTGGGCTGGTGGCCAAAAACGCTGGCTTGAGGTGTCCTCGTGCTCGAACTTCACGGATTTCCAAGCGCGCCGCGCGGGCATACGCTACCGCGCCAAAAACGGGAAACTGGAGACGCTCCACACCCTGAATGGCTCGGCGCTGGGCCTGCCACGCGTCCTCGCAGCCATCCTCGAAAACAACGCTCAAGCCGATGGCTCCGTGCTCATTCCCGACGCTCTCCGCCCGTGGTATGGCGATGGATGTTTGGGCACTGCCCAAAATGCCTGACGCCTCAGCCATGTTCGGCGAAAAAACCACATGTGTGCACCGTGCCTGGGTTGTGACTGACGGGGCTGCCTTGGAGCGCAACCTCGGTAAAATCAAAGCCGCCTTGCCGCCTCACGTACGCTACATGGCCGTGGTGAAAGCCGATGCCTACGGGCACGGCGCCTTGCACACCGTGACGCGCCTCCTGCAGAGTGGCGTGGACTGTTTTTGCGTAGCGAACGGGCGCGAGGGCGCCGAGGTGCGCGAGCTCGGCCCAGGCTCCGAAATCCTCGTGCTCGGGCCGTTGTTACCCGAGGAGATGCCGACCCTTGCTGCGTATGACCTCACGGCGTCCATCTCCACGCGCGAGGAGATGTTGGCGTTGTCGGTGCTGGCTGGCCAATACGGGCGGCGTATCCCCGTTCACGTGAAGGTGGACACTGGCATGGGCCGCATGGGCACGTGGTACGAGGACGCGCCGGATTTCATCGGGGCCGTACTGGGCCAACCCTCGCTTGAGCTGCGTGGCATCTACACCCATTTTTCAAGTGCCGGGATGGACGCGCCTTTCACCTCGCTGCAACGTCAGCGCTTTGTCGGCGCTCTTAGTGCCCTGCCCGGTTCCCTTCGCAAAAGCTCGCACTTTCTCATCCACGCTGATAACAGTGCTGGGCTGGAGACTTTTGCCAGCGAAGGTCCTTTCAACGCTGTGCGCGTGGGCCTGCTCCAATACGGCTTGCCGCCCCACCGCGGCTCTCTCCTGAAACGCCTCAAGCCCGAAGCCGTGTTGAGCTTTCACAGCCGCGTCGGCCTCGTGAAAAATCTCCCACGGGGCACATCCGTCAGCTATGACAGGACGCACACCTTGGCGCGCGATACACGCGTCGCCATCGTGACTGCCGGCTACGGCGACGGCATCCCCGTCTCCGCCAGCAACAAAGCCCAGGTGCTCATCCACGGCCAGCGCTGCCCTGTGCTTGGGCGCGTCACGATGGATCAAACGGTGGTGGACGCCTCCGACCTAGCGCACGTCGCCGTGGGAGACACCGTCACACTCATTGGCAAACAAGGGTGCGATGAGATTTCGGTGAGCGAATTTTGCGCCTGGGCGGGCATGATCCCGTGGGACGTTTTTTGCTCAATAACGAAGCGCGTCGAACGCGTGCCCACAGGTCTGCGCGGATAGGGGCCGGGAAATGCGCTTCCTTTTGGGAACCGCCACACGCGCTCGCTGTTTGCAAGGGGTATGCCTTCCCGTCGCCCAGCCAATGCCAGCGCCGTGCCAATTACACGACGCCGTTTTTTGCGCCAAACCGGCTTGTCTCTGGCTGTAGGTTTCGCGTTTCCGGCCCTTATCCCCGCGCGTGCCTTGGGCCGTGGTGGCACTGTTTCTCCAGCCAACCGCATTACGATGGGCGTCGTCGGCGCAAGCCAAGGCATGGTCAACGCCGAGCGTTTCCTCCAATACCCGGACGTGCAAGTGACGTCTGTCTGCGATGTGGACGCTACGCGCCTTGCCCGTGCAGCGCAGCGCATCAACACCCACTACGACAACACGAGCGCCAAGCCCTGGCTGGACTTTCGCGAGATGTTTGCCCGAGGCGGCCTCGATGCCGTCATCATCGCCCCGCCAGATCACTGGCACGGCCTCATGGCTATCGCCGCCGCGCGCCTGGGGATGGACGTCTTTGGCGAAAAACCCGTTGCCCACTCGCTCGCGGAAGGCCGCGCCGTCGTCAACGCCATCCAGCACCACGGGCGCATCTGGCAGACGGGCAGCTGGCAGCGCTCGGAGAAACATTTTCGTCAGGCCGCCGAATGCGTCCGCAACGGACGTCTCGGGAAAATCTCCCACGTCGAAATAGGCACCTACGGCGGCCTGCCGCAGGCCCGCCCCAAGCCCACCAACTATGCCTCGCCCCCGGCTACGCTCGACTACGACTTGTGGGTTGGCCCAGCCGTGTGGACGAACTACGACCCGCGCGTCACCCACAACAACTGGCGCTATGTTCTTGAATACGGCGGCGGCAAATTGCTCGACTGGATAGGCCACCATGGCGACATCGCCCAATGGGCCCTCGGCCTCGATAATTCCGGGCCGCAGAAAATCTCGGCCACTGGATTTTTTGGGCAAACCCCGCCCTACGATGTTGCCTACAAATACGACTGTACCCTGAGCTTTGCCGGAGGCGTCGAAATGCGCGTCTCCTCAGACTACCAGCCCGGTGCAAAATTTGTCGGCGAACGCGGTTGGATATTTGTGAGCCGGGGCCGAGGGATGGGTGGAGCGCGTCTCCTCGACGCCTCCGACCCCAGCATCTTGGCCGAAGAACGCGACAGCGACGCAATCGCCCTCTACCGCAGTGGCGACCACTGGCGCAACTTCATCGATTGCATCAAGGCGCGCCGCGAAACGGTCGCCCCAGCCGAAGCCGGGCACCGCTCGGCCAGCCTCGGTCACCTCTGCCACATTGCCATGCAAACCGGGCGCACCCTTCACTGGAACCCAGCCACAGAAACCTTCCACGACGACCCTGCCGCAACGGCCTTGCTCCAGCCTGCGTTTCGCACGCCTTGGAGTCTGTGAGAAACGCCTTGAAAAACTGACTGGAACTCCGACGAAACGCGCAGCCGTGTTGGGCAAGAGAGGCTGGGGAGGGGATTAGGAAAAAATGGGGTGGATGACCGGATTTGAACCGGCGGCCCTCGGAATCACAATCCGATGCTCTAACCACTGAGCTACACCCACCGTAAAAGAGGGGCCGGAGGAGATTGTTTGGTGTTCGGGCTGTCAAGGGATTTCCTTGGGGTGTTTTTGGCGGACTGGGGCTGAGAGGGCTTTTTCAGTGTGTTGACCCGTCGCGCCGGACAGTGTTGATGGATACCGTCATGAACGAAGTTTTTAAGGAAGGATCTGGGCAGCCAGATCAGGGGCATTCCGCGCCAGTGCGAGGCCCACGCGTGAAAGTTGTTTGTGTGGGCAAAGCCGGGACGCGGATGTTGCGGCATTTGCCCCTGGAGGCTTTTCCCCAAGTTGAGCGGGCGGTGGTAGACACCGACGCCGAGGCCTTGGAATATATGGAAGGCATTGGGGAAACGGTGAAGATTGGCTCCGGGGTGACGCATGGTCTGGGAGCAGGCGGAGCGCTGAAGTTGGGCTACAACGCGGCGCTTGAGAGTCGGGCAGCGATAGAGCAGATGGTGTCAGGCTGTCGGTTGATTTTCCTGCTCGCCGGCATGGCGGGTGGGACGGGCGGTGGCGCAAGCGGCCAAGTCGCCCTGTTGGCGAAGGAAGCTGGCAGCATGGTGTTTGCGTTTGTGATCATGCCCGGGGCGTTGGAGAGCGGGCGCGTTGCGGGAGCTCGGCGTGCCCTGGATTTCCTGAGCCAGCACTGCGAGCTGCTTGTCCCCGTTTATTTTGACCAGCTTGTGCGCACCTCGGAGGGCGTGTATTCTGCGCCGGAGGCATTCGGGCGTGGCAATGCCTTGTTAGGGTGCGGCATCGGGGCCTTGTGCACAATGCTCTTTCGCGAGGGGACGCCGAAGCTTGATTTTGCGACCCTGCGCAATGTTTTTTCGACGCGGGATAACCGAACAATTTTTGCGCTTGGGCATGGGCGTGGGAGTGATGTCGTGGCGCTCAGCGAGGCGATGGAGGACATGGCAAATTCGCCACTCGCACAGCCACGAAAAGGAGAGGCTTCCTGTTCCAGCGTCCTGGTGCTTTTCCGGAGTGGTGCGGACTTGGCGGTAGCGCATGTGGAGGCGGTGTTGAAGCAGATCGCGGCCCGCTTCGGTGCCCGCGAAGAGGTGGTCTCCAGCATAACGGTGGACAAGTCGCTGGGCGATTTGGTGGAGATCTGCGTGTTTGGGACGGCGGGCGGAGAGCGTGCCGAGGCATCTGCTTCGCTTGCCCGGCAGGGGGTAGGGGCCCCGGCATCCGCCGCATTGGCGACGATTGGGGAGAGGGCTTTCCCGGAGAGTGTCGCGCCCTCGTCCCGGGAAATGGTGCAGGAGACCATTTCTTTTGATGACGACACGGGGGCGCGTTATTTCCGCGAAACGCCGCGGTTGTTAGAAGGCACGGTGGACTTGGATGTTCCCACCTATATGCGGCAGGGCATCAAGCTGGCGGAGCCCTTGCACTGA
Organism: Puniceicoccales bacterium; assembly: GCA_031280235.1. Lineage (GTDB taxonomy): Bacteria > Verrucomicrobiota > Verrucomicrobiia > Opitutales > UBA953 > CALNBE01. Next base: position 14,992 of record JAITHA010000025.1, on the reverse strand, counting down.
TGGTCGTCGAGACCTGGCAATGGTGGGTGCTGCATATCGCGGCCCTGTTGATGGGTGTGTCGAAGACGGGAGTTCCCGGCATTGCCATCCTTGGTGTTGCGTTGTTCGCCAATGTGTTTGAGGACGTGCGGCAAGCGACGGGCCTAGTGTTGCCACTGTTGATCGCCGGGGACGTTGTCGCTGTGGCGATGTGGAGGCGACAGGTATGTTGGGGATATTTTTGGAGGCTTTTCCCGTGGGCGATGGCGGGAGTGGTGGTCGGGTATTTCGCCTTGCGGCATTTGGCAGGGAACGAGGTGAAGGTGATGACCGGGGTCATCGTGACGGTGTTGATCCTGGTGCACATTTCGCGCCGATGGCGAGAGCGTGGGCAGACTGGGCAGGCTGGCGATGCGGATGCCCCGCGCACCAAGGCGTGGTTGGCGCCGTTGATGGGGACACTTGCCGGTTTCACGACTTTGGTGGCGAATGCGGCCGGGCCTCTGACGTCGATTTTCTTTCTGGCCGTGCGCCTGCCCAAGAAGGAATTTGTGGGCACGGGAGCGGTGTTTTTCATGATTTTAAATGGCTTCAAGGTGCCCTTTATGGTGCATCTTGGGCTGATTCATTCCGGGAGCCTGCGGCTCAATGTGTGGCTCTTGCCTGCCGTATTGGCGGGGGCATTTGCCGGGCGTTGGGTGTTGGTGCGGATCAATCAGGTGGTCTTCGAGAAACTTGTGCTGGCGCTGGGTTTGCTTGCCGGGTTAAAGCTGGCCTTGGGTTGAATCTTGCCTGCGGCCTCATTTTCCAGAGCCTTGCCAGATAAATACGGGCTTTCCGCTGTGCTGTACGAGCGAGGTTTTTCGGCTACGGTACTCTGGTAGGTCTCCTCTTTTTTCAATACCCGATCATGCATCTACAGACATTCAAGCGATACCTCGGCATCATTTTTTATCGCACCGTTGCCGGCATAAAGTCCGAGAGTCGGCAGCGTTATCTCGGCTACGTCTGGTTTCTCCTCGAGCCCTTGCTGAGCACGGCTGTTTTTTACGTAGCCTACTCACAATTCACGGGGCACCAGGGGCCCGGGGCTGTCCTTCTCATCCTAGTGGGCATGATACTATGGCAATGGTTTGAGGGCGGCATCATGTCCGGAGCAGGTTCCATCAAGTCGAAATTTCACGTCCTCAACCAGTGCGCCTTGCCCAAGTTTTTGTTTCCCTTGGTTTCCATCGCCATCCACACTTGGAAATTTCTCTGTGTCTCGGGGGTTATTTTTACTGTTGCCATCGCGCTGGGGTACACTCCGAATGCCAACTGGTGTTATTTGCCGCTGTTGTTCCTTTTGCAATTGTTGTTTATCGTGAGCATCGCCCTGCCGATTTCCATCGGAATCACGCTTTGGACGGATTTTCAGATCGTGGTCAGTTCGACGTTGCGCTTATTTTTCTTTTTATCCGGGATTTTCTTCGAGGCAGACAAAGTACCCGAGGATTTGCAGAAGTACTTCTTTTGGAACCCGATGGCAGTGTTTATTGATTCCGGGCGTGCCGTGGTTCTTCGTGGGGAAGCGCCTGTTTTGGAGCGTTTGCAAATAACCGTTGGCGCCACCGTGATCCTGCTCCTGTTAAGCTTTGTTGCGCATGCCTACTACGACAAGAAGATTTTGAAGCTCATCAACTTATAGCGTTGCTCTGTCGAGGTCATAAGGTTGGCGGCAAGGAGAGGTTAAAGCGTTGTTTTTCGAGTTCTTCGAGGCGTTCTTTAAGGATTCCCAAAATATCCTGTGGGTCTGGCGTGTTGCGGGCCTGGCGTCTCTTTATTTCTTCGCGCAACCATAGGCGCGCCTCGACCTCGCGGCCCAGTTCGCAGAGAGCGTTGACGTAGGAGAGGCTGGCGAACCAGAGGGGTGGATCGCCTTCGGCGGCGCGTTTGAAGAATAAAGCGGCCTGCTCGTAGTTGCGGAGCTTCAGGCGGCAGAGGTGCCCGCTACGCATCCAGAAATCGGAGGCATGTTGCGGGTGTTGTTTAGCGCCTTGGGCGGCGAGATTCAGTGCGCGCTCCACGTGTTCGCGGGTGATTTGTGCCTGAACGGCCTTGTCCACTTGAAGTTGCCCGCCGTGCTCGCGCTCGTCGATTTCCCAGCGCGGCATGTCGTAGCCAATGCGGTCGATGGCACCCGTCCAGAAGAGGATGTTGCCTGGGTCGAGGGCGGTGGCAGTGCGCATGAAGGTTTCGCATGAGGCGCGATCGTGGCGCCCCCAGTGGATGTAGGAACGCAACCATGCGAAGTCTGCCATGATGGAGCGAAAGCCGCCAAAGATGCCGAGGAGTACTCCTTGGCCGATGATTCCCTCAAAGGATGCGGCTTGGAAGGCGGGCTGGTTGGCCGCCTGCCAGCGTGATGCGGGCAGGCTCACCGGGTCGAGCGCCCAAGACCAAAGAAACAGAAGGAAGCAAGCGATGGCGACCCGCAGCCTCCCGGTAAAGAGATGGGGCCGTGTGCGTTGCCGAGGGTTTGGCTTGGGGCGTGGCATGCGGAAACTTTTCTCCCAGTGTGGTGTGTTAAATTTCCCTGTCGCGAAAGAGCCATATGCCCAGCAACAGCAGCACGGGGATGTAGAGCAGGCCGTAGCCAATCACCCCGAGCACCACGGTTGCTGGCAGACCTTCGCGTTGGAGAACGAGAGGCGCGCCGAGGTCAAAGACTTGGAGATCCGGGATCACACGCCCGCAATTTTCAACAAAAAGGTGCAGCAGCGTTTCCTGCTTGTTTTGCGCGAGAGCCGCATCCCCGATACCTTGGAGCTGGCAGGCCAGCGTAGCCATCGCCGAGACGACGACGGCGTAAAGAAAAGTTCGCGCAAAGCTGCAGACGAAAAGCGTCAACGCCGAGACGATGGCGAGCCGCAGACATTGCAAAAAGGCGAACACGAGCAAACCGTGTGTGCTAAACCAAGGCTCGGGCATACCGAGGCGCAGAGCCTCGCGGCCCAGCTCCCACGAGCGCATTGCCAGCAAGGCACCAAGCACGCCGATGAGCACTGCGATGAAAACTGCCAGCAAGATCTGGATGCCAAAAAATTTACCGATGAAAAATTCCCAGCGGCGGACGGGGCGTGCCAGCAAGGTCAACGCCGTACGGCTCTCCAGCTCCGAGAAAAAGAGCTGCACTGTCATCACCACAGCGAGGATGGAGCCAAAAAGAAAGACCCCGCCGAAGCCAAAATCGGCGAGAAATTTCAATTCGGATGTGCCGAAATTAAACGTGCGCAAGAGTATCCCAGACAAGGCCAGCATGACCCCCAGCAGCATGAGGAACGCAAAGAAACGCTGGCGGAGCGCCTCGGTGAAAGTGTTGGTGGCGAGGGATGCCACGCGTTGCAGGGCTTCGCGGTTCATTGGGGGAGGGTGGGCGGTTTTTTCCCCTTATGCCAGAGGGAGACCTCAACGGCAGGGGCGTGGGGCAAAGGCTGTGCGGCGGGCGGAGTCTCTGGCCTGCCGAGCGGGCCATACTGCTCTTCCCTGCCATGTGCATAGCCGAAGGAACTGGTTTTCTCGCCAGTGTTGCGGGAGAGTTTTTCCACGAAAAGTTTTTCCAAGCTTATGCGCGGGTGCTCGACGTTTAGCAGACTCGCGTTGTGTGCCTCAAGCGCGCTCTTCACGGCCTCGTATGCCGCAGCAGACCAGCCCTCAACAGTCAGCACATGTTGTTCTTGCCTTGCCAGCACGGAGGCGATGGCACCCTCCAGAACAAGGCGGCCCTTGTCCAATATCGCCACGTGGTCGCAGAGTTCCTCCACTTGGCCAAGCCTGTGCGAGCACAACACGACAGTCTTGCCGCGGCGTTTCATCGCGAGAAGCACGGCGCCGATGGCCGCAGAACCCAGCGGATCGACGCCAGCCGTAGGCTCGTCGAGGATGACAAGTTGGGGATCGTGCACGATGGCTTGTGCTAGCCCGATGCGCTGCAACATTCCTTTGGAGTATGTGCCCACGCGGCGGTCAGCGGCAGTCGTCATCCCCACGAGGTCGAGCGTCTCAGCCACGCGCGCCTCAAGCACACCAGTCGGTACGGCGGACATGCGCGCGTAGAAACGTACCAGCTCGTAGCCGCTCAAATGCTTGTAGAAATAGGGCGCCTCAGGCAGGAATCCCACAAGCTCGCGTGCCTCGATGCTGCCCGCCGGATGGCCGAAAACCGAGCACTCGCCGACAGTCGGTTTCACGAGGCCAAGCAGGATTTTGAGTGTCGTGCTCTTGCCGGAACCATTGGGACCGAGCAGGCCAAAAATGGAATTTTCCGGCACACGCAAAGAAAGCCCATCCACGGCGCGCAGCTTCACCCCGCGAAGGCTGGTGCGATAGTCCTTGAGGAGATTTTTGATCTCAATGGCAGGGAGGAAAGACATGGCGGAAGAGACAGGCATTAACGCATGGTGAAGTCTGTAAAGCAAGGGCGTCCCCAAAAATCGCGCACCTCGACATCACGGATGTAGAAAGCAAGCTGGCGGCGCACCTCGGCGACAAAATCCTGAACTTCCCTCTCCGTGCCTTCGACCTGTAGAAACACGCGCCCATCGACGAGGTTTCCCACTTTCCCGGTCACCTCAAAGGCTCTTGCAACATGCAGCACACTGGCGCGAAAACCCACGCCCTGCACATGTCCACCGAACCAAACATCCCTGTGAAAAACCTCTGAAGGCATGTGTCGTGAGGAAAGACAGGGGACCGCCATCGTAAAGGAAAAACCCAACAGGCCAAGTCGGTTTGCCCTCCACGCGGGGTGCGTTTTCTGGTTCCCTCCCGCGCGCGTGGAGGCAAGGTAGGAGCATGGGAGAACAATGCACCCTCGCACCTTCGCCGCAACAAGACGCCCAGCCCGACGTGAAGATTCGCTTCGTCTGCACTGTCGCCTATGATGGCACAGACTTCCATGGATGGCAGACTCAGGCTGAGGCACGCACCGTCCAAAGTGTTATCGAAAAACGCCTTGCCGAGATAATGCGCGCTCACGTTCGTATCCACGGCAGCGGGCGAACTGATGCGGGCGTTCATGCCACGGGGCAAGTTTTTCACTTCGACGCGGTTTGGTGTCACGGGCTCGACACGCTACAACGCGCTTTGCGCACGGGTCTTCCTCGCAGCATTCAGATTACCCGCACACGCCTCGCTCCAGCTGGTTTCCACGCACGTTTTTCCGCCTGTGGCAAACGATACCGCTACCATTTCTACGAGGGGTTCGCCCCGCCCATGTCCACGCGCTATTGCTACTCTCTCGGCATGCGGCGCCTCAACGTCGAAGTCATGCGAGAGGCGGCCTCATTGCTCCTCGGCGTGCATGACTTCACCGCATTCGGCGGGCGCCAATACGATGATTTTGGCATGGAAAACCCGGTGAAAGATTTGCGCTGCTTGAACGTCATCCGTCGGGGCAAGTGCGTGGACATCGTTACTGAGGCGAGCGGGTACCTCTACAAGATGGTGCGCCGTCTTTCGGGCGGCTTGATGCAAGTCGGCTTGGGGCAGATGAGCCCCGGCGAGTTGGTCGCCTACAGAGATGCGCGAGAGCGCCTTGCGATCGTCCCTGCCGTGCCCGCGCCGGGCCTCGTCATGGAGCGCGTTTTCTACCGGACACGGCCCAATGCGACGGCGGATGCACGCCTCGCCAGCCGTCGCCGCCGCCTTGCGACAGGCTCGGACAATTTGCTTGGGTAAAAAAGCTCCTACGTGGTTGCTGGGTCAAATGGGGAGATCGCGCCCGCCATTGGGGAAAATAGGTAATTTCTCGTTGGCCGCCTTTGCAGAGAGCCATTCGTCCGAAAAATCCAAGGCTTCGTTTATGACGGCATCCATATCCAAGTAACGGTACGTGGCCAAACGGCCTAAAAAAGAAACTTTTTCCTCCTGCTTCGCCATATTTATATATTTTGCGAGAACGCGTTTGTCTTCCTTGCCTTGCATGGGATAGCTCGGGATATCGCCCACTGCAGTGAACTTGCTAAACTCTTTAAAAACGATGGTTTTCTCGTGCTCCTCCCAAGGGGTAAAATGCTTGTGCTCTGCGATGCGTGTATAGGGCACTTCTTGCGAGGTATGGTTTATGACGGGATTTCCCTGCCAATCTCCTGTGCCTCTCTGTTTTTCAAAATAAACGGAGCGCGAGCAAAGACGTCCGTGCACATTGCCATAAAATTCGTCTATGGCGCCTGAGAAAAAAACGTGGTCGAACTCACCCACGAATGAATTTTCAAAGTTCGTATTTTGTTTTATTTCAATATGTTCTATATTCATAAGCCTTTCCACGATAGCGGTGTATCCGTCGCTGGGAATGGCTTGAAAAGTGGAGTTGTAGTAATTGTCGTCGCAATTAAACCGAATGGGCAGGCGCTTGAGAATGGTCGCGGGTAGTTCAGTCGGATGAACGCCCCATTGTTTGATGGTATAGCCTTTGAAAAAAATTTCGTAGAGTTCGCGACCAACGAGGAACAGAGCTTGCTCTTCAAAGTTTTTGGCGTCTTTGAATTGTTTCTCGCCTTTTTCAGCAATAAATTCCCGGGCTTCTTCCGGGTGAAAAGTTTTCCCAAAGAATTGGTTTATTGTGGTCAGGTTTATCGGCAGTGTGAAGAAGCCTCGGGGCGTCACGGCTTTCACTCTGTTTACAAAAGGGCGAAACTCGGAAAACTGTCGGATGTAGTCCCAAGTTTTTCTGCTTGAGGTGTGGAAAATGTGTGGCCCGTAGTGGTGCTCCATGATGCCTGTGGCAGGATCTCGGCTGGTGTGGCAGTTCCCGGCAAGATGCTCTCGCCTGTCAAAGACGAGTATCCGACACTCCATTGCCGAGGCGATTCTGTTGGCGATAACAGCTCCAGAGAATCCTGCTCCAACAATTGCAAAAGTCTTCATTGCCCAATGACAAGGTCCGATATCCCGGGTGTTGGCAAGCGCGCATTTCGCTGCGCCGACCTCTCCCACAGATGGATTTTTGTGCCAGGGCTTGTTTTACGGCTTGCGCTGCGTTATTCAGGCGACTTTATGGCCTCTTCAAAGCACGCTCCTATGTCAAACTCACGTAATCGCCGCCGCACGCTTGGCGCTTTTGGAAAGGTCAAGCCACGCGTTATCAAGCACGTTCACGTCAACAAACCCGAGGGGGCTCCTCCTGCGGGAGAGAGAATCGCGCTTGGGGCCAACGTGGTCGATGCGCTTGTGGACTTTGCCCGCCCCATTACCGAGCAGGCGGGGAACAATCACACTGCCATCCATGGCGCGATGAACGTGGCCATTTTGATCTGGAATGCCATTATCGAGGGTGAGGCGCAGATAGAGGTAGCGCGGCAAAAACTCCTGAAATTGCCGGGGGCGACGACGACCCAAATCGACGAGCTCATCCAAAGCATGGTCGCCCGCAAGGCCGAACTTTACCCCGACATCAAGCAAATCATCCGCAAGTACGAATTGGAATTTGGGCGCCGTGGCACGCGCATTTACGTTAGCTCCATTAACCTGAGCCCACCTGGCGTGGAGAAGACTGACATCGCCTCGCAACTCGGCGCCACAGCCTGAGCTGGTGTGTAGGGCAAGCCTGGCGGGCCGCACGCATTCCAGCCTTGTGGCCCCCTTCCCGCTCCTTGGACAATGAACCGCCTCCAACGTCACTTGTTCGGCCAAGTCGCAGTAGCTGTCGCCATGGCTGTTGGGCTTTTTGTTTTCGTGATGACGACGACGGTGCTCTTGCGAGAGGTTTTCCCGAAACTTGCTTCGGGCATCATCAGTTGGGGCCAATTTGTTCAGTTGCTCCTCATCGCCATCCCAGGTATCTTGCCCTACGCTTTGCCAATGGGTGTGTTGACGGGCGTACTCATCGTTCTTGGGCGCATGTCTGCGCAAAACGAAATTCTTGCGATGAAAGCCTCAGGCATGAGTCTCTGGCGCATTAGTGTGCCCATTTTCTTCCTCGCCCTGCTTGGCGTCGGTCTCTCCACACTTATCAATTTTGAATACGCCCCGCGTGCCAATGACACCCTCAAACGCATCGTCAGCGAGGCCGTCCGCCTCTCGCCCTCCACGCTCATCGTGCCGGGAGAATTTTCCACTTTTGGCGGGAAAGAGAGCCGTGAACGCTACGTACTCTACGCCCGGGAGCGCAACGAGAGCCACTTGGGGCAGGTGTGGGTCTGGCAGCTCAACAGAGCAGGGCAGATCATCCGCGTCATCCAAGCAGCGGGGGCCGATATGCAGTTTGATGAGGCGAATGGCCTCTTCCGCCTCACTGTGCACGATGCCCTTCAGGAAGAGTACGACCGCAATGCCCCGGAAAACTTTAGCGGCGAGCCTGTCCTCGTGCGCAAGGCCGCTCTTCTTCCCATTACCATGCCTCTCGACGATATGCTTTCCGGCAAAGCCGAGCGTACGCGCAAACTCCGCCACTGCACTTTATCCGAGCTCCTTGAGTTTCGCAGCTCTGGCAGCAACCTCAAGCCCGAGGACAGGGCAGACCCCGAAAAATTCCATGCCAACCGCATCGCCATCCAACTGCAGATCCAGACCTATCTCACCAACGCTTTCGGCATCCTTTCGTTGACGATGATCGCCATCCCGCTCGGCATAAAGACAAGCCGCTCTGAGACTTTGGTAAATGCGGCTCTGGCTCTCGCCTTGGCCTTGTCATACTATGTGCTGACGATGATGGCCTCCTGGATACGAGATCCTTTTTACCGAGCCGACATTCTCGTGTGGCTCCCCAATTTCCTTTTCCAAGGCGTGGGTGGCTGGCTCTTGTCTCGCTCTGCGAAAACATGAGCCTGTTGTCGTTGTGTTGCCTGCGCTCACGCCCACAGATTGGTCGGGTACTCACCAGCGCGGATCAGCGCGTCGAGCTTCTGCTGCACGAGGGGCTTGTCCTCGCGGTAGGTGATGCCGAACCAATCGCTGTCTGTGCGGAGCACCTGACACGTCGCGCGCCCTTCCTTTACGAGCAGCCCCACCGTCTCTGGAATGTAGCACTCCGCCTTCAGCCCGGTCGCTGAGTTTTTCAGAAACTCGGTGAAAACACGGTCGAGGTGCCCAAAGAGCGTGGGCGTGAAACCCCAGATGTTCATGGAAACGGGTTCAAGCCCTGTGAGCGGTACCTCGGCCTTCGCTTCTTCGCGGTTGGCGATGTGACCATCTTTGCGAGAGATTCTCGTCATCTCCACAATGTGCGTGAGGTATTCTTGGGCGTTCGTCTGGCAGACGCCGCGGGTGACGGTGCCGTGGTCGCTCAGCGTCTTGTCCAGGCGAAAGCCCAGCATGGCAAAGTTCGTCGAATTGACAGACAGCGTGCTGAGATGGCGCCCTATCGTTCCGTAAGAGCCACGCCCGTAATAATCGTCGGCGTTGATGACCACAAAATTTTCCCTGACAACGTCCCTGGCGCAAAGGATGGCATGTGTTGTACCCCAGGGTTTCTCGCGCCCAGCCGGGACGGCAAAACCTTGCGGGAGCTTGTCGAGCTCCTGGTAGGCGTAGCCCACTGCGATTTTTCCGTCAAATTTTGAGGAGACTTTTGCCCTGAATTCATCCTCGAAATCATGCCGTATGATGAAGACCACTTTGCCGAAACCAGCACGCCAGGCGTCATACACGGAGTAGTCGAGCAAGGCTTCGCCCGAGGGGCCCATGGGGTCGATTTGCTTGAGGCCGCCGTAACGCGACCCCATGCCTGCGGCGAGAACGAGGAGAGTTGGTTGGGTGTTTGCCATGCGATATATGTAGGAGGGGCGGAGAAGAACAGGAAGGGAAAACCTTGTCACCCATTGTTTGTGCTCGGTGGCATGCGTGCTTCACCGGGGTGCGACAAGCAGGCAAGCCATCCCGGCGGCTGTGGCCGCTTCGCGCCCCTTGGGACTGTCCTCTACGACGAGGCACGCTGTGGGGGAAACCCCAAGCTTCTTGGCCGCGAGCAGGAAAAGATCTGGCGCAGGCTTGACGCGTGCGACGTCTTCGCTGGCGACGACAACGGGGAAAAGCTCTGTGGCATGGATGGCGCGCAGGGTACGCTCCACGCGCCAGCGAAAACCGCCCGAGGCCACGGCAAGTTGGATGCCCGTCGCCAAGGCCTGCCGCGCAAGATCGAGCGCATCCGCGCACGGCTCCACGGCGTCGATGTTCAGGTCAAGGTAGGCATCCGTTTCAGCGATGATTCGCGGGATGTCCAAACGGATTTGGAGCCGTTCCTGAAGCACGTCTACGGTATCCTCAATGGACATGCCGCCCATTGTGCAAAAGTTCTCCCAAGACCAGTCCACCGTACCCCGGTACTGACATCCGATGGCATGGAGCCAGGCGGCGTAGTGCAGGCGCATGGTGGCAGCCAGGGTGCCATCGCAATCAAAGATGTAGGCAGCAAAATGGCCGGGTGGTGGGCTGAGAGTCGCTGTTCGCGTCGTTGTCTGTTCCATGGATGAAAGGGCCTGTGGTAGCGCAGTAAACACCACCACCACGAGACGAAAAAACCGCCTCGCATTGTCCGGGGCGGTTTTCCCAATTCGCATGCACAGGAGTGCATTTAGGCGTTGGTTTCAGGGCTGGTAACTTGCGTTGACGACGACTGCCCGTCGATCCCCCGCAAGGTCGCTGCGGCTGCCACTGGGTTTCGCATATTGTTTGCCGAAAGCCTGTATCTCGATGTTGGCCTCGGGAACACCAAGGCCCACAAGGTATTGTTTCACACTCTGTGCACGCCTGTCGGAGAGGCCGTGGTTATATTGGTCTGTCCCAAAACGATCGGTGTATCCAGCGACGATGACGCGGATGTTCTGCGCGTTGGCTGCAATTGCGTCGAGCTTGGCGCGCTCTGCCGGGCCGACGTTGTACTTGTCAAAACCGAAATAGACGATGGTGAGCACGGCGCGCGCGTCCCATTCCCCAGTCGTCGCATCAAAAGCTGAGAAAGCGCCCGATGCCGTCACCGAACGAGTCGGCAAGCCGGGGCCGCCACCCGCAAAGGCCGAGAGGCCATGACCAGCTCCGGCATCACTGCCGTATTCAGCCGGCGGATTGGCGGGCGGGGTCTCGCAACCCGTGGCCAGCACGGCGAGTGCAAGAAGAGATAAGGAGAAGAGTTTCATGGTGAGTTGTCGCTAGTTGCTTGTTTGCCAGAAAGGGGACAGAGTGAGCAGGAGAACGCAGGCGACGGCAAGGCATTTTTCACAGCTTCCACCCCACAACGTTGTTGCCAAGTCGAGGCCGTGTTTTTGCATACGCCGCCTCTTTTTCTACAGCTACCGTTATGATGACCTCTTTGCAGATCCGCCGGAGTTTTCTCGATTTCTTCCAGTCAAAACAGCACGCCGTTGTGCCCTCAGCGAGCCTCCTGCCGGACTCGCCAAACTTGCTCTTCACCAACGCGGGCATGAACCAATTCGTCCCCATTTTCCTCGGCGAAAGAAAATGCCCATATTCCCCAAGGCGCGCGGCAGATACCCAGAAATGCATTCGCGCAGGCGGCAAACATAACGACCTCGAAGACGTAGGCCTCGACACCTACCACCACACTTTCTTCGAAATGCTGGGTAATTGGTCCTTCGGCGATTACTTCAAAAAAGAAGCAATCGATTGGGCCTGGGAACTCATTGTCAATACATGGCATTTCCCTCCCCAGCGACTCTATGCCACCGTTTACGCCCCAGATAAAACGAAGGGCGACCCGGCAGACTTCGACCAGGAAGCCTGGAATGCATGGGCGGAAAAATTCCGCGCCGTCGGCCTCGACCCCGTCTCCCACATCGTCAACGGTAATAAGAAAGACAACTTCTGGATGATGGGAGAAACAGGCCCCTGCGGCCCCTGTTCAGAGTTGCACATGGACCTCACACCCAACGGCGATTCGCACGGCTCCCTCGTCAACAAAGGCTCCCCCCTGTGCATCGAAATTTGGAACCTCGTTTTCATCCAATTCAATGCCAACGTGGATGGCTCATTCTCGCCCCTGCCCGCATGCCATGTGGACACTGGCATGGGCTTCGAGCGCGTCTCCTCCATCATCCAATGCACACAAGGCTTCTCCCGCTTTGACGCCACCATCTCCAACTACGAGACAGACATCTTCCGCCCACTCTTCGACGCCATCGCCAGGCTCTCCGGTAAACACTACACCTCCACTCTCCCCACCCCAGGCACCCAAGGCGCCACAGAGCAGGAACGCACAGACATCGCCTTCCGCGTCATAGCAGACCACATCCGCACCCTCTCTTTCGCCATCGCAGACGGCATCTCGCCAGGCAACTCAGAGCGCCACTACGTCCTCCGGCGCATCCTCCGGCGCGCCGTCCGCTACGGGCGCACTCTCGGCCTCCACAAACCCTTTTTTCACAAACTCACCAGCGAGCTCGCTACCACAATGGGCGACGTCTTTCCAGAGCTGCGCACACACGCCACACACATACAAGACGTCATCCGCACAGAAGAGGAAACATTCAACAAAACCCTCGACCGCGGGATGGAACTCTTCGAAACAGAGGCCGCACGCCCTGCCCACAATGGCCAACTCTCAGGAGATTTCGCCTTCAAACTTTACGACACCTACGGCTTCCCGCTCGACCTCACACAACTCCTCGCACGCGAGCGCAACCTGACCGTGGACGTCGCCGCTTTCGACACCCTCATGGACGAACAACGTGCACGCGCCAAAGCCGCACAAAAGCGCGAAATCATTGAAGTCGCCACCATCCACACCACTGCCCCCACCACCTTCCTCGGCTACGAACAATTCTCCTGCAGCGCCAGCATCCTCGAAATCGTCAAAATCAAAGGCGGCGCCACAGCCCTCGTCTTCGACAAAACACCTTTCTACGCCGAAATGGGCGGTCAGGTGGGCGACACAGGTACCTGCGAAATCCATGGCACACCAAGCCGTCTCGCCATCACCAACACACAAAAAACAGGCGACATCTTCCTCCACGTCCTCGACAAAAACTGCCCTCCGCTCCCCCCCGCTATCATCGGCACACTCGCCCGCCTGCAAGTCAACCTCACCCGCCGCCTTGCCATCGAACGCCACCACACCGCCACGCACCTCCTCCACTGGGCCTTGCACAAAACCGTCAACTGCGCCATCGCCCAAAAAGGCTCCTTCGTGAACGACGAAAAGCTCACCTTCGACTTTAACTGCGCCCCGCTCTCCCCCGAACGAGTCCGCGCCATCGAAGCCCTCGTGAATGCTAAAATTCGCGAAAACGCCCCAGTCACATGGACCAACGTCCCGCATGCATCCGTCAAAGACCGCACAGACATCATGCAATTTTTCGGCGATAAATACGGCGATACCGTCCGCGTCGTCCAAATCGGTGGCGGCGCCGACGCCCTCAATGGATATTCCATGGAACTTTGCGGCGGTACCCACATCCGTCGTACCGGCGAAATCGGTTTCTTCCGCATCACCTCAGAAAACGCCATCGCCGCCGGAACGCGCCGCATCGAAGCCACCGCTGGCGAAATTGCCTACACCCTCGCCTGCGCAGACACCGACAAGCTTGCCATCCTCGCCCGCAAAACCGCCACCACCCCAAGCGAACTCGACCACCGCATCGAACAACTCCTCGCCCAACTCGCCTCCCAGGAAAAACGTCTGCGCGCCTGTCTCTTGCGCGAACAAAACACCCTCGCCACCACCCTCGCCCACGAAACCCAAAACACCCATGACGGCCTCCGCCGCCTCATTCACCACATCAACCCCACACCCAGCTTCCTCGACACACCCACCAGCCTGCGCGAACTCGCCAACGAGCTCGCCAGGCACGCCGACCTCGTCATTCTCGGAGCAACCATCGCCGACAAAGCCAGCCTCGTTTGCCAATGTTCTCCCACCGCCGTCAACGCAGGCCACAACGCAGGAAAGATCATCTCCTCCCTATGCTCCACCCTCGGCGGAAAAGGCGGCGGAAAACCTGATTTCGCCATGGGTGGCGCCCCAACAACGGCCGGACTCAACACCGCCTTGCTAAAACACTCCTGATCCAGAAAACACTGAAGCAAGGCTGCGGCGCCCAAACACCATCACAAGCGCACCCTGTTTCCCCGGAGCAAGAGCACGCGCCTACTTGGTAAGCAAAAACGTCCAACACAGGGATTGACGCCATTAAAACCAATACCTTCATCACCCCACACAAACCCCACACGCGGCTACCGAGCTCCCTGTGGTAACCCACAACAACACCAACGCCAGCACACATGCCCAACGCTACCAAAACAACCAAGCCTGCGAAAAGCACACTCGCAGAGACCTCGAACAACCTTTCCGCCGCCGCGCGCGAAAAATCCACACGCCTGCTCAACCAAACCCTCGCAGACCTCATCGATCTGCACTTCCAAGCTAAATATGCCCACTGGAATGTCTGCGGCCCAACTTTCTTCGCCCAACACGAACTCTTTGACAAACTGGCGGGAGAATTCTTTGAACCCATAGACGATGTCGCCGAACGCATCGTCGCCCTCGGCGGAATAGCCAACGGAAAAATACACCAAGCCGCCTCCGTCTCACAAGTCCCCCCCGTTGATGTACCCAAAGGAGAACTCGGCTGGATCAACACCCTCATCAAGCAGACCGCCACTATCGCCAACGCCGTCCGCTCCGCCATAGATGCCACCGCCGAAGGCGGCGACACCGGCACATCTGACCTCCTCACTGGCCTCTCTCGCTCACTCGATAAAAGCCTCTGGTTTCTCGAAGCCCACACTCGCGGAAATTAAAAAGACACCGCAACCGGCTTCCCCGCTCGCGGCGCAGATTGGGCTCTGCAAGTGGGGGGCGGACTGTGAACGGTTTGGCGTAGCCGTCCAAATCAGTGGGTGGGTGTTGGCGCGCTCATGGGTAGGGCGCTCTCGGCGAGGGTGCTGATCTGCGGCGCACGTGGCGCCACGATTGAAACCACAACCGCCGATGCCATCGCCACAATTTACCTCGTCAACGGCGGCACGATCCACAACGCGGGACGGATTCTCGCAAGCAGCGCTGCGGCGGACGCCATTTTGC
>JAITHA010000015.1 GCA_031280235.1 Puniceicoccales bacterium | reverse complement strand
GTGGATGCGCCAACGCTCCGAGCCGGCCATGGTGAAGTTGAGCGGCGCGGGCCAGAGGGGCGCGGTGGCGTTGAGGAAGCGGAGGTTGAGATCGCGGGCGGCGAAAAAAACTTGTCCGGAGGCAGGCACGGCAGAGGCAAAATCGAGGCGCAGAAATGGATCGCGTTCAAGCGCATCGGCTGCCTCGCGGAGGCGCGCGCCGGCCTCGGCGAGCGCGTCATCGGTGACGTGGTGAAGTTTGCCAAGCGTGGCCTGCGCCTCGCGTTTGCGGGCCCCGGCGATGATGCGGGGGATGCCGCCGCCGGAGGCGTTGCGCGCGGCCCGTCTCATGCGGCTTTCTTGCGCGGCAAGTTGTTCGCGGCGTTGCTGCTCGGCGTGTTTTTTGTCGCGGCGCGCCTGGCGGAGCTGTTCGGATTGAAGAGCGCGGGCGCGCTCGCGCTGTTGCCAATATTGGGGAAACGCACCGGTGAAACCGCGGAGACCGCGCGGGGTGAGTTCCACGATTTCGTCAACGTGGTGCAGGAGCTGGCGGTCGTGCGTGATGATGACGAGGCCGCGTCCAGCCCAGGCACGGAGCAGCGTGACGAGGATGGCGCGCCCGTCGGCGTCGAGGTGGTTGGACGGCTCGTCGAGAATGAGGAAATCGTCGCCGTGCGCGCCCGGGTCGGCGAGAAGGCGCAGGAGGCGCAGTTTCAGCCACTCGCCACCGCTGAGATCGCGAAGGGCGCGCCCATCGGGAAGCGCGTCGAGCCACGCCCGGGCACAATCAGGGAGCGGCGCGTCGAGCCCGTCCCAGAAATCCACAAGCGCGTCTGCGACGGTGGCGTCGGCGCTGCCGGTGATGGCGTCGCGCGGCTCGTCCTGCGGGAGATAACGCACCAAGAGACGGGCCGGCTTCGCGACCGTGCCCCGAGTGGGGGAAAGTTGCCCGGCGAGCAGGCGCGCGAGCGTGGATTTGCCGACGCCATTGGCACCCACCAACCCATGACGGTGCGGACGGAAAGCAAAGTTAAGCCGATCGAAAAGCGGCGCGCCATCATCGTGCTCGTAGGAAAAATCGTGGAGAGTCAGCATGCTTTGCGGGAGGGATCCAGACTCATTGTTCCATCGCGTGCGCGGAAATGCGCTACATGCCCAATGTGGTCAGCCGAGCTCAGCTGCGATAATCGGCGTTTTCGCTGATATATTCGTGCGTGAGGTCAGCGCCGACAACGGTGGCGGTGGCACTGCCGATGCCGAGGGAGAGGGTAACCTCTACGCAGCGTTCATGAGGCGGGTATTGGACGAGCGGGGCAAAAAATCCATTGGCATCCGGCTCACTTGCATAAAGTTCGGCAGAGCGCAGATAGGCGGTGAGCGCGGCTTCTTTAGAGGGGTCGAGGCAGAATGTACCGCTCGCGAAAATTTCTGTGCTTCCGATGGAAGCGCGCAAACGTGAGAGATCATAGCCCGTGGTGCTACTGCCGACGTGTTTACCGATGGCCTGGATAAGGCGGCCAACATTCGGATCGTTGCCAGCAACGGCGCATTTGAACAAAGGGGCGTTGACAATGGCTTTGCCAAAAGCGCGGGCAGTGGCGACATCAGGCGCATCGGAAACCGTCACACGAATAACATGGTGAACACCTTCTCCATTGCGCACAATGTCCTCCGCGAGATCTTGGCAAACGCAACTCAAGGCTTCTTCGAACACGTCATAACTGGAACAAGGTTTTTGGCCTGAGGAAAGCAGAACAACGGTGTCCGAGGTGCTAGTGTCGCTATCGATGCTGATGGAATTAAAGCTTGTCTCAACAACACGCACAAGCATCGGGCGGAGAACGTGGCGCGGCACGGCAATGTCCGTCAGGATATAGACGAGCATCGTGGCGAGGTTTGGCTCAATCATCCCGGCGCCCTTGCCAATAGCGACGATGGACCCTGAGCCAAGTGTGACACGACGTATCTTGGGGTAGAGGTCTGTGGTAACGATGCCTTCGGCGGCAGGCAATATGCTGCCCTGGCGGAGGGAAGCAACGAGTAGCGGGAGAGCGGCGAGCATGTCTGCCTCAGGCAAGCACCAGCCGATGACGCCTGTGGACGAAGGAAGCACCTGATCTGGGGCGAGGCCTAGCAAGGCGGCGGCAGAAGCACAAAGACGCTCCGAAGTCTCGACACCGCCCGGAGCACAAACGTTGGAAATTTTGTTGTTTACCAAAATCGCGCCGAGGCAGGCCGAATCCAACCGACGACGGCCCACGATAACCGGGGCCCCAGGGAAAGCATTGCGTGTGAAAACGGCAGCGAAGTCAGGTGTTGGCTTATTGCAAGCGATGAGGGTGAGGGTCATCTGGGCGGGCTTGGGAGCCTCGGCAGGGACGAAATCCAGACGCGATGTGCCAACACGAAAACCGTCTGGAAGGGCGGCTTGAGTCGCGAGCCATTCGCGATGTTCGGTGATCTTGGAGAATAGATGTGAGCTGGAAGACATATGACCCTGTAAGCGCCGGTCAAATTGGCACTTGGGCGAATGGGCCTCAACACAAATTCCTTCCTCCCTTCCCGACAAAGCCCAGCGTCCATCTGCTTGGGATGGGCCCCATTGGGCGATAAACGTCCTCTGTCGTCGCTGCGGAAGCGTGGCGAATTAATCGACGACCTCAATGCCCATTGAACGTGCTGTGCCTTCAATCATACGTACGGCGGCATCTGGATTGGCGGCGTTCAGGTCTTTCTTCTTCATCTCGACAATTTCGAGAATCTGTTTGCGAGTGACTTTGCCCACTTTTTCGCGGTTGGGGACACCCGAGCCGCTCTCGATTTTGGCGGCTTTTTTCAGAAGCACAGGGGCCGGGGGCGATTTGAGGATGAAGGTGAAAGACTTGTCTTGATAGACTGTGATCACCACGGGGAGAATGAGCCCAGCCTGATCCTTTGTTCTGGCGTTAAATTCTTTGCAAAACGCCATGATGTTGACGCCCTTTGCGCCCAAGGCAGGGCCCACGGGTGGCGCAGGGTTGGCAGCTCCCGCTGGGAGCTGGAGACGAATTTCTCCGACGACTTTCTTAGCCATGTTCTTTTTCTTTGTTGCTTGTTATTGTCTTGTTGTGAAAATTTATTGTTCGCCTTGGCGTTCCACCTGCCAGAACTCAAGTTCCACGGGAGTGAAACGCCCGAAGATGGAGACGGAAACTTCGACTTTTCCGCGGTCGCGGTCTACGGCTTCGACGCGCCCCAGCATATTGGCGAATGGACCATCGATCACCTTGACTTCCTCGCCAACAGTGAAGACAACACGTGGAACTGCTTTCCCTTCAGCCTCTTCCACTTGTTTAAGGATGCGGGCAATTTCGTGTGAACGCAGGGGTATCGGGGCTTCTCCCCCGATGAAACCAATGACACCTTGAACGTTGTTGACGAAATACCAAGGCTTGTGGAGCAGTCTCCCCGCCTCGTCGTAGAGGCGCATCTGGAGAAACATGTAATTGGGATAAAGTTTACGAATTTTTTCTGTCTTTTTGCCGCTTTTAATTTCCTCAACGGTCTCGCAAGGCATGAGAACGCGGTCTGTACGCGGGCGCCCCGGCGGAGGAAGGAAAAATTCTCCCATTTCTTCAATTTCAATGAATTTATCGAGAAAACGTTTAACCTTTCCCTCCATGTTGGAGAGAATCTGGATGGCGTACCAACGGAAACCTGAGAGGGATTCCGAGGTATTTGCGATCGGGAGGGGTTGCGAAGCCGTATCCACTGGGCCGTCTTGTTCCGAGGCTACTTGTTGCGGTGTTTCGTTGGTGGTGCTCATACGCTTGGGTACGGGAAGAGGTTTTTCCTAAGGGAAAGTGTTGGGAAGAAGGGTTAGTGGGTGACTTTGCGCGTGATAAAGCGGATCAATTCGTGCATTGAGAAATCGTACAGGAAGACGAAGGCGGAGAGGATGGCGATAGAGACCACGACGACGAGTGTGGATTGGGCCAGCTCGCGAGGTGTCGGCCAGACAGCCTTGTCCTTGACCTCGGTGAGAGTCTCTTGCCAGAAGAGACGTATCTTTCCGAAGAAGGAAAAGATGGCGGTGAATATGTTGGCTGCTTTCTTCATTTGTGAAGGTGGCAGGGGCGGAGGGAGTCGAACCCCCAACTTGCGGTTTTGGAGACCGCTGCTCTACCAATTGAACTACACCCCTATAAATCGTACTTATTAGACGGAATGCCGGAACCTGAGTTGGCAGGCTCGCGGCATTCCTTTTGAGTTTTTCGTGTGAATTGCCGGAGCGGTTACTTGATGACTTCGACAATCTGCCCGGAGCCGATCGTACGGCCACCTTCGCGAATGGCGAAGCGCTTGCCTTTTTCCATCGCGACAGGTTTCTGGAGCTCGACAGTGATCTTGATGTTGTCGCCGGGCATGACCATTTCCACGCCTTCAGGAAGCGTACAGACGCCTGTGACGTCAGCCGTGCCAAAGAAGAACTGCGGGCGGTAATTGGAGAAGAACGGTGTGTGACGGCCACCTTCGTCCTTAGTGAGAACGTAGATTTGCGCCATCGCGTTGGTGTGCGGCTTGATGGAGCCGGGCTTGGCGAGGCTGTGGCCGCGTTGTACTTGGTCTTTGTCGATCCCGCGCAGGAGGAGACCAACGTTGTCGCCCGCGATACCTTCATCGAGATTCTTGCGGAACATTTCAACGCCCGTGACGATGGTCTTTTTGGTTTCGCCAAGGCCAACGATCTCGACTTCCTCGCCAACCTTGACTTTGCCGCGTTCAATGCGCCCGGTGGCGACGGTGCCACGGCCTGTGATGGTGAACACGTCTTCGACAGACATGAGAAAAGGCAGATCGATTTCGCGCGTCGGCTCGGCGATGTCGCTATCAAGTGCCTGCATCAGCTGGGTAACGGCCTCAATGCCTTCTGGCTTGAGAGCGAGGGCAGCCGTCGCGGAACCGCGGACGATGGTCGCGGAATCGCCGTTGTACTCGTATTTGTTGAGCAAGTCGCGGATTTCCATTTCGACGAGCTCAATGAGCTCCGGGTCATCGAGGAGGTCCACCTTGTTGAGCCAGACGACGATCGCCGGCACACCTACCTGCTTGGCGAGGAGGATGTGCTCGCGCGTCTGAGGCATGGGGCCATCGGAGGCAGAGACGACGAGAATCGCCCCGTCCATTTGGGCCGCACCCGTGATCATGTTCTTGACGAAGTCGGCGTGGCCGGGACAGTCCACGTGCGCGTAGTGGCGCGCCTCGGACTCGTACTCCACGTGGGCGGCGGCGATGGTGACCGTCTTGGTCGCGTCGCGCACAGTGCCGCCCTTGGCGATATCGCCGTAGGACTTCACGACGGCGAGGCCCTTGCTGGCCTGCACGGCGAGGATCGCCGCCGTCGTCGTCGTTTTCCCGTGGTCGATATGACCGATGGTGCCCACGTTCACGTGGGGCTTGTTTCTCTTGAAGTCTTCTTTAGCCATTTTTGTTTTATGTTGTTGGTTTGTGTTGTTGAGAAAAAGTGGGTTGGACCGTCCGCCGTACAAGATGGAGCCCCCGAGCAGATTCGAACTGCCGACCTCGTCCTTACCAAGGACGTGCTCTACCAACTGAGCTACAAGGGCGTGACATCGAAGAACAGTTCCTCTCCCGCCTGCGATGACGAAAAAAGGAAGGGGGGCACGTTGCATGGTATAACACGGGCGTCAAGTGGTTTTTCAAAAAAGATGTCGGGCATTTCCTTTGGGGCGCTGGGACGCTGTGCGCCACGAAAGAGTTGCCAAACCAGGCCTCATGTGTCTGGTCGTGGCGTTTCCTTTATGAGAGGACGCATCCTCAACGAAGCCATTCTCGCCTCCGCAGGCTCGGGGAAGACCTACCAGCTTTCCAGTCGCATCATCCGACTGCTTGCCACCGGAGCCGAGCCCAGCTCCATCCTCGCGCTCACCTTCACGCGAAAGGCCGCCGGAGAATTCGCTCGGCGCGTGTTCCTCAAAATCGCCGATGCCGCCAGTAGTGAGGAGACGGCGCTGAGGCTCGCGACAGAAATCGGGCCAGGCGATGCACAAGTCCTTGGCTCGCTGGATTTCGCAAATTTGCTCGCGCAGACCTTGCAACGTTCCCACCAGCTCAAGCTCAGCACTTTCGATGCCTTTTTCCAACAACTCGCACGGGTGGTCTCTGTGGAAATCGGGTTGGTGCGCCCCTTCTCACTACTCGACGAACGCCTGGAAGAGTCCGCCAAAGACAATGCCCTGCGCTTCTGTTTCCGGAGAGAGCTCACGGGCAATACAACGCACCGGGATTTTCTGGCCGTATTTCGAAATACCACTTGGGGCTACGAAAGCGGAAGCCTCCAGAAGCATCTCCGCAGCTTCGTCACCCAAGCGCTTTCTCTGCTGCACAGTTTCCCCGAGCACGAGGCTTGGGGCGACAAGGCGGCGGTGTTCGGCGGCGCAGGCTGCCCGTGGTTCCCAGTGCCCGAAAAGGAGGAACTCATCGCTGCCCTCGAACAGCTCATCGCTTATGCCCAAGGCGGGGCACCGCCAAAAAGGCTCGGGCAGGCCATACTGAAATTCGCGCAGAACGCAGCCTCGTGGCATCCTGGAAGTCCCATCTCGGAGTTCGAAGTTTCGTTTTTCAGGAACCTGCTTCCCAAGCTGCAAAACGCCCCGAAAGCAGAAAATGGCAAGCTACTTGAAGTCGTGTACTACGGGGTGCCGACCCGGCTCCCTCAGCCCATCAGTGCTGCCTTTCTCGTACTCGCACGCCACATCATCGGCGGCTCGTTGGCACATTGCCTGCGCATAGCGAAAAGCTCCCGCCTGTTGCTGGAAAAATATGACGCCAGCTACGACCACCTTATCCGCTGCGCGGGATGGCTTACCTTCGAAGATTTCATCCACCTCCTCGAAAAACAGCGCTTCGACTTCAGCCTGCGCCTCGACGCGCGTATCGACCATTGGCTCTTCGACGAGTTTCAAGACACGAGCCCCAAGCAATGGGGCATCATCGAAGACAACCTCGACCAAGTGCTCACTGATGAGTCTGGCGAGCGCAGCGCTTTTTTTGTCGGCGATGAAAAACAGGCCCTCTACGGCTGGCGCGGCGGGGACTTCAAGCTACTGCGCAAACTCCACGAACACTATGCGCACTGCATGGGCATGCGCCCGCTCAACAATTCATGGCGCTCCAGCCCGGGAGTGCTCGAACTCGTCAACGCCGTCTTTGGCGCCCTCAAAGGCGGAAGTACCATCCTGCCAGAAACACAGCTTGAGCAATGCTGGCGGGAGTGGGAAGAACACAAGCCCGCAGGCGAAGCACAGACGCGCAAGGGCTGGAGTGCGTGGCACGTCTGCCCCAAGTGCGACACTCGGGGAGAAGACATGCTAAAGCGCTTGGAATGTACCTTCGAACTTCTCCAAGGACTCCTCCCGCTGCAGCAAAAGCTCACCGTTGGCCTGCTCACCCAAGACAACGATGAGGCAAAAATCGCGATACGTTTCCTGCGCGAGAGGGGAGTCCGCGTCTCCGCTGATTCCGACGTCTCCGTTTGCACAGACAACCCTGTCTCGCTCGTCTTCCTAGCACTACTTGGCATGGTCGCCCACCCAGGAGACACGCTGTCCGTCGGCATCGTCGCCATGGCGCCGCCCATGGCCCATTGGCTCGCCAAACAACGCGGGGCGGTGCACGAACGCCTGCTCTCCAAAGTAGCCGCGCGAGGAATCAGCGAAACACTCCAAAGCGTGATGACCGAGCTTGGCGACACGCTCCCGAATGATGCATTTTCCTCCCTCCGCTGTGAGCAATTGCTCGCTATCGCACAAGAGTTTGATGCCACGGGTTCGCGCGACATCGACGAATTCATCCGCTATGCGCGCCGTTCACGCCTTCGTGACAACAGCGACTCCTCGAGCGTTCAAGTAATGACCATCCACAAGGCAAAAGGCCTCGAATTTGACGCCGTGTTCCTGCCCTTTCTCGAAGGCAACCGCCTGAACTCTGCACGTACCGAAGAATTTGCCACTTCGCCCGCGCAAGCGCCAAGTCCCTGGGTGATGGCGTCGCCAAACAAGTTCATTTGCGAGAGTACCCCCGTGCTTGATGCGCACCTGTGGGCACGCCAGAATAACGCGTGCCACGAGAGCTTGTGCAAGCTCTACGTCGCGCTCACGCGTGCACGCCACGCCGTCCATGTCATCACGACATGGAGAAAAACGGAGTCACTGGGCGTCAACTATCACGTTCTCCTGGCCCGCACACTCGGCTTGCACGACTGCCCGGGCGATGCCAGCCAACCCGTTTGGCAGGCCGGCGAGGCGGATTGGGCAAGCTCCCTGCGGTGATGGGCAGGCAGGCACAGCGCGCTCACAGCAAAGCTGCGCCATCTCCCGTACGAGAACTGAAAATCGTCGGTACGTTGCCAAATTTCGCGCGGTAATCCTTGAGCAACTGGCCCGCCGCATCTGCCGAAAAGGAGCCGTCAGTCAAAGCCATGGCTGCCCCACCAAAACCACCACCACTCAAGCGCGCGCCAAATACGCCGGGCATCCCGACGACACGCGCGACGAGAAAGTCCAGCTCCTCGCAGCTATTTTCAAAAAGCTCGCGCGAACTGCCGTGCGATGCCGTGAGATTGCGGCCCACGCGCGCGGTATCTTGTGCATCAAGCGCGGCAAGTGTGTCGCGCACGCGTGCCATCTCGCGGACGACGTGGAGGGCGCGTTTGAAGCGTGTTTCGCCAAGGTCTTCGCGGGCTACCTTTACCTGCTCTTCCGTGGCTGTGGCAAGGTTTGCCAAGCTTGGCGCAGTTTGCCGCAAGATGGCGAGAGACTCCATGCACTCCCTATTTCGCGCGGCGTAAAAGGAGTCGATGAGAGTGTGTTTTTTCAGCGTATTGAAGACCCAGAAATGCGTGCCACCAGGCATCGGGCGCGTGGAGAAATCGTTTGTGGCGCAGTCGATGAGCACAAGTGACCCTGCCTTTCCAAAAGCGCTGCTGCCCTGATCAAGGATGCCACAGGGCATGCCCACAAAGTTGTTTTCTGCCGCCCGACCCAGAAAGGCGAGCTGTCTGCGATCGAGCGAGTAGTGGTAGAGCGCACCAAGGGCGAGGCCTGTCGCCAGCTCTATCGCCGCGCTGCTGGAGAGCCCTGCTCCGATGGGAAGGTCATTTGATACGGCGAGGTTAAACCCATGCGACACCTCAAGGCCAGCATCGCGCATGACCTTTAACATGCCAAGCGGGTAATTCCCCCACGAGGTGGCACCCTTGGCGGGTGCGAGCGCATCCAGCGAGTTCTCCACGCGCACAGGCTGCGATTCACTGGCGAGCACGATTCGCCTATCCGCACGAGGCGCGACGGCAACGGTCACGTAGCGATCTATCGCCGCGCCAAGCACAAGGCCTCCGTTGTAATCAAGATGGTTGCCGATAAATTCAAGGCGCCCGGGCGCGCGAGCGACAAAGGCCGGGGCTGTATTGAACTGGGCGGCGAAGTATTGTTCAATGGACATAAGGGTCGAGAAGGGTACCCACATACACCGGAGAGTGAAGCGTTTTTTGCCTTCCAAGGCGAAAGCCTGCGCCACCGAAGAAGTGACAAGAATCTTGCCTTTACGTGTTTTCCTCATGACATGCTGTGCCTTTGAATACCAGCCAACCACAATGAACGACGAGACCATAGAGCACTTGATGACGACAAACCCCGCCCTGCGTGATGCACGGGAAAAATTGGAGGCGATGCAAGATGGCGCCTACTGCATGCACCGCGCTTGGGGATTCGGGCAGATTAAACGGTATGACCCCACCACCAACCGCCTCATCATAGACTTCCCAGAATGCGGCAAGGAAAACCACCCAATGGCTCCAGAATTTTGTGTAGGCAAACTCGAGGTGCTCCCCGCAGACAACATTCTCGTCCGCCAAAAAACCGAGCCCGACACCATCGCAGACCTCGTCAAAAACGACCCCGCTGAGCTGGTAAAGCAAGTGCTGCGCACCGACGCCAGACAATCCATGTCGAGCATTGAGCTGGAAGGGCTTTTCTCCCGCCTGCTCGGTCCTGTGAAGGCCAAGAAATGGTGGGCCAACACAAAACGCCTCCTCGTGCAAGACCCAGACATCGCCGTCCCGGATAAGAAGGACGGGCAATATGTCCTTCGCGAAGATCCCCTCAAACCCGAACAGGAAATCCTCGAAAAATACCACCTGCACAAAAACCCACGCCAAAAAATCCTGCTCGCTGAAAAACTCTTCGAATTCTGTACAGGCGACCTCGACACGGAAACATCCGGCGAGGAGGGGAAATATGACTTCATCATAGATGACCTGCATCGCATCTTTGACGAGCTCACCACGGCTATCAAGGGCGCCAAACGTCTCTCCAAGGCTGAGTGTCTGCACGGTATCTGGGTGCGCAACGACCTCTGTCGCCACCTCAAAGAGAACGTCGACCAGCTCGAGCCCACCTCCAGCTCCATCATCACCTCCTGCTCTTCCGAAGAGCTCTCCGCCCTCGCTGCCCAAATCCCCCAGACCCCAACTTACCTCAAGCGCATCCTCGACCTCGTCACACGCGTCTATCCCGAACAAAGCCATTGGGAGGACACCATCATCGCGCTCCTCCGCAATAGCTCCGGCAAGTTCACAACCGAGTGCGTCAACTTCCTAATCGAGCGCGAGCGCACGGACCTCGTCGCTCAAAACATGCACGAGTGGCTGAACGCCCAGGCCCTCAAAAGTCCAGTACTGAGCTGGGTCATCCGCAACCGCAGCTCCAAAAAATACGCGGAAATCGTCCGCCCGCTCATCGGGCACACACTCCTCGCCGCGATCCTCTACGCCATTGACAACGAAGCCCTGCAGGCCGCCTCCGCGCGCCGCATCCCCCTCGCCGAAGAACTTAGCGACGACAAAGACCTTATCCCTGACCTTCTCGAAGAAGCAGGCTACGAGGTCGCCCGCGACCTCGCCCAGTCCCTCCTCCTCAACCAAGGCTTTGAGCCCCTTACAAAAAAGTCCATCCTCGCGCGCTTCATCAAGCTGCACCCCAAGATCCAAAGCCTTGTCGCCGGGGATTCCGCAGGCCGCGCCGAGCAAACTCTCGTTGTCTCCCAATGGTCTCTTGACGCACGCAAACGCGAGTTAGAGGACATCGTCAGGAACAAAATCCCCGAAAACAAGAAAGCCATCGCTATCGCCAAGGAACACGGCGATCTCTCCGAAAACTCCGAGTACAAGATGGCACGCCAAGACCAAGAAACCCTCCTTGCACGCAAATCACAGCTCGAAAATGACCTCATCGCCGGGCGGGTCTCCGATTTCTCCGAAGCCACGACAGACAACGTCGCCATCGGCAACACCGTCGAGCTCCTGCCGGGAGACGCAGGCCACCCCATGCGCTACACCATTCTCGGCGCTTGGGACAGCGCCCCCGAAGACAACATTTTGTCCTACAAGACACCGCTTGCCCAAAAACTTCTCGGCAAAAAAGTGGGCGATACCGTGCAAACCGAGATCGACGATGCAGTCGCTATTTGGACCATCCGCAATATCACTCGCTGGGTGGACGAACAGAAATGAGACCTCGCCGGAGACACGGGCAATTCGTGTCACCCCACCTCACGCGCCACTTCTTGCTCCGCCAGCCATGCGGCAAAGCTGGCTACGGCGCGCCCCCGGTGGCTGATCGCATCTTTCTCTTCTGGGGGCAGTACCGCGAAACTGCAGTTTGTGCCGTCCGCCTGAAAGATAGAGTCATAGCCAAAACCACCATCGCCTGATTCCTCGCGCAAGATGCTCCCGTGGCAAATACCGCTGAAAGAATACTCTACACCGTCCGATGCAAGTAGGACGAGCTGGCAAATGAAATGTGCTGTGCGTTTTTCATCTGGGACATCCCGCAGTTCTTTGAGCAATTTTGCGCGGTTCGCGCTGTCGGTCGCCTTCAACCCGGCAAAATTCGCCGTATCGACGCCGGGCAAGCCCTTAAGCGCATCACAACAAAGCCCGCTGTCATCGGAAAAGGCCCAGATGGGCACCTTGGTGTGGAGAAAAGATTGCAGAGCACGGGCCTTCAGGCGCGCATTGCCCAAAAAACTTCCAGCGTCTTCGCGAATGTCGGGCATGCCCCCAAGAGCCGCTGCGTCTGTGAGGATAACATCAGGGCAATGCAACTTAAAGAGTCTGAAAAACTCTACTATCTTGTGTTTGTTGCGCGTCGCGAGGACAAGATGCTTGGTATCTTTGATCCCGTGTTTTGTTGCTATGGGCATAATCGTGAGCGGGCTTGCGATATTACTCCTGGGGCGTACCCTTGGGGGCGCTTATCTTGCGAATGTCCTGTGCGACGAGCCCGGCCAATGCGTCCAAGGCCTGGCTCATGGCAGCCACATAGCCGTCGTAGCCCGGCAGCCCAGTATCTGCCACCCTCACCTTTACCTCGCCCTGCTGGGTGAGGGTGGAAGACGGCTCGACACCATAGATAATGTGGTCAGTCGAATCTGAAGGCTCCTTAATTGAATGCTCAAGCTTCCAAGATGCGCGCAGGGTAATTTCGCCATTCAGTTGACCATCAAACTGGATGATCTCCCCAGAGACCGTAACGAGCTCGGTACGTGCACGGGTAGCACCCGGCTCGGGAACTCGCACCAAGGATAACTCAATGCCAAGATGCTGGGCGAGATCGCGCCTGAAGACTTGTTCAAAAACCTTAATTGGCTCCCCAAGCCAACGCTCGGTATCGCTAATCACAAGCTGCTGTGGCGATTGACGTACAACGACCTCCGTGCGCTGGAGATAATGGGGCCCGTTAAATTGCACGGCCAACGTGATGTTGGGGCGCAAGTCGTCGGCTTTCTTCGGGCTGTGAATTGCCGCCGGGCTGAGCACGTAATGATGTATTGGTTTGGTTTCTGGCGGACGAGCCGCGCACCCACCAAGAAAGAGGGCAACAACGAGCGCGCCAATGCTGCTCATGGAAGTAGTTTTTATTCTCTTGTTTGGCATGATTTTTTTCTGGGTTAGGGATTCCTTTTCGTGGATGCGCCAGCTGCCCCGGCGTTCGGCGATAAGTTATTTTGGGGGAGATTCATCTTGCGGATATCTTGAGCAACAAGCCCAGCCAACCCGTCCAAGGCCTGACTCATGGCCGCCACATAGCCATCGAAACCCGTCGCTCCAGTATTTGCTACCTTCACTTTTACCTCACCCTGCCGGGCACTTGAGGCGTAAGTGGAAGGAGTGCGGGAAAAACTATTATTGTTATCTTTCTCTTTTGATTCCACGTACATGAGACTCCAGCTCGCACGCAGGGTAACCTCTCCATCAATTGAGCCGTCAAACTGGATAATGTCCACTCCCACTTTAAGGTACCTCGAACCCTTGGAAGCAGAGCTTTTGATAGGAGCAGGCCTTCTGCTTTTATTCTGGTCTGGCTTGGGCAACCACTCCGACGGATTCATGCCAAGATGCTGCGCCATATCGACCCTGAAGACGCGTCTAGCCGCACCTGTCAAATCTTCCGCCCAACGTTCGTTCTCGCAAACAGCGAGTTGCTGCGATGTCTGGCGCACAAGGATTTCTTTTTGAGGGAAGTAGGATGGCAAGCGGATGTTGGCCTCCACGTGTAACGTGACACCGGGAAGAAACTCGTCGGCCCTTTTCAGGACTTTGGATGCTGCCGGGTTGAGCACGTAGTAGCGCGTCGTATCGGCCTTCGGCGGGCTGGCTGCGCACCCAGCAAGAAGGAGCACAGCAACAAGCAAGCAGGTTCTACCCATGGGGGTAATCTTCGTTTTTTCGTTCGACATGATTTTTTCTGGGTTAGGGATTACTTTTTGCGGGTGTGTTTGCCTGCAAATTATTTCTTGGGGCACTCATCTCGCGAATATCCTGCGCGACAAGTCCGGCCAATGCGTCCACTGCTTTGCTCATGGCATCCACGTAGACGGGAATTGCCTCTTTCCCTGCAGAGGCAATTTTTTCACTTACTTCGCCCTGCCCGGCGAAGTGGGTGATGCCAGCGCTGTCCTTGCCCATGATAGAGCCCCACTGATCTATAAGAATCCAGCGCGCACGCAGAGTGACTTTGCCATCCACCGGGCCGTCAAATTGGTAGATCTCCATCCGCACCTCAATGCCCTGCGGAGTATTCGGGAGAGAATCCAGTATGAGACCATGAGTCATGAGCTTCGCGCCAAGGCGTTGCGCAAGATCGTGCGCAAAAACGCGCGTACACGCTTTGCCGAGAGGCTCCAACCAACGCTGAGTGTCGTGGACGGCGAGCTGCTGCGCCGAAGAGCGCGTGACGATTTCCTGTCGGTCGAGGTAGGCAGGCAACTGGACGCGCCCTACCTGCAGCGCGATTTTGGGACGCAGCTCGTCGGCGTTTCTCGGGCTACCTGCAGCAGCTGGGTTGAGCACGTAATAACACGCCAGGTCGGGCTTCGGCGGGAAGACAGTACATCCACAAAAGAGGAGCCCGATAAAAAGTGTGCAAAGTTTGTTCATGGTCATCACCCTTATTTTGAAACTTGGTTTTCAACAGCCACTGGCTTGGAGTCTACCAATTTGCGGACGTCCTGGGCGATAAGCCCCGCCAACGCGTCCAGAGCTTGGCTCATGGCCCCCACATAGGCATTGTAGTCCGACCCTTTGCTGTCTGCCACTTTAACCTTCACCTCGCCCTGCCCAGCAGAAGTGTGCCAAAACTTGTTTCCACCCTTATAGTTCCACGAAAGCCCCCAGCGCGCGCGCAGGGTGACCTCTCCATTGACTGGCCCATCAAACTGAATGATCTCCACCTGCACGGAGACGGAATCCTCAGGCCTAACGCCTCTATCCAGGACGTAATCGGCGGCCATTAACTCCACACCGAGATGCTGGGCAAGATCGTGCCTAAAAGCACTACCAACGGACTCATCGAGAGGCTCCAACCAGCACTCGGAGGAGCTAACGCCGACTTCCTGCGCCAATAAACGTGTAACAATTTCCTTGCGGGCGAGGTAGATTGGCAAACTGACTTCTGTGTTCAGCATATACTTGGGGCGCGGCTCAACGGCTTTCTTCGGGCTGACTGTAGCCGCTGGGCTGAGCACGTAGTAGCGCTGCTCGATTCTTCCCTTATGGGAGCCGCTGTAGGAAGCACTGGCGCACCCACCAAGGAAGACAATGACAGCTAACAGACTTACTTTGTTTATAGGGATAGCTTTCATGAGCCTCGCATGAAATATTTTTTTCGCGTCGGCAAGCATTTATTTTTCTCCCGACAGATATGTTGCTCCACGGCATGGGTTCGGGGAATTGAAAAAAGAAACGGCACCCCGCTGCTTGTTGTGCGGGGGATTAATAGACCTGTCGTGGTATTATTTCCAGTCTCAATAGGATTTTTTCACTGTACGGAAGTGCCGATAAAAAGCCCGAAAGTTGCCAAAAACTATCATTTTGAGCCAGAAATTTGATGTGTTTTTCGAGTTATTGAGACGAGCGCCTATATCACAACACGTCTAATCTCCCGCGTCCCCTCCAAAACGGCGATGTTCCGAGCGACGCAATAAGAGCGGTTGCGAAGCAAGCCAGAACAACCCCGCACTCCATTAGGAGGAAAGGAGGCACAGTGTGAGCCCTGCGCAGGGTACAAAAAATCAGCCCGGAGCAACGCTCTGGGCCAATGTTTTTAAGAATTCGGCGCCCCGGTGAGGCGGATAGCGCGCCAACGACGGGCGAAAAGACAAAACCTTACTCGCCGTTTTCTTTGCTTGTGGTGCGGCCTTTATCAACGTGTTCGACGGTCACGCGTTCGTCGTCGCGAACCTCATCAAAGGGTTCAAGGGCTTCTTCAACGGCGAGCTCTTGAAGGATCTTGTCGATTTCCCCCGGGGAGAGAGTATCTACGGTGAATCTTTTGCCACGGCCTCGGCGATAAACCACGTACTTACCCTCATCGACAGTGGCCTTGTCACCCAAATCGGCCAAAAGCGGCACGGCGGCGACGCAGCCTTTGACGGTGAGGATGCGCGCATAGTCTTCGCCTTGTTCGACGGCGAAGATGGTGCCTTTGACGCTGGCTTCGGCGAACGGTGTGAAGACGCGGAAAACGGACTGTGGGATATTGAGCTTACGTACCTCGACGATGACCCTGCCATAGCTAAGGTTGAGCTGTGTGTTCGAGGATGTAGGCTCGCTACCGATCTTGGCGAAATCCTTCGTGGGGAGCTTGGCCCCGGGGGCGACGTCTGACCTGAATACTGCAAGCTCCGAGCTAGGCATGAGGACGACGTGTGCTCCGTTATTCATCCACAGGTGGACAAAGGCTTTGGCGTCGGTTGTAATGACAGCACCTGGGCGCAAGACCATGCCGCGCTTCAGCAGGCTATTGCCGAGCACGGGGTCGAAGGCTCTAACCATGCCGCCTCTCACGTGGGCGACTTCCAGCCTCCCGACTATGAGGCCGGGCGTGGAGGCTTGGGCAACGGGTGCCCTAGACGTGTCCTCTGCTCTTACAGTAGAGGCGCCCGCGATTGATGCGGCAACAGCCAGCGCGAATGTGCCGAAAAGACGAAGGTAGGTCATGATCTTTGTTTTTGAATTTGAGGTGAAGCTTACCACTTTGGAGAGACACAGCTGCTCCCTGTGGCATGGGAGAGTGGGTCCCCGTGTCCCAGAAGCAAGCGTAAATAGCGTTTTTTCCGCACACCCCAGATAATGTTCCGGGCATGATGTCGCACTATTGTTTTTACCGTTGGGGGTGTAAAAGGGGTTCACGGAGATCGTGGGGTGCGGTGTCATAGTCCTTGCAGCAACATGGGCACCAGGAGACCCAGTGACCAGGGACGACCTCGCGCAACTGTGGCGGGTGGGCACGTGTCTCGCGCTGGCGTGGGTGCTGCATACGGTGGCCAAATGCGCAGCCTTCGGGCGGATTGATGGGCGAGGGCACGTCCCCCGAGACGAGGACGCGCTGGGTACGCCGCGCGGGGTCGTTCTGGGGGATGGCCGAGATGAGGGCACGAGTGTAGGCGTGGCGCGGGCGGCGGTAAACTTCCTCGGTGGGCCCGAGCTCGACGATCTTGCCGAGGTACATGATAGCTATGCGATCGCTGACGTGTTTCACGACGGCGAGATCATGTGCGATGAAGATATAGGCCAAGCCCATCTCGCGCTGGAGCTCCATCATGAGGTTGAGCACCTGGCCTTGGATGGAAACGTCGAGCGCGGAGACGGGCTCGTCGCAGATGATGAGGCGGGGCTTTAGGGCGATGGCGCGCGCAATGCCGATGCGCTGACGCTGGCCGCCGGAGAATTCAAACGGATAGCGGTTCACGGCGTCTTCGCCAAGGCCGACGCGAGAGAGTAATTCGCGCACGTGCAGGCGTCGCTCAGTCCGGGTACCGATGCGGTGGATGATGTAGGGTTCTTCGAGAATTTCGCCGATCGTGTGACGCTGGTTCAGCGATTCGGCGGGGTCCTGGAAAATCATCTGTAAATCACGTCGCAGGGGCAGGCGCTGGCGGGCGCTGAGATGCGAGACTTCGACGCCGTCGAGAAAAACTTCGCCAGCGGTAAGGCGATAGAGCCCGGCGATGACTTTGCCCAGCGTGGATTTACCGCAGCCAGATTCGCCGACCAAACCAAGCGTTTCGCCTTGGCCAACGTGGAGAGAGACGCCATCGACAGATTTGCACCACGCTGTTGTGCGCGAGAAGACACCGCTTTTCACGGGAAAATGCATTTTGATGTCTCGAACTTGAAGAAGTGGAGCGTGCGTGGGCATTTGGGAGAGAGCTTGGCGCGGTGGGCGTGCGAGGTTGTTTGTGGCGGCTGCCATGTCAAAACGCGGCGTTGCCCGGGGTACGCGCGAAGGGAACAACGTCGCGAATATTTGCCACGCCTGTGACGAACATCAACATACGCTCAAAGCCGAGGCCAAATCCCGCATGGGGCACAGAACCGTAACGGCGCAGATCGAGATACCACCAGTAGTCTTCTTCGGAGAGGCTGTGGGCGCGCATGTTTTCCTGCAACACGTCAAGACGCTCCTCGCGCTGGCTACCGCCGATGATTTCGCCGATGCCCGGCACGAGCAAATCCATGGCACGCACAGTGCGTCCGTCGGCATTGACTTTCATGTAGAAGGGTTTCAGCGCTCGTGGGTAATCGTGGACGGTCACCGGGCACTTAAAGTGTTCTTCGGTGAGGAAGCGCTCGTGCTCTGACTGCAGGTTGTCGCCCCAAGAGACGCACCGCTCCCACTTGTGCCCGGCGGCTGTGGTATCATCAAGGATTTTGATGGCCTCCGTGTAACTGCAATGTTGGAAGGGGCGCTCGACGACAAAGCGCAGGCGCGCCTCAAGCTCCTTGTCCACAAATTTGCCGAAGAAAGCCAAGTCCTCCGCGCAGTGCTCCAGCGCGTCACGGATGAGGTATTTGACGAAATCTTCCGCCAATTGCATGTCGCCTTCGAGGTCGAGAAAAGCGGCCTCTGGCTCCACCATCCAAAACTCCGCCGCGTGGCGCGAGGTATTGGAATTCTCGGCGCGAAAGGTCGGCCCAAAGGTGTAGATATTGGACAGCGCGCAGGCAAAGGCCTCGCCCTCCAACTGGCCGGAGACGGTGAGCGAGGTCTTGCGCCCAAAGAAATCACGTGCGTAGTCCAGCCTGCCTTCGGCGTCGCGCGGCAGGTTTTCCACATCAAGCGTCGAGACGGCAAACATCTCGCCGGCACCCTCGCAATCACTCGCCGTGATGATGGGCGTGTGGACGTGGAAAAAACCTCTTTCCTGAAAAAAGGTGTGTATGGCATAGGCGAGGCGGCTGCGCACACGAAACACCGCGCCGAAGAGGTTGGAACGCGGGCGCAGATGCGCAATTTCGCGGAGAAATTCAAGCGTGTGCCCTTTCTTTTGCAAAGGATAGCTGGCGTCGGCTTCACCCACGACAACATACTCCACCGCCACGAGTTCCCAGCGTTGCCCGGCGCCTTGCGAGGCGACGAGGCGCCCGCGCACACTGATGGACGCGCCCGTCGTCGAGCGCCGCATGAGCGCCGCGTAGTCTGGCAACGAGTCGTTGACAATTACCTGCATTCCTTTGAGGCAAGAGCCGTCGCCCAGTTCGACAAAGGAAAAACTTCTCGCCTCCCGGCGCGTGCGCACCCAACCTTGGAGGAGAATCTCTCCCGAGGGCGACGTGGCCGCGTGTGCATCCTTGACGAGTGTCCTTGCTGTCATGGCGGCAGTAGAAGACAAGGCGGGCATGCGCTCAACAACGAACACGTAGCGCGCGGCGATCCCTCAGGGTGTTCCTCCGCGAGGGCTGTCAAAGTGCACTTGCAAATCCACCACCTCAGACACCGTGCCGATGCGTACAGGAACCCCCCACAGGCCCAGGCCTGACGTAACGAGGATGCCCATGTCGCCCTCCCAGCCTAAGCCATAGTCCACCTTATAGAGCAAAGGCGTCACCCAGTTGACGGGCCAGACCTGGCCCCCGTGCGTATGCCCCGATATCTGGAGAGCCGCGCCGGCTGCCGCTGCCTCGCGCAGGGACAGGTTGACGGGCTGGTGGTCGAGCACGATAATCGGCAGGGATGAATTTGCTCCGCGCACAATGTCGGCAAGCGCACGGCGGGCACGGCCTTCGTTACGATCCCGCCTCCCGGCGAGGTAGAATCGCCCGTCCGCCACTGGGACGAGCTCGTCTCGCAAAACGCGGACACCGCAATATCTCTCCAGGAAACTGGCACACGAATCCCCACGGCCAACGATGTGCTCGTGGTTCCCCAGGACGGCGTAGATGCCGAGCGGAGCCTTTAGCTGAAGAAATTCCTCCTGAAGATTTTGCTCCCAGAGAATGTCCGGCTCCCGGTCGATGATGTCGCCGACGAGGACGATCATGTCGGCCTGGATGGCGTTTATCTGCGCCACGTTCTGCGCTAGGCGAGCCTTCCCAGCGATGTCGCCGAGGTGCAGATCGCTGACGACGGCAATGCGGACGGAACCCGCCGCGCCACCGGGCTTCTTGAGCGTTATGCTGGCGTGCGTAGTCACCGGGTTCACGTATTGGTGGTAGCCGTAGGCGAAAATCGAGATAACGGCGACGAAGCTTGCGAAACAAGCAGCGCGGCCCGCACGCAACGGCTGCTGCCCAACCCAGCCCGGGAAAATAGGACGGCGCCGGTGGATGAGAGTGAGGACATGAAAACCAGCCGCCGCAATAAACCAATAGGGCAACGAAACCAGCCATCCCACACCAACGACGCGGAGCATCGCAAGAAAGCTCCCGCCCCGCATGGCCATCGGCACAAAAAAGAACAAGGAAAGCACCAGAATAAATCCCTGCCACAAATACCGCTGCCAACGCCGAGCAAAGAGGGCGCGCGCACTGCACCAACCAACATACAAGCCCACGCCTACCGAGCACAAGAGGATGGCAAAGACGAAAAGCAAGAAGGAGTAATTCATGCCCAAATCCTCGCTCGAGAAAGCCTCGAATGGAAAGCTGAAATTGTGCCCGACTCGGAGACACCCATGCCTTCTTGACTCCCAAATGGGTCAACTTCTGTCTGTACCTCTCGCCACGCGGCAAAAAATGGCTTGATTTCCATGCTTCCCTTTGATCACGCCCCACCTATCTTCCGAGGCAATGTCAACAAGCACACTTCCGTTTCCCTTAAACGAACTTGCACGCCTCCGACTGCTCCCAATACTCACTGTTGACGATCCGGCGCATGCCGTGCCGCTCGCCACCGCGCTCAGAGCAGGCGGTTTGCCATGTGTCGAGCTCACCCTGCGCACGCCGCGCGCGCTCGAATCTGTCGAGGCGCTCGCGGCCTGCGGTGATCTCCTCGTTGGAGCAGGCACCATCCGCACCGTGGAGCACGCGAAGGCGGCCGTCGCCGCAGGCGCGCGTTTCCTCGTCACCCCAGCCTGCGTGCCCCAAGTACTCGCGTGGTGTCAGGAAAACAACGTGCCCATCACCCCAGGGTGCGTGACGCCGAGCGAAATCGAGCTCGCACTCAGTTATGGGTGCAAGGTCGTGAAGTTTTTCCCCGCATCTAATTTTGGTGGAGCCGCTACCCTCAAAGCCTACGCCGGGCCATTGCCCGAAGTGCGTTTCATCCCCACTGGCGGCATCTCCCAGAAAACGCTCCCGGAATACCTTGCACTCAAGAACGTACTTGCTTGCGGCGGCGGATGGTTCGCCTCGCCCGACGACTTGCTCAACGAACGCTATGCCGAGGTAGAGCAACGAGTTCGAGAAGCCGTCGCCTGCGCCCAGATAGGCAAGCAATAAAGACAGTCCTCGAACCACTTACACGGTTAGCATAGCGTTCCCACACACCCACAGTTTTCCCTATGAGCCAGGCCAATCCGTTTACCAAACTATTCGCGAATTTTTTTTTCCGACAAACCTCCGTCCAGCCTCAAATACTCGAAATCGACGAAGTGCTGCCCGAAGAACGCTTCCCCGATGAAAAACCAATAGCGACGAAAACAACTGAGGGAGAGGAGACAGCGGGTGTAGAAACAAGAGACCAGGCAGAAATACAAAGAGCCTCTGAAACCACTCCGACGACCTCCGAGCAAGCAGCGATGCCCCCCGGCAACAGTTCATGGATAGGCGTCGACCTCGACGGCACGCTGGCGTACGGCGGCAAATGGCAAGGCATCAAACATATTGGTAACCCTGTTCCACTCATGCTCGCCCGTGTCAAATTTTGGATTAAAAATGGTTTGCAGGTGAAAATTTTCACCGCACGTGCTGCCAATCCCGAAGCCATCCGTCCCATCAAAGAGTGGCTGACAAAACACGGTCTGCCAGAACTGGAAATCACCAACATCAAAGACTTCGATATGATCGAATATTGGGATGACCGAGCCATCCAAGTCGTACGAAACACTGGACGCCCCTTTCTCAGCCCCTCCATCGTCGGGCGCCCCTATGCCCCAATCCTTGAGGAAGAAGCCGAAAAAGAAACTTTCTATATGTTGCCCAAAAAATGCAAAACAAACCCTGACGAGACATGAAAAACATTTCCTGAGAGACGACTATAAACGATAGTTGCCCCCGCAGGGCCCTATTTTTTATCATTGTTTGCCCAGAGTTTTACCTTGTCCACTATCTAATCCGACACAACGGTGTATGAGTGTTGGTGTGCGAGGATTACCCCCCCCCCCCCCCAAGAGTAACCCCGGAAGCATCGGACTCCCAGGCACTTCGCAGCTGACTCTGTCGCACAGTTTGGGTTCATAATTTGTCATCAAATAAAAATGACATTTTTATAATTTTACCGGGCTCCTCGATGTTTTGGCCCCCGTCTCTCCCAAATGGAGAGGGACTGGCCATTTGGTATCAGGCTGTTCGCCAGCCCGGCCCGATCGAGGCTCCCGCCTCAGAGGCTTGGAACGAAATTACAGACAAAGCGGGACACCCGCCCAATATGTCTCGTGAAAAATTCTTGTTGAAACTGAAAATAATATCACAACATGGCTATTCTTGCATGGATTTAGGATAAAATGATTGTCAGGCGATTTGCAGACTCTATTTTGGCAACGTCATGCGTTTTTGTTTACCATTAATAGCCTTTCTCTCCCAAGCCGTAATAATATCCGCCCAATCCTCGTCAGGGCAGGGCTCTGAACGGGCCGAAACAAAAACGGGCAAAAGCAGGCTCCTTCTCCCGATAATCGCCCACCGGGGAGATTCGCATGGTTTTCCCGAAAACACACTGCCCGCATTTCGCTCAGCCGCTGCCGCCGGAGCGGACGGTTGTGAATTTGATATTCGCGCAACACTCGACGGACAGCTCGTCATTCTCCACGACGATTCGCTTGACCGCACCACACGCCCCCGTCTTGCCAGGGATAAAAAAACAAAACTTAACACGCGCACCCTGAAAGAGATCAAAAACCTCGATGCGGGAAGCTGGAAAGGAGCAAAGTTCGCGGGGGAAAAAATACCAACCTTGGATGAAACCTTGGCAACCCTCAAGGCCACCCCCTGCCGCCCTGTCATCGAAATCAAAGAAGAAGGGCTTGAGCCGGGCATCATCGCCGCCCTCAACAAAACGGAACTTGCGGACCGTGCTGTCATCATCGCCTTTTCCACGGAAGTGGTAAAAAACTTTCGCCGCCTCGCGCCTCAAATTCCCGTTGCCCTGCTCAAGGGAGGGAAGACGCCCGGCAACAAAAATAAATTCATCCAGGAACTCCTCGCCCTCACGCGTGCACTCGACATTTCAATTCTCGACTTGCAGCACACACTTCTCTCCCGGGAACTTATAACCGCTTTGCACGAAAACGGAATCACTGTCTGGGCATGGACGGTGGATGAGGCGCGCAGGATGCAAGAACTGCTTGACTGGGGTATCGACGGCATCACCACAAACAAACCCGGTCTCCTTAAAACAATCCGTTCCAAACATCCTGTTCGTTCAAAATAAAGAACCGCTTGTGACGTTTTGCACCAGCTGGTTTAAAGTTGGGCCGGAAGACAATCCGGCGGGCGCGCAAATCTGTCGCGTCCCGGATGGTTGGATATGCGAAAGGCGGCATGCATTGTTCATGGCGCGGAAAATAATGCTTGAGTTATTCAAGCCGTTAAAATCAACTAAGCCCATCACATCATGATCATTGCCCTGCATAAAAACGCGCGCACAACGCCAGCCATTCGCGCCGAAATTGCGGCCAGCAAGGATTCGGTCGCTGTCCTGGCTACGCGCTACGGCGTGGGGCAGCGCACCATTCGCCGGTGGCGTGCGCGGGAGGTTTTTACCGATGCGTCGCACACTGTGCATCGTTTGCAAACCACGTTGACGCCTGCGCAAGAGGCGGTCGTTGTCGAGTTGCGAAAGTGCCTGCTTTTGCCGCTCGATGATTTGCTCGCCGTCTGCCGCGAATTTCTTTGCGAAGAGGTTTCGCGCTCGGGTTTGGATCGTTGCCTGCGACGTTATAAAGTGGGAAATCTTAGGGCTTTGCAACCCGCCGCGCCTCAGGCGCCCAGCAAAACTTTCAAGGCTTACGAGCCAGGCTATGTGCACGTGGACATCAAGTATTTGCCGCAAATAGCCGGTGAAAACGCCCGTTCTTATCTGTTTGTGGCGATCGACCGGGCCACGCGCTGGGTGTTTGTGCAAATTCGCCCCGACAAAAGTGCCGACAGTGCTCGCGCCTTTCTCGCGGCGCTGCACGATGCGTGCCCGATTCGGATTGTCAAAATTCTGACCGACAACGGAAAAGAGTTTACCGACCGGCTTTTTGCCAGCCGCGAACGCGAACCCAGCGGCCAGCACGAATTCGATCAACTCTGCCAAGCCTTTGGCATCGAACACCGTTTGAC
>JAITHA010000097.1 GCA_031280235.1 Puniceicoccales bacterium | reverse complement strand
AAC
The DNA here is from genome assembly GCA_031280235.1 of Puniceicoccales bacterium. Lineage (GTDB taxonomy): Bacteria > Verrucomicrobiota > Verrucomicrobiia > Opitutales > UBA953 > CALNBE01. The sequence goes on along the minus strand of JAITHA010000097.1, from coordinate 9,664 downwards.
ACGCTTACCCTCACCAAGGGCGCTATTTTGTACGTTAATTTTGATTATACAGGCTCAATTAGCGATACTCCCGACTTTGCCCTGAGCGTTATCACAGGCGCGATTTTACAGCACAGCGAAGTGAAGACCCTCTCGATTCAGTCGAATTACTTGGATCGCACCTTCATCCTCGATACAAACGGCGTGCTACGTTTCGGCGTTGTCCCTGAACCCAGCACTTACGGTTTGCTTAGCGGTCTGGTAGCCTTCGGGTATATCATCTGGCGCCGCCGCAAAAAAAAGCAACCCAGCGAATTGCAGCAACTCAATGCATAGCGAGGAACCCTAGTTTTTATATCTCAACACGTCTATTGTCGAACGCGCGCAAAAATCGGTCGTCACGGTGCTGGTTTACGAGATGCGTCTGTTTTAGAGATTACATATTGAATCCAGCGGCAAATAAATCGCCTCATCTTCAATCCACGGTGTTTCTTCCCAGGACTGAACAGCTACGGTTTGGTGGGTGTTGGCGCGGGCAGGGTCGGGATGTGTTTCAGAGAATTGCGGAGGGCGATTTCCTCGGTTTGCAGTTCTCTGAGGCGGGAAAAATCGTCTGTAGGTAGGCTTGCAATGCTGGTAGCCAGTTCTGTGCGGCGTCTTTTAATGAAACGGCGGAAGAGCGCGCTCAAGCATTCGTTGGCCTGTTTGCGCAGGTTGTCTTCTTGCGCCTTGAGTTTGTCGCCTTGCGGGGACTCGTCGGCGGCGAAGGTGTTTTTTTGCGTGTCAGTGTGCGCGAGTTCTTCCTGAGTGGAGATGCGTGCGAGGAGGGTTCCGGTGTCGTCGTCATCTGTCTCGATGAGCGAGCGCATGGTTTCCAAGCCTATCCATTCGCCGTGAAGGATCTCAGCGAGGGCGGAGTCGAGAAGCCTTCCGGCAGGGGTTTCGGTGTTCAGCCATTCGCTCATGATAATTTCGGCGAGAGGGCGCGCCAGCTCCAACCGGGTGTCGCGCAGCAGGATGGCGAGTAGCACCTCCTCGACCGGGTTAAGGGGGGTGGCATCGGGCGTGGTTTCGGTGGGCGTTTCTGTGTTTGGGGCGGGGCGCGCAGGTTTGCGGAGGTAGCGTTGAAAGTCGCGAGAGACGGCGATGGAATCCAGTGCAGTGAGGCGGCTGATTTCGCGCAGGGCTTCGTCGCGCACCACGGCGGATTCTGCCTGTGCGACCATGGCAAAGAGCGTTTGCAGGGCCTCCAGTTTTTGCACGGAGGAATATGTTTTGGCTGGATCAAGGAGACCATTTACCGCGAAGGCGATGGCGCTGGAAGGATTGTTGCGCACGGCGGGCCATCCATCCGAGCCTGCGTTAGCGAAATATTCGTCGGGGTCTTTGCCGTTGGGGATGCGCAGCACGCGCACCTCGATGCCCGAGGCGAGGGCGACGGGGAGGAGCTTGGCCACTGCGGCTTGGCCGGCGCGGTCCGAGTCGAGCAGTGCATCGACGCACTGTGTGTAGCGGCGGATTAGGGCCATGTGTTCGGTGCCGATGGCTGTTCCTTGCGAGGCCACAACCGTGGTGACTCCGCAAGTGTAAGCGCGGATGGCGTCAAGCTGTCCCTCGACGAGCACGATGGGTGTGCCGTCGCGCGTGCCGTTTCGTGCTTTGTCGAGGTTGAAGAGGACGTGGCTTTTGTGGAAAATCTCCGTCTCGGGAGAGTTGATGTATTTTGCCTCGTGGCTGGGGTCGTTCTGTGGTGTGCAGGGGAGCTGGCGTGCGGTAAACGCGATGACACGTCCTTGCACGTCGCGGATGGGGATTATGAGGCGCCCGCGGAAACGCGCCCGCCAGCGCAAGGGGTCTGGCGCGTAGTCCATGCCGACAAAGAGCCCGGATTTGGCGAGCGCGTCCTTGGTGTAGCCCGCTTTGAGCAGGGTGCTCGCCAGTCGCCCGCCATCTACTGGCGCGAAGCCGATCTGAAAGAGTGACGCTGTTTCGAGGGTGAAGCGCCGTTGCCTTTCCCAGTATGCCCGCACCTCTTGTGCGTGGGTGTCTTGTGCGCGAAAGGCTGTGGCGAAATGCATGGCAGCCGTGTCGTGAATGGCGAGGAGCTGTGCTCGTAGTGACTGTTCCACGCCACCTGGCCCACCTTGCTCATACTGTAGCTTGATGCCGAAACGCGCGGCGACGCGCTCGACGCTTTCCTGAAAATTAAGCCCCTCCTTGAGGATGAGGAATTTGAAGACGTCCCCGCCCTTGGATGTACTGAAGCAGTAGAAAAACCCCTTGCCGGGCTGGACGTAAAAGGAGGGTGTTTTTTCCGAAACGAAAGGGCTGAGGCCTTTCCAGCTTGAGCCTACTTTCTTGAGCTGGGTGTAGTCGTTGATGAAGGCGACAATGTCGGCGCGCGCACGTACTTCCTCGATAGATTGGCGGGAGATAAGGGCCATGGGTGGGAGGGTTGTCTTGAGGATGGCGGGGGCACGTCCCTCGCGTTTGCATCACGTCGGCTCCATCGCCCACAGGAAACTTTGCCTGAGTACAAGGATAACCCCGGCGGAGTCCTTGAGGGTGATGCGCCAAGCCACGAGAGAGCGTGTGTGATGGCTTTTTGCCTTGCGGGTGGACTTCGGCCAGTCTTTGCCCGTGAGGCCCAGAAGTAATTCGGCGAAAATGCCCGGAGGCATTTCTGGCAAGACAAAGGTGCGTGTCTCCACGTCCGGGGCATCGCTGTGGATGTACTCCAAGACGGCCGTTGTGCCATCCTCGAAGCGCATCCCCAAGGGCAGGCCTACATGGAAATACATGCCCGAACGCTCGGCTTCGTCAGTGCGCAGGATGAGGTTGCCGCCTTGATTCTCGCGTCCCGTAAAGTATTCACTGATGCGCTTGAAATCCTGCGCCTCGCGCCAGGCTGGGTAGACATACGAGCCCAGCTGCGACTGCACCACGCTGGGCGTGGAGGAAGGAGGTGTCTCCGGCGCCTTCGCGCAGCCCAACAACAGCAGTGCCGCCCAGCCCAAAACGGCAGGACGGCACAGGTGAACGGCGGGTCGGAGAGACCGCATCATTTCTTGCCGCGCTTCCTTGCCGTAGAGCTGGTGCCCTTGACGGTGGCGATGGCCTGCTGCACACGCCCCTTGGCACGAAGTTCGTAGGCGCGGGCGCGGCGGCGTTTGATGATTTTATTGTATTGTTTTCCCATGGAGCAAAAAGCAAAAGAAGGCGCAGGGTATGCAGGCTATCGCGCAGGTGTGCAAGCAAAAGAACTCCCGTTCACAAGGATGGGACCAGCGGCATTCCGCCCCACACCTCACCGCAAACCCAAGTCATAGCCACGTCGGCTTCTCCCCGTGGCCAGTGCTGTGTAGGGCGCGTGTCCCATGGCCGTTGCAAGGCTTGCTTGGTCATCGCCGCCTTGTGCCAACGCGGGACCACCTCGCCTGCCATCTCCAAGAATTTTGTAGTAAAGTCGTGTTCGAAGGTAAAAGCTGTGTGTTTCCCAGCATGCCCGCATCGTAGGCCAATCTGCCTCCTACATCCCTTATTCGCCCGCTTTTCCCAATTCTATCGTAATTTTTCTCAAACCTCCTTGTAAAATGCAGATGGACCACCGAAGCCTTGACAGAGGCGGGAGCATCACCATGACACGCCGCGTTCTTTTTCATCATCACTTCCTGGGCAGTGGGCAAGGCCGTGCAAACCGGCCACAGTCGCGCTGCGGTTACAGGTGACATCGTCCACCGAGCGCGTTTCGAGGAACACGCGTTGCGGGCAAGGCCAATCTGTTTTTTCGAACGGGTGAAGGCCGGATGGTGGTTGGCGGTGCGTATCTTGCATCGCTTGAAGCCTGGAGTCCGAACATCCGCTGCACATGGTATAAAAACGTGCATTCGTCTGCGCCCTCGGGTGTGGGTGGGTGTTTTCTCTTCATCGCACGAATGAGGTTGTTGTCACAATTCCACATTACTTGGCGGGCGCGTTTGCGGTACCGCCTTTCACTGCTCGCTCCCGGGCATTTTGCAGAGGCAGGGTGCTTGGCGCCCGTGCTGGCAGGGGGAGGTACACGATGAGATTCTGGCAAGAATTTTGTGGGCACTCGACTGTAGGCTCCCAGGTGATCGTGTTTGCGCTGGTGGCGGCTGCTGGGCTCACGCTCAGCCGTGTGAAAATTGGCCAGGTAAGTATCGGCATCGTCGGGGTATTGTTTGCGGGCCTTGTGTTGGCACGGCTTGGGCTACAGGTGGAGCACCATGTGCTGGAGTTTATCCGCGAGTTTGGGCTCATCCTTTTTGTCTTTTCCATCGGTTTGCAGCTTGGGCCCGGGTTCTTCGCGTCGTTGCGGCGGACGGGTCTGAAGCTCAACGTTCTCGCAGCTGCCAACGTTCTCCTCGGAGTGGGGATGACCGTGCTTGTCCTGAAGCTTGCTGGAGTGCCCTTGCCGGTGGCGGCGGGGTTGTTGTCCGGGGGCACGACGAACACGCCCAGCCTTGCTGCCGCGCAGCAGGCGCTTGGCGAGGTTGGCATGGGCGACGTGGCCGTGCGAACGCAGGGTGTGGCCTATGCGCTGGCGTATCCGTTTGGCGTGTTTGGGGTGATTCTGGCGATGCTGGCGGCGCGGCATTTGGGCCAACGCAAGGAAAAGGCGCTTCTGGCGGCTGCAGCGGCGCCCGAGGTGCCCGGCATCGGGCGGGCAAGCCTTGAGGTGCGTAACCCGGGGCTGGCTGGTTCAACGGTTGGGGCGTCTTTTGGCAAAGTGGGCGGGCTTAATGTCTCGCGTCTTCGCCGCGGGGAGGTGCTCGGTGTGCCTGCGCCAGAGCACGTGCTTTGTGTGGGAGATCAGCTGTTGGTCGTCGGGTTGCCGGACTCGCTTGAGCAGGCGCGGATGCTGGCGGGTGGTGAGGCGGCGCAAGATTTGCGCGAGCTGGATGGCCCCGTGAGCAACCGGCGCGTGATCATCACACACCGCGAGGTCATAGGGAAGAGCTTTGCCGCGTTGCAGTTGCAGGCGCGCTTTGGCGTGGCCGCCACGCGTCTCTCCCGGCACGGCATGGAACTGGCGCCTGCGCCGGGGCTGCGTGTGCAATTTGGCGACATCCTCACGCTTGTCGGCACGGCAGATGCCATCGGCGAGGCGGCATGCCTTCTTGGAGACTCGCCTCGCGAGCTCGAGCATACACGCGTGGGTCCGTTCTTTCTCGGGATTCTCCTCGGTGTGCTGCTTGGCATGGTGCCGGTGGCGTTGCCTGGGTTGCCCGCCTCGGTGCGGCTTGGCCTTGCTGGCGGGCCGCTGGTGGTGGCCATTTTGTTGGGGCGCCTCGGCAGCCTTGGTCCCATCGTCTGGTATGTGCCGCCGAACGCGGGCTTGGCGCTGCGCGAAATTGGCATCGTACTTTTCCTGGCTTGTGTGGGCCTAAAGTCGGGCCATTTATTTTTTGAGTACCTGACCAGCTTGCAGGGCTTGGTGTGGATGGGGCTGGGGGCTGCGATCACGCTCGTGCCAGTGATGGTGTCTGTGTGGCTGGCGCGGCGTTTCATGCGTCTGCCTTTGCCGGAGACTTGCGGCCTGCTCGCCGGCGCGATGACGGATCCGCCCGCATTGGCGTTTGCGCAACAGGCGCATGAGGGCTCTGGCACGTCCGTCGCCTATGCCACGGTTTATCCGCTGACGATGTTGCTGCGCGTGCTCTCGGCGCAGATGCTGGTTTTTTTGGCAGCGTGACGTCGGTGCTGTTTGCGAGAGGGGAAAAAACGCAGCGAGCTGCGGGGCCTGCTCAACGCCATTCGTGCTTGGGGTATCGGCCTCGTAGTTCTTTTTTTACCAGCTCGTAGGAGGTTTTCCAAAAGGCGTCGAGATCCTGGGTGCGCTGGAAGGTTCGTCTCGCCGGGGACTGGATTTCGATGACCAGTGGCAGGCGCCCGTCGGCGATGCGGAAGTGCGCCCCTGGCGTGTCGTAGAGATCCTGGAGGCGCGCTGCCACGACGGCCTCGCCGCTTTCGGTGTAGTCGATGCTGGCGCTGCGTTTTTTGTAGGGCAGGGTGATGCAATTCGGCAGGAGGACGTTCATGGCGGCGGTTTGTTCGGCAGTCAGCCAGCCGCGTAGGGTTGGCCATGGGTCTTTGTCGCGGACTTGGTGCCAGGCTGTCGCGCCGAGGCAGATTTCCTCGATGAGCATACGGCGGCCGTCGGCGCCCAAGGTGGATATCTCCAGCTCGGGGAGATTTTTTGCGGCGAAGTTCACTTTGTTTATCCACGCCTCGACGGCGGCGTCCCAGTGTTCGAATGTGAGGCGCCCTTCGACGACTTCGTCTGCGAGGAGCCGACTCGCCTCATCGGAGGAAAAATTTTCGCGTTCGCGGGCCTCAAGCACGAGATCTCTGAAGCGGCGCTCCCGGCGGGCGAGGCAACGGCGCAGGGTGGCGTCGTAGCGGACGCTGTTTTTCTCGGAAAAATCCTGAGGGAAAATTTCTCGCAACCAGTCTTCCTCAATGGCTGTGGCGAGGCTGAGGAAGACGGTGACTTCCCCTCTTGTCTCGATCTCGTCCACTTCGGCAGCGACGAAGAGGCGGGCGTCGCGGATGGCGCTCTGGCGGCGGAGTTCTCCCTTCCTACCGTGGACGATGGCGCAGCGCAGCGTGCCTTTGTCGAGGCGGATGGCGAGGTGGTCGTTGAAGCCGATGAGGAGGCATCGACGGATGGCATCGGCGCGGGGGAGTGCTGTGGTGGTGGCGGATGGTTGTGTGATGTCGAGGCCCTGTGTTTTGGCAATGCGCAGGAACTGCTCGGAGAGTTTGTCAGCCATGAGGGCTGCTTGGGCGTGGATGCCCCATTGCCTGCAAAAGCCGAAGTTAAACTGTCTCTTGCGCGCCATTCCGAAGAGGGTCAAGCGATGGAAGAAGTCGGACTGCGTGTCGCCCAACAAGTCTTCGCGTGCCTTGGCGTCGCGCTTGTTGGGTAGGGGCAGCATGATGTCCCTGCCTTGGGTGATGGCGGCGATGGCGGCGATTTGCTGAATGCAGCCGTATTCCCCTGCGGCGAGCATCATGCGGGCGTAGCGCGGGTGCAGGGGGAAGGCGGCCATGCGTTGGCCAAGAGGGGAGATGGCGGCTGGGAAGGGAGCGTCGTCGTCGGTGGCGGCCTGCAGCGCGCCGAGATCGTGCAAGAGGGTGATGGCCCGGGCGAGGGCGCGTGGCTCGGGTGGCTCGAACCATGGGAAATTTTCCAGATCGGTGATGCCGCCCGCCTTGAGGGCGAGTACGGGCTCGGCAAGTTCCACACGCTTGATTTCCGGGGTTTCTCGGGCGGGGCGCGAGGCGTGGTCTGTCTGGCTCCAGAGGCGGATGCAGAGGCCTGGGGCGGTGCGCCCGGCGCGCCCGGCGCGTTGTTCGGATGAGGCTTGCGAGATGTTCTCGATGAGCAGGGTGTTGATGCCGCGGTGCGGGTCCCAGCGGGCGATGCGTGCCAGCCCGCTGTCGATGACGACGCGGATCCCGTCGATGGTCAGCGAGGTCTCGGCGACATTTGTCGCTACGACGACCTTGCGCACGCCGGTCGGGGGCAGGGCGACAGCGTGGTCTTGTTCGTTTGGCGGGAGTTCGCCGTGTAGCGGCAGGATGAGGCAGTCCCGCCCTTCGGGTGTGCCGCTCACGGCTTCGATGGTCTTGGAAATCTCGTAGGCGCCGGGCATGAAGATGAGGAAATCGCCCTGAGGCTCGGCGTGGAAGGCTTCGCGGAATTGGCGTGCAGCTAGCTCCCAGACGGGCGGTGCGTCCGGGTGGCGCGAGGCCATGGCAGTGTACTCGATGCGTATGGGGAAGAGGCGCCCTTCAACGGAGAGCAGCTCGCAGCCGTCGAACCATTTTACGAGGGAGCCGGTGTCAAGTGTGGCGGACATGACGATGATGAGCAGGTCCGGACGCGTTGTTGCCTGGAGGCGACACGCGAGCGCCAAGGCGATGTCGGAGTCGAGATTGCGTTCGTGAAATTCGTCGAAGACGAGGGCGCCTATGTTGGCCAATTGGGGGTCGGAGAGCATCTGGCGGAGCAGGAGCCCTTCGGTGACGAATTTTATGCGCGTGTCAGCAGATTCCACCCGATCGAAGCGTATCTGGTAGCCCACTTCGCTGCCGAGGGTTTGGGCGCGTTCGGCAGCGATGCGGGCGGCAAGCATGCGAGCTGGGAGGCGCCGTGGCTGCAGAACGATGACTTGCTGCGGGGCGGGCACGACGCCGTCGTCGAGGAGGAATTGAGGAATTTGGGTGGACTTGCCCGAGCCTGTCGGTGCTTGCAGGACAATGCGCCGTGTGCGCGAACAGGCTACCCCCAGTGTCTGGCGGATTTCGTGTATGGGGAGGGTGGCTTTGGGCATGGTGCGAATGAGCGGTGTGTGCCTCCCCGGTGCGCGCACACGCACGGCTCCGGGAATGGCACGGAGAGGGACAGTCGGGACTTTGCAAAAAACGCGCGTGCGGTGTGCGCGGCAGTTATTGGCCGTCGGCGGCTTTGACGATGGAAATGAGTTTGTCGCCGTCGGCGGCAAAGGCTCGGATGCCCTCGGCTGTTTTCTCGACGGCCATAGCGTCCGCATTGTGCTCCCAACGGTAGGCTTTTGCGTCCAGTGGGAGCTTGATACCTGAGGCATTACCCGGCCTGAGGGCGCGCTGAATGGTGGCAGTGGACTGGCTCAATTCGTCGAGGAGGTTCGGGGAGATGGTGAGCAGGTCACAGCCTGCCAGGGCGATGATTTGTCCAATGTTACGGAAACTGGCGCCCATCACCTCAGTCTTGTAACCACAGGCTTTGTAGTGGTTGTAGATGCGCGTCACGGATTGCACGCCCGGGTCCTCGGCACCGGTGTATTCTTTGCCCGTACTTTTCTTATACCAGTCGTAGATGCGCCCCACGAAGGGGGAGATGAGCTGGACGCCTGCCTCGGCGCAGGCCACGGCTTGTGCGAAAGAAAAGAGCAGGGTGAGGTTGCAGCGGATGCCGCTTTTTTCCAATTGCTCGGCGGCCTTGATGCCTTCCCAAGTGGAAGCAATTTTGATGAGGATACGTTCCTTGGCGATGCCGGCTTTCTGATAGAGCGCGATCAGGGTATTGGCCTTGGCAATGGTGCCCTCGGTGTCAAAGGAGAGGCGTGCGTCCACTTCGGTGGAGACGCGCCCGGGGACAATTTTCAGGATTTCGGAGCCAAAGGAGACGAGGAGGGCGTCGATGATTTCCGGGATGGATTTGCCCTTGTTGTCGGCGACGGCTTTGTCGAGCAGTGGACGGTATTCCGGCATTTGTACGGCCTTCAGGATTAGGCTCGGGTTGGTCGTGGCGTCTTGCGGCTTAAAAGCACGCATGGCAGCGAAATCTCCCGTGTCGGCGACGACCACGGTGTGTTGTTTCAGTTGGTCTAATGCTGAGATGCTCATTGGTAAGTAGTCGGGCGGGTTAAAGTGGCGGCATCTTGTGAAGACAAGCACTTATGTCTGCCAACGGCGGCATGGCAGGCCTGCGGCCTCGCGCCGCTCGTTATGTGGGTTCTGCCGCCGGGGCATCGTCATCCTTGGGCGCGGCGGGTTCGTCCTTGTAGGTGCCGAGGATGGCGGGCAGGTCGAGGCCGACGCTTTTGCCCGCTTCGTGGAGGGGGAGGGTGTTTTTGACGAGGTCCTGGATGAAGCTGCTGACGTTGCCGCCGTT
>JAITHA010000095.1 GCA_031280235.1 Puniceicoccales bacterium | reverse complement strand
AATTTTTCGCTTTCGGCGCGAAGATTGAGAGGCGCATCTGTGTGGGGATCCACGCACACGACACACCGCCGAGGCCCTTGGAATAAGGGCTCGCAGGCGCTGGTCACGTAGCTGTCGATCGAATACGCCATAATCTTCATAGACATGAGGACACAGATCTGAGAGCCTGTCAAGGGGGTTTTGAAAAGATTTCGGAAAAACCCTTGTAAGACATGAAAGATTGGTATGTCCGAAAGCTGGAACTGTTCCAGCGAAAACCTGCACCCAATCATCCGGGATGCGACAGCCTGCGAGGTTTTATATTTTGGGGTCTTGGTTTCCTGTTGATGCCAATGCCCGACGGGCAAAGGGGTACTTGGCATTGTCAACGTGGGTAAGCGTCACATTGCTTTTCGTCATTTTCAAAATGTTTGTATGCGGAGGTTGATACCGTAGCTGAAGCCGTTGTCGCGGCGGGCGTTTTGGCGGTTGGCGAGGTGGTATTCGATGATCCATGTGTTGCCGATGCGTTGGCGCAGTCCGTAATATTGCTCGGTGAGTTTGTCGGCTTCGCAGTCGTAGCGCCAGCGTCCGAAGAGGGCGTAATTGCTGCTTACTCGGTATTCGAGGCTCCAGTAGTATTGGTTAATGGTGGAGATGTCGGTGTTGTATTGTGCGCCGAAGCGGAGGTTCCAGCGGTCGCCGTCGCGGAGTTCGAGTTGTGCGGAGATTTCGTTGGAGCGCCAGCTGTAGGTGTCGAGGCGGCTGTAGAGTTCGAGGTTGAGCCAGCGTGCAGGAGAGATGCCGAGTTGGGAGTAGGTCGTTGAGCGTGTGCGGTCTCCGGGGCGTGTGTTATCGTAGAAATCTTGGTAAATGTTGAGCCATGCGAGGTCTCGTGAACCGTAGTCCGGGTCGCGTGTTTGGAGGATGTTTTCGATGCCGATGCGGAGGACTTGTTGTTCCCAGAGGTCGTCGGTATAGCGTTTTTGTGAGAGGTCGATGGGAAGTGGGTATGGGATGAATGCTGTGCGGTCGATGGCTGGGATGTGTTCGCGGCCTTTGTCTGCTGCGGGGATCCAGCGGTATTGGACGAGGGGCCGGAGGCGGTGGCGCAGGCCGTCGATTTCCCAGATGGCGTTGTGGAGGTTCCATTGGCCTGTGGCGTTGAGGTGGATGTCGAAGCCGAGCTGGGGGAGAAGGCGCGAGTAGGGCACGCCATTGTTTTGGGGAGAGAAATAGGTGGTGGCGCGTGCGCCGGCGACGGGTGTAATGGAGAGCCAGTCGCCGATGTGGATGGGGCGTGTGAAGCCATAGTAGGTGTCGAGGCGTGGGCTTTCGAGGGTGCCGCCTGGGGCGCCAGGGAGGATGGGGAACTCGGGGGAGGTGCGTTCGTAGAGGAAGGCGAATGCGAGGCTGAATTGGTGAAAGATGCCGCTGGAGCCGATTTCTCGTGGGTTGTAGTCGAGGCGTAGTTCGGGGAGGCGTTGCTGGACGTTTTGAAAATCGTTGGCGCGAAAGCGCGAGAAGAGAGAGAGGTAAAAGGCAGGGTCGGGGAGGACGAGTTCGACAAAGTTGTCTGGTCGTTGGTTGTTGCTGAATTCGGCGGGGCGGAAGTCTCGCAGGACGCTGGTATCACTCCAGTAGTTGATGGATGCGGTGAGTTCGAGGTGGTGGTGGCTGGTGTGGAAATCTTGTTTGTGGTTCCAGAGGAGGAAGCTGCGGTGTGCGTCGATTGGGGTGTTGTAGTTGTCGTTGCCGCGTGCGCTGTTGTCATTGATCCATGCGCCAAGGAATTCGCCTTTGGCGGGGATGGCGGAGGCGAGGCTTGTATGGTCGCGGATACGCTCGGTGTCGTATAGGAGGGTTGGCCCGCAGAGGACGCCTGCCCGGGAGTAGGCGTCGAGCAGGATTCCTGGCTCGATGCCGTGGCTTCTTTTGAGGGCGGTGTAGTAGAGGGTGGTGCGCAGGAATTCGCCGATGTTTTCCTGAGAGCCGACGTGCAAGACGGGGCGGATGGGAGGCAGGTCGAGCCCTTGTTGCTCATAGGCTGGGAGGTAAAAGATGGGCAGGTTGGCAACGCGCAAGACGGCGTCTTCGACGCGCAGGATGGGTTCTTCGTTGGCTTGGGGTGGCTGGGGCGTGGTGTCGGCGGGTCTGTCTTCAGTGGGTTTGGCGCGGAGCTGGCGTACTTGGGAGATGGAGATTTTTCTGGCGTCGACGGTGATGCCGAAAAGCTCGGGTTCTTGGTAATGGATGGTGATGTTGTTTAAGGAGGCTGAGGTGGTGGAGATTTTCTTGGGGGGATCGTCCTCGCGTGAGATGTTTGCGCTTTCTCCCTGGAGGTATGCTGGGGGCATGCCCATGCGAAAGGCTTGGGTGGTGATGGTGGTGGAGGTCTTGTCCTTGGAGCGTTGTGCGCTGGCGTCGCGTGCGAGGATGCGTGAGGCGCCGAAGGACATCTGGGCTTCGCCAGGGATAGTGACGTGTCGTGTCAGGCGGTTTATGGAGATGGTCTTGTAGTTGATCTGGAGGTCGTCGCCGAAGGAGATGGTACCTGGCCCGTTGTCGATGATGGTGATTCCGTTGTCAGTGGTCTTCGGGTTTGTGCCCACGAGTCGGATGCCCTCTTTGTCTGCGTCGGCGGCGGCAAACGATGTTAAAGGGAGGAGGCAAAACGCGGCGGCGCGCGACCAATTGGCGGGAAAAGGCACGGAGCAGGCAGCTTGTGTGGGGGCAGGGCAGTAACAATAAAAAAGCGTGCCCGTTGGGCGGGAAGATAAGCTTGCTGAGGGTTTACGGAAAATGCCATTTCCGGCGCATGTCGAATCCCACGGGTGACATCATCATAAAGGGCGCACGCCAACACAATTTGCGCAATCTTGAGCTGCGACTCCCGCGCGGAAAGTTCATCGTCTTTACGGGTGTCTCGGGGTCGGGGAAGACTTCGCTTGTCTTTGACACGCTCTATGCTGAGGGGCGCCGCCAGTATATGGAGAGCTTGTCGGCGCGTTCGCGCCAGTGGCTTGAGCAAATGGATCGCCCGGATGTGGACTACATCCAAGGGCTTTCGCCGATGATCGCCGTGGAGCAGCGCTCTAGCCGGGGTGCGAACCCGAGGAGTACGGTGGCGACGTCCACGGAAATCGCGGACTATGCGCGCCTGTTGTGGTCGCTTGCGGGGGAGCAGTTTTGCCCGCGAGATGGCGGTCGCATCCTGCGCCACTCGCTGGATGACTGCCTGGCGGCGGTGGAGGCGCTTCCTGCGGGTACGCGCCTTCAGATCCTTGCTCCGTTCATGTGTGCGCGCCCCTCGGTGTTGCGTGAGGAGTTGGTGCGTCTTCAGTCGCGCGGATTCCTGCGTGTGCGCATCGGGGGTGTCATTCGCGGGCTTGACGACGCGGCCTTGCTCCCGCCTGGGCGCGATGAGGTGGAGGTGGAGTTGGTCGTCGATCGGTTCGTCGTGGACGCGAGCCAGCACAGCCGCCTGGCGGACTCGTTGGAGCTGGCTTTCCGCGAGGGGCGGAACCGCGCCATCGTTCTTGCCGAGGTGCCTGGGCATGGCGATGGCGTGCTTAAGTCCAGGGAGCTTCGCCTGGGCCTTGATTTATGCTGTGAGCGATGTGGCTTGGCGTATGGGCCGCTCATGCCGCGGCACTTTTCCCACAATCATCCGGATGGTGCCTGCGAGGCTTGTGGTGGCTTGGGGCGGACGCTCCAGTTCCAGCCCTTGCTCGTGGTGCCGGATGCGCGCCTTAGCCTGAAGGATGGCGCGATCAAGCCTTGGCGCCTGGGTTCGAAGCGCATGATCTCGGCGCGCAATAGCTTGTTGCGTCAGCTTGCCACCCAGGTGCCGTTTCTGCTGGAAGCGCCTTGGGGGGCGTTGCCGGAGGAGACGCGCCAGCTGCTTTTGCATGGTGACCCTGCGCGACAATTTGCCCTCAAACCATATGGCAAGCAAAAGGCCATCGTGGCCCCGTTCCCTGGTGTGTTGGCGGAGTTGTCCGAGACGGCTCGGAGTACTTCCAGCGAGTCCTTGCGTACGCGCCTTCTGGCCTATCAAACGGCCAGTACTTGCCAGGTGTGCGATGGGCGGCGCGTCAACGCGCGTGCACAGGCTGTGAAACTGGGTGGCATTAATCTCACCGATTTTCTCGGGTTGACGGTGGACCGTGCGCGGGAGTTCGTGCGCCTGCTCGCCACGAGTCCCGCAGTGGTGCCTGCCGAGGATGCGCGGCGCGGCCTCGGAGAGCGTCTTGGCTTTCTCGCGAAAACGGGCCTTGGGTACCTGACGCTCGATCGCGAGGCCGACACTCTCTCTGGGGGCGAGGTTCAGCGTGTGCGCCTTGCCACACAGCTCGGTCTTGCCCTCGTGGGTGTGACCTACGTGCTGGATGAGCCGAGCATCGGCCTTCACCCGTCCGACCATCGTCGCTTGCTGGAGACCTTGCTCGACCTGCGGGATCGGGGGAACACACTTCTCGTCATTGAGCACGATGAGGACACCATCCGTGCTGCGGATGAGCTTGTCGAAATTGGCCCTGGCGCCGGGCGACAGGGTGGAGCCCTTGTCTTCCAAGGCTCCCCGGCGAGGGCCATGGAAGCCACGCCTGACAGACCCTCGCGCACGGGAGATTTTCTCGCGGGCCGTGTAGCCATCAAGCGGGATGCGCGTGCGCTTGAGCCCGGTGCGCGCTGGCTCAACGTCACAGCCGCCTCGGAAAATAATTTGCGCGCCCTGGATGTGCGTTTCCCCGTTGGCCTGCTCACTGTGGTTTGCGGTGTTTCAGGCTCGGGGAAAAGCACCCTCGTCAACGACATTCTTGCCAATGCTGCAGCGCGCCGGATCAACGGGGCCAAGCTCATCCCTGGGCGCCATGGAGGCATCAGCGGGCTTGAGCATTTCACGGGCTTTGTGCGTGTGGACCAAGACCCGGTTGGCCGGAGCGTGCGCTCCAACCCTGCTACCTTCACGGGGATTTTCGACGAGTTGCGGAAGCTCTTTGCTGCGGCCCCGCTGGCCAAGGTGCGCGGCTATGGTCAGGCACGTTTCAGTTTTAACGTGCGCGGAGGGCGTTGCGAACGCTGTGCTGGGGAAGGGCAGATCTCTCTCGATATGCAGTTTCTTGGCGAGACACTTGTCTCTTGCCCAAGCTGCCACGGTGCGCGCTATAACCGCGAGACGCTGGAGGTGCGTTATCGCGGGCTCGATATCGCCGGGGTGCTTGCCCTCACCATCACCGAAGCGCTCGCTTTTTTCCGCCATCACCCCAAGCTCCAGCAGCGCCTCGCGACGCTGGATGAAGTCGGCCTTGGCTATCTCCAGCTTGGCCAGCCAGCGTCCACCCTCTCTGGTGGCGAGGCCCAGCGCCTCAAACTCTCGCTTGAGCTCTCCCGGCGGCAGCAAGGCGAGACGCTCTATATCCTTGATGAGCCGACGACCGGGCTGCATTGGGACGACATTCAGCGCCTCCTCGACCTTCTCTTTCGCCTGCGCGACGGCGGGAACACGCTCATCATCATCGAGCATCACCGGGATGTTGTGCGCCTCGCAGACTGGCTTATCGAGCTAGGCCCAGGTGCGGGAGAGGCTGGCGGGCGGATTCTTTTCGAAGGCTTCCCGGCGGAGCTCATCCGCAGGCGCGATACGCCCACGGGGAAATTTTTGTAGAGAGCCACGTGCTGCCCAAAATTTCATTGCACTTGCGAGAAAAATCCCGACAAGAGCCCGTCCCTTATGAAAAAAGTTTTACTACTTCTCTGTCTCGCTGGCGCGTTCTGTGTGCAAACCCAAGCCCAGCAGGCCAAAACGCCCAAGGTTGCTATCGTGAATATGGAGAGCATCTTCAACAAGTACCAGAAGGCCGTTGATCTGCGTCGAGGCTTGGAAGCCGATAAGAAGCGTGATAACAACGAACTGAAGGCAAAGGAACAGGGCGTGCTCGCCTTGCAGAACGAGCTGCAAAAGCTGCAGGCAGACACGCAGAGCCTCGCTTTGAGCGAACAGGGTCGGGCCAATGCCAAAGCCGCTTTTGAGAAGAAGGGGCGCGAGTTTGTCGATCAACGTGAGGCTTATGCCCAGGCTGTGCGCACCGCAGATGCTATCCTTCAGAGGCGTTTTCAGAATATGCAACAAGTGGTGCTGGAAGATTTGCAGCCTATCGCCACTTCCTACTGCAAGCAGAAGGGCATCGACCTCGTCATCCCTGCCAACACGGTGCTTTATTTTGAGCCTACGCTCGACATTACCGAGGAGCTCATCAAGGGGCTCAACGCTGGCTATGTGCCGGTGGCTCCGCCCCCCGCAGTAGCCGTGCCTGCTGCCACCACTCCGACTGTTTCAGTGCCCGCCGCCACAAAGTAAACATTTGCAAAGCGGACAATACCAAGGGCAGGAGGGCGCGCAGCGTTCGCTGCCTTTGGTTTTTTCTTTTCCCACACATTCACTCATGAGTATCGCCTTTTCACTAAAAGAACTTGCCAGCATCGCGATGCCTGTGCGCCGCGTTGACGGCGAGGGCACGGAGAAGCTCACCACCGTCTGCGGTATAGCCGCATTGGATGAGGCAGGGGAGGGTGACTTGTCCTTTCTTGGGAATCGAAAGTACACGGCGCTCGTCGCGAGCACCGCTGCCAGCGTCGTCCTGCTTCCAGAGGATTATCTGGGCGCCCCGCGCATGGGTCAGGTTTTCTTTTTTGTGCAAGACCCATCGAGCGTGATTGCCAAAGTGTGCGCCCGCATTGAGGAGCAACTCTGGCAACGCCCGCTACCGGGCATTCACCCCACCGCCATCGTCGATCCCTCGGCCAAGCTCGGCAAAAACCTCCATATTGGCGCCTATTGCATCATCGAAGCTGGTGCGACGATAGGTGATAATGCCATCCTTGAGCCCTATTGCCTTATTGGGCGCGAGGCGCGCATCGGTGCGGATAGTTGGCTCAAGGCGCGCGTCACCGTCGCCGAATACTGCGTCACCGGGGAGCGCGTGAAACTCTTTGTCGGTGCCGTCATCGGAGGCGAAGGCTTCGGCTTTGAGACTGTTGCTGGGACGCATCGCAAAATTCCCCAAGTTGGCAATGTCGTCCTCGAAGATGACGTGGAAGTCGGGGCCAACAGCACGATAGACCGTGCACGCTTTGCCACGACGCACATTGGCGCTGGCACGAAAATAGACAATCTTGTGCAAATCGGCCACAACTGCCGCGTTGGCAAGCATTGCATCCTCGTCTCTCAGTCGGGCATGGCTGGGAGCACCGTCCTTGAGGACTACGTGATGCTCGCCGGGCAGGCCGGCCTTGCCGGGCATTTGCGCATCGGGCATGGCGCGCGCATCGGCGCGCAATGCGGCGTCCTTTCTGACGTGCCAGCCGGGGCTACCATGCTCGATTCGCCCGCCATCCCCATTCAACAGGCCAAAAAACTTATGATTCTCAAACAACGCCTCCCGGACCTCTTCAAACGAGTCAAGGCCCTTGAAAAGTATGTGGGCACCTCTTCAGAGGCAGGTTCTCAGGCCACCTCGTAACAACCATCACCGCCCGCACAACGCAGATGAGCACAGTTCCTTCCCTAAAAATTTTCACCGGCAATGCCAACCCGAACCTCGCCCGGAATATATGCGCCCACTTGGGCATGGGCCTTGGCACAGCCACGGTTAATTGTTTTCCGGACGGCGAGACCTTTGTCCAGATCCAGGAAAATATTCGCGGTGACGACGTTTTTGTCATCCAGCCCACGAGTACTCCGGCCAACGACCACATCATGGAGTTGCTCATTATGATCGACGCCATGCGTCGTGCCTCCGCCAAGCGCATCACGGCCGTCATCCCCTTCTTTGGTTACGCACGCCAGGACCGTAAAGACCAGCCACGTGTCCCCATCACCGCCAAGTTGGTCGCCAATCTCCTTACCGCAGCAGGCACCCATCGGGTACTCGCGCTCGATCTTCACGCGCAGCAGATCCAAGGCTTTTTTGACATCCCGGTGGATCATCTCTTTGCATCAACGGTTTTCTACAACTTCCTCATGAAAAATCGGGAGAAATATCTCACCGACGCTACAATTTTCTCCCCGGACATCGGAGGCATGAAAGCTGCCTCCTCCATGGCAGAACTGCTCGACCTGCCGCTGGGCTTCATCGCCAAACGGCGCCTCAATGCCACGACGGTTGAGGCGACAAGCCTCGTTGGTGAAGTCGAAGGCAGAAATATTCTCCTCGTGGACGACATGACGGAAACCGCAGGTACCCTCGTCGCCGCTGGCGAATTGCTCAAAGAAAAAAAAGCCAAGAGCGTTCGTGCCATCGTCAGCCATTGCATGCTTGCCAAGATCGGGCGCGAGCGCCTCGCAGAAGGAGTTATCGACGAGCTTATCACGACGGACTCTACCTCCATTCGCCCCAGCGGTTTGCCGATAACACTCGTTTCCATCGCCAGCCTCCTCGGCGAAGCGATCAAGTGCATTCACAAGAACGAAAGCGTGACAGGGCTCTTCAAGGTAAAAGGCTATTGAAAGATGGTGGCTGCTGGTACGGCCCTGTGCCTACCTATGGCAGCCAAGGGTAATTGTCGAAAGCTGGGTTGCGTTTTTCGTTGAATGCGGCTTTGCCTTCGTGCCCTTCGTCGGTGAGGTAGTAAAGGAGGGTCGCATTTCCCGACAATTCTTGCAGGCCGGCTTGTCCGTCCAAGTCGGCATTGAAGGCTGATTTGAGGCAACGGATGGCCAGTGGGCTTTTTTCGAGGATTTCTTGTGCCCACCTTATCCCTTCGTGTTCCAGTTCCTGATAGGGCACGACGGCGTTGACGAGACCCATTTCCAACGCTTGTGTGGCATTGTATTGGCGGCAGAGATACCAGATCTCTCTCGCCTTTTTTTGTCCGACGAGACGGGCGAGGCTGCTGGCTCCAAAGCCACCGTCGAAGCTGCCCACCCTTGGCCCCGTCTGTCCAAATATGGCGTTGTCTGCGGCGATCGTCAGGTCGCACACAACGTGCAGTACATGGCCTCCGCCAATGGCGTAGCCGGCGACGAGAGCGATGACTACCTTGGGCACTGTGCGGATGATGCGCTGGAGCTCGAGGACGTTAAGGCGTGGCACGCCATCTTTGCCGACGTAGCCGCCTTTCTTGTCGCTGCGCACACCTTGATCGCCACCCGAGCAGAAGGCGTATTTCCCGTCGGTCTGTGGGTTGGCGCCAGTGAGCAGGATGACTCCGGTACGGGTGTCTGCCCAAGCGTCGCGAAACGCGGCGATAAGCTCATCTACGGTGTCTGGGGTGAACGCGTTGCGCCTGTGGGGGCGGTTGATGGTGACTTTGGCAATGCCACCGGCTTTCTCGTAAGTGATGTCCTTAAATGTGCGGACTTGCTCCCATTTGATCATGCGTGCCAAGGAAAACGTTTCAGCAGCTTCGTGAAACCTCAAAAACGGGAGGTCTCAGCGATGTGCCCTCGGTTCCCCATGGTACTTCCCATGCGGGCGTAGAGTTCGTGGCCTTTGGCCGTCACTTCCAGAAGATCGTCGGCGAGGCGGATTTTCCCGGCCTCGAAGAGCGTTGCCACAAAGGAGCCGCCAAAGCTGAAAAAACCAGCCTCTTGGCCTTTAGGCGCAGGCGTGCCTGCGGCGTGGGTAAACGTCATGCTGCCGACGTTGGTGGCGCCGATGATGACGAGGGTCACCTCGCCCCAGGGACCTGCGTCGAAAGTGATCCACTGGCGTTTGTTTTCCCAGAGGTATGCAATATTTCGGCGCAAGGCGACGGGGTTCACCGAGTAGAGGCTGCCGTTGAGCTGTCGAGGGTTGCCCGGCGTGCCAGCCACGGGGAAGTGGAAGCGGTGGTAATCCACAGGGCAAAGGCGCGAGCATACGATGGAGCCGCGTTGGTATTTTCCGGCGGTCTCGCTTCCTAGTAGGGTGGGCAGGTCAAAGGTCTGGCCTTTAACGTAGATGGACGAAACGGAGGAAATGTCTTGAAAGCCGAGGTGGCGTCCGTCTGCGGGGAAGATGGCCGTATTTTCTCCGCCTTCGAGAGGGCGTGCAGTGGGCTTCAGTTTGCGCGAAAAAAAGTCGTCGAAAGACAGGAAACACTCCGGCGCATCGGCGAACTCCGCTGGGTCAAGGCCGTATTGTTGGATGAAGGGCGCGATGCGTTCGCGGCTGGCCGGTCGGCGCATGCGCCAACCAAAGTAGCGCGAGAAGAACGCACGCCGTACAAGCAACGCAAGGGCAGCGCGCCCTAGGATGGTCTCGTAAACCCAACGCAAGGGCTTCTCTCCATAGATTTGCTCTGTCTCCATGCTCCCAGTGTGCCGGTTGAAATAGACGACGGGTTTATTCACGGCCCGAGTGTGCGATAAACAAAGCGGCGAGAAAAGCCCAAAAACGCTCGGGCTCGGAAACACCCATAGGCATGTTTCCCCATGTGGAGGCGGCGGGAGCGTGGACACGAACCAGACCATGGAACTTCATTTCCTGAGAGTATTGGGCAAGCGAACCCTCAAGTGGTTCCGAGACTACCCGAAGACAGTAGTCTCCGAATTAAGCAAGTTTGAAGCTTGGTTTTCAGAGGACGCAGTGCATGAGGGTGAGGAGTTTGCGCATGACGGCGACGAGGCAAACGTGGTAACTTTTACCTCGGGCGCGGAGACTTTCGTAGAAGGTTTTTAGGATGGGGTTGTGTTGGATGGCGCTGCGGGCGGACATCTGGAGGACGTCACGGACGAGTTTACGTCTGGCGCGGATGGGAGCGCTGGCGACCCACCCTCGCCGACCGTTCACGCCGTCCCCACAACCAGCCTGCGCGCACCAACAGCAACGCCGACGTCGAAAGTGTCCACACTCCATCGAAAACGAGTTCTTCGATTTGGAAAACTTTTCGGCCCGCGCGCACTTCATCGCAATGGCAGGCACCTATCAGCACTTCTACAACTTCGCCCGGGAAAACTGCTCGCGCGCCAACAAAACCCCGCTCGAATTGCTCCGCGAAAAGGCCCCCAATCTACACCCCCGCATCCTCCTTTTACACCCATGCCTTCTCGACGCTCATATGGGTCAACTCCTACCTGAACCTGCCGCTCCCCAGAGGCCACTTGCTATGTTCCCCAAGGCAACTCCGGCCGCCGTGAAGCCGAACGCCCCCGAAACAAAGACGGCGGTGCCATAGCCCCACTCGCAGTTGGGGCGCAATGCGTCGCCCTCGCCGATGGTACCCAGCAGAGCGGGTCCCTCGCCCGCTTCCTCATCGCAAGTCGGCGTGCCCATGCTCAATTCTGGCGACCACACACATGGGATGCCGAAAGGCTTGCCGTGCCTCGGGAAGGCGTACTCCTGACGCAACTTTTTGCGCACGAAGCGGAGCAGATTATCCCCCTCGCTATACACCATGTCCGACACGCGCACAGAAGTGGCATCGCGTTTACCAGCACACCCACCGCAAGCCACCACCGGGATGCCCGCAACCCGGCAATCGGCAAGCAGCAGGCACTTGTTGCCAAGGCTGTCTATCGCGTCAACGACGCAGTTGGCAGGCAGCGCCTCCGCAAAAAAAACCTCCTTTGTCGCCCCGGTGAAAAAACGCAGTTGGACGGTGACGCGGCACTCCGGGTTGATGGCAAGGACGCGCTCGCGGAGCACTTCCGCCTTGGGCTGGCCCATCGTCCCGGCAAGCGCCTGAAGCTGGCGATTCGTATTCGAGATGCACACGTCATCCATATCAACAAGCGTCAGCGCGCCTACGCCCGAACGTGCAAGCGCCTCCACCACCCACGAACCCACGCCACCGAGGCCGACAACGACGACATGCGCCGCAGCGATGCGCGCCAAGCCTAGGCGCCCGAAAAGACGCCCCACACCCGCAAAACGATCAAGGTAGCCCGAAGTCATTCCACCCAAGCCAAAAGAAAAAGCCGACAAACGGAAATCGCAAAACTGCGCCCATGTCTAAATCGGGAGGTACAGACAGGAATTACCCCATGTGGCATCGAGAAGGCATGGGTGTAAAGAGAGGATGTGAGGGTGCAGATCGGGTGCCTTTTCGCGGAGCAACTCGACCGGGGTTTTGTCGGCGCGCGAGCAGTTTTTCCGGGCGAAGTTGTAAAAGTGCTGGTAGATGCCCGCCGCTGCCATGAAGTGCGCTCGGCCCGAAAAGTTTTCCAAATCGAAGAACTCGTTTTCGATGGTGGCGTGAACACTTTTGACGCCGGCGTCGTAGTTGGGGCGCACGGGCAGATTGAAGTGGTGACGCGCGCTTATGGCCGCAATGGTGCCGTGAAAGGCTTCGGGGCGGTAATGAACGGTGTCGCCGTCAAACTGGAGCCCAGATCGGTGCGCACTTCCACGTGTTTGAGATCCACACCGTGGATTTTCAGATGTTCGATCATGCGGGTAATGGCGAGGGTGGCGTAGGTTTGGGGACAGCTCGCCCGTATAGGAGACGAACATCGCTCCGGGCGATTCGTAGCGGATGGTGTATTGGAAGCGGGGAAGGCGCTGGGGGTGCGCGGCTTTGATGACCCGCAGGTCGGCCTTGCGTTTGTGTTTGTGGGGGCGTTTGCGCACCAAGTCGGCGTCGCGCAATATGCGGTGCGCGGCGCCTTTGCCGACGGGCAGATCAAAGGCTTCGACGAGTCGGCGCGCACCGAAACAAGGGGTCTTTTTCGCGCAGCAATGATGAGTTCTTCGAGAGCAGGCTTGGTCGCAACGCGGGGCGTCCAACTCCCGCTTT
Source organism: Puniceicoccales bacterium (assembly GCA_031280235.1). Taxonomy (GTDB): domain Bacteria; phylum Verrucomicrobiota; class Verrucomicrobiia; order Opitutales; family UBA953; genus CALNBE01. The sequence continues at coordinate 13,752 of JAITHA010000095.1, read as the reverse complement.
TTCGCACCTGAAGCAGGCGGGCGACTGACCGCTTGGGGTCGTCCGTCCTGCAGCTTCAGGTGGTTTTGGAGCTACTTGAGGGTTCGCTTGCCCCACACTCTCAGGGAATGAAGTTTCATGGTCTGGTTTGTGTCCGCGCTCCCACCGCCTCCACATGGGTCAACATGTCTATGGGTGTTTCCGCCTCTGGGGAGGCTCTGGGGTGGGCGCATTGCTTTCCCTAATTCATATTTGACACGAGTTGCCGAATTCCCACCTTGCGGCCCCTTTTCAAATGAAGACCACGTTAGCCAAGACCGCGACTGATACCGCAAAGACATGGTATGTCGTTGATGCCACAGACCAAATACTCGGACGTCTCGCCGTTAAAATCGCAGTCATTCTGCGCGGGCGTCATAAGCCCACGTACACGCCCCACGTCGATACCGGCGACTATGTCGTCGTCATCAATGCCGACAAGGTTCGCCTCACTGGCAGCAAGGAAACGGACAAGACGTACATGTTTTACACGGGATGGGTCGGCACGGCTTATCGCCGCAATGTCGAGTTCATGCGGGCCCGCAAACCAGCCTTCATCATTGAGCACGCCGTTAAGGGTATGCTTCCCAAGAACAAGCTTTCCAGCGACATGCTTTCCAAACTGAAGGTTTATGCTGGCGCAGAACACCCGCATGGTCCGCAAAATCCGGTCGAATACAAGGCCTGATTCCCACTTCATTTTTTTTGAGACAAACTACCAGAACCTATCATGAGCGAAGTAGATACGAATACCTTTGTTGCTGTTGGCCGCCGGAAAACCTCTTCGGCGCGCGTCCGTGTTAAGCACGGCACGGGCCAGATTGCCGTCAACAATCGGAGCCTCGAAAGTTACTGCTATACCGAGGCACTTGCCAAGACCGCTGTCCGCCCTTTACTGACCCTTGGCTTGGAAGGGCAGCTGGACATCGTCGTCACCGTCATTGGTGGCGGCCCGAACAGTCAGGCTGGTGCGATTTCGCACGGTCTCGCGCGTGCCCTCGAAAAATTAAACCCGGAGAACCGCGGCATCTTGAAAAAGGCAGGCTTGCTCACGCGTGATGGGCGCATGAAAGAGCGCAAGAAGAGCGGACGCCCCGGCGCCCGGAAACGCTTCCAGTTCTCAAAGCGCTAAGCTGCGTATTGGCACTGCAAAGTGGGGGTGGGCGTTGGTCCATCCCCCCTTTTTTGTACATGCCAGAGAGTGCCCGCGGCAGGTGGATTCTCGTTGTTGAGCATTGAAGGTTTGGGTGTGACGCGCCATGCCTTTGCATAAATGAATCGGGTTTTCATCAAGACATACGGTTGCCAGATGAACGAGCGCGACTCGGAGGCCGTCGCGGCCATGTTGCGCGCCCGCGGGTATTCTATCGTGGATGTCGAAGCGGAGGCGGATGTCATCTTGCTGAACACTTGCAGCGTGCGTGATCAGGCGGAGCAAAAAGCTCTGGGTAAGGCAGGGCGTCTTTTGAAGGAGAAACGTCTTGGGGATGGGATGCGTGCCCTTGGCATCATGGGGTGCATGGCCCAGAACCGTGGGCGCGCTCTCGTGGATAGTCTTCCAGACCTCGATCTCATCGTTGGTACGCAGAAGTTTCATCAGGTACCAGACCACTTGGACAACCTCATGGCTAGCTTGCGTGGCCTTGGGCCGAGGCCTGCGACGATCATCGACACGGACGCCGAGCTTGGCTCGCAAAATACTATTCGCGGCCATGCGCCCGGGCGCCAGGTTAGCGCCTTTGTCTCCATCATGCAGGGGTGCAATATGCGTTGCACCTACTGCATCGTGCCAAAGACGCGTGGACCTGAGCGCGCCCGCCCGATGGAGGACATCGTCGAGGAAGTCCAGGGGCTTGCTGCCAATGGGACGCGCGAGGTCACGTTGCTCGGGCAGATTGTGAATCATTACGGCATTCGGGAGTTCGCGCGTTGTGGTGGCAAAAGCCCCTTTGTGCAGTTGTTGGAAAGGGTACACGCGGTGGAGGGCATCGAGCGAATTCGTTTCATCAGCCCGCATCCGACGGGGTTTCGGCAGGACTTGGTGGACTGTTATCGCGATTTGCCAAAGCTCTGTGAATACATCCACTTGCCGATGCAAAGCGGCTCAGATCGCATCCTCCGCGCGATGCGTCGTCCCTACACACGGGCTCATTTTTTGCAGACGGTTGAGGCTTTACGGATCGCATCTCCCGGGATGTATTTCTCGACGGATGTCATCGTGGGTTTTCCGGGAGAGACGGATGCCGATTTTGCAGAGACACTTTCGCTCTTCGACGCGGTGGCTTTTGATATGGCTTTCATTTTTAGATACTCCGCGCGTTTGGGGACGGAGGCCGAGCAGATGGCCAATGCTGTGCCGTTGGCCGTGAAGGAGGCGCGCAACCAAGTTTTGCTCGGGCGCCTTGAAGCCCTGTCGATTGCTCGGAATCGCTCCCTTGTCGGCACGACGCAGGAGGTGTTGGTCGAGGGCCCTGCGCGCAAAGGGGAGGGGGTTTTTATGGGACACAACCGAGGGAATCGAAAAATTCTCTTCCCCGGAGATACGGGCATGGTTGGGCGCATGCTGTCAGTGCAGATAGAGAGCGCGACGCCCACGGTCTTGTTGGGGAAATGTGTGTTGGGGGTGCAGTGAGCGGCATGATGCTACGCATGTGCGCTGCCCTTGGCGCGGGTGTTTTGCGGGGCTTTCTCTCAACCTCTCAAAGCTGTAAAAGCACTGAGAAAATGGCTCTCCGTTCACTTTTCTCCGTACTCTTTCCTTGCCAAAAAAGGCGTATTGGCGTGTCATGGCCTTTCTTACCTCAACTCTCCTTTTCCAAAAGAACATGAAAAAGAAAACTCTTGTTTCCCTCGCCCTTCTCGCCTCGGCAGCCTCGTTGTCTGCGGCCGTCTACGACTGGAATACCGGGAATGGCGTCTGGGGTCTCAATGAAATAGCGACCAACTGGCTTGATGGCTCTATTCCAGCGACGTGGAGTAACTCCAATTCGGCTGTTTTTGGGGGAGGCGTGGGCCATACGGTCACCACGGGCGGGGTAGTCGAACCGACGGACTGGTGGGTTAAGGGGGACGGTTCGTGGAATTTCGTCATTCCCAGCACTAGCTCCCTCACGATAGGGGCTGGGTCGCTGACGCTTGGTTCATCAGTCGAAACCTATGCTTTCGTCAAGGAAGGGACGGGGCAGGTCTCCATCAACGGCACAGCTACCATTGGCGGGCGAATCGCGATTACGGCGGGTATCCTCGAAATCAGCAGCCTTGGGGCGATTGGTAACGCAGGAGGGGAAATCCTGCTCACCGATGCGGCGCTCCGTTACTTAGGGGCGGGGACTACGCAGGAGACTTTGGGTCGGGCATTGCGCGTGGAGAGGGCATACACCGACCCGGTGTTGGAGCTGGGCTCCGGGAAGCAACTTGTCATCAATCAGCTCAACTCGAACTCGAATACTGCTTTACGAAAGACTGGCAGCGGGGCTCTCGTCCTGAGTGGGACGGCGACGAACCTGCGTGCTGGGCTCATCGTGGATGACGGGAGTGTCATCCTCGCAAAGAGTGGAACCACGTACTGTAATGCCATCCAAGAGGGCGGCCTGACCATCAATGCTGGGACAGTGACTTTGGCAGGCAATTCTGTTGCCGACGATTCTGTCTTCAGTACGCGTTTCCCCAGTGTGTCGTTAGGGGACCAGATTTCTCGTGCGGCGGTGGTGCAGATGAATGGCGGGTTGTTTGATTTGGCTGGAAAATCTGAGAGCATCGGTTCGCTGTTTGGGGATGCGGGAAGGATCACCAATTCGACGAGTGTACTCGCTGTGATTGCCATCGGGGAAACGGGCAAAAATGCGAGCTTTGGTGGGGAGATCTTGGATGGCAGCGCGAGTGCTATTGTTGGCCTGCTCAAGCGAGGCCAGGGCACGCTCATTCTCACCGGAAGCAACAGCTACACGGGCCAGACGATTATCAGCAATGGCGAGTCAACTGGTGCTACGAGCTATGGCGCATCCGGCGTATTGCAGCTTGGCACTGGGGGAACGAGCGGGGCCTTGGGGCAGACGGATATCGTAATCGACGCTGGCACCATTTTGCGCGTCAACCGTAGCAATAAAATTTCGTTGTTAGGGCAAATTTCCGGTACAGGCGCGGTTGAGAAGCTTGGTGCGGGAGAGCTCACTTTCTCCGCCCATGGCAGTACGTTTGCTGGCCTGATCAATGTCCTCGGTGGCAGCGTTCGCATCGCAGACCAGAGCCATCTCAGCGGAAACGCCAAGCTTCGCCTTGTTCCCGGGACAGAGTTTTTCTACGACAGCTCTGCGGTGGGCACCTTGCTCAACGACTTCGACATTCCTGCAAGCGGCAGCGTCGCCTTAGGTATCAGAAGCAACGGTACGTTGACCCTTGGAGGAACTCTCACAGGGTTGGCAGACAGTGTTCTATCCAAAGGTGCTAACGGAGCGCTGGTGATAACGGGGACGGCGGCCAACACCGTCGGCCTCCATGTGCGGGGCGGCGAGGTTTCGCTGGAAAAAACCGACGTGAACGCTGTGGGCGCAGCAGGGCTGACCATCGATTTGGGGCAGGTGAGTTTGAACGGCTCCGGGGAAGACCAGATTGCCGACACGGCCTCGGTGCGCCTCAATGGCGGCACTCTCGAATTGAATGGGCACTCCGAGGTAATCGGTAGTTTGGCGGGTGTGGCGGGCGCTGTCATCTCCAATGCCAGTGCAAGCACGAGCACCTTGACCTTGCAGTCGGTGGGGAGCGGCGCCAACATTTACGCCGGCGACATAACAGGGAAGATAGACCTCGTCGTGAATGGCACCCCGGGAAGCCTTTTTGTTCTCGCAGAAGATACCACTTATCAGGGCGAAACCACGGTGCAAAACGGCACTCTGCAAGTCGGCATCGGTGGTGCGAGCGGCAGTCTTGGCGCGGCGTCCAATACCGGGGAGGTGCAGCTCTCCGCAGTCGATGCGACTCTGGCTTTCAATCGCAGCGACGATACGATTTTTGACAGGAATATCTCCGGGGTGGGGAATCTCGAGAAGCATGGTGCCGGAGAGCTCACAATCAATGGTGCCGCTGGGTACATGGGTGTGACGACGATTACAGGCGGCAAGTTAATCTTTGCCAACGGTGTCCCGACGACGAGCGCCCTGAATCTCTCCGGTGGCGGCGTTCTGGATCTGTCCGGGGGTACGCTTGTTTTGAGTTCTATGCAGACGTCTGTTGCGGGGCGCTTGGCCAACGTGGCTCAGGGCGTAGATATCATCGGCTCCATAACGCTGTCGGGAGGCCACACGCTCGGCATCAGCTCGGATGCGACTCTGGGCAGCTTGACTATTTCCGATGCTCTCACGCTCTCGTCCGGGCAAATCTCCTTCACCGTTTTGCCAACAGGGAACGACACCATAAGCACCGAGGAGCTCGTTTTGGCTGGCTTGCCGGGCGCAATCCGCCTTGAGCCAAAGTTTCCCGAGGGTCTGCTGGCGGGCGCCTATGAGTTGATAAAAATCAGAGGAGGGACTTCTCTTTCCTCGTCCGCTGCTTCGTACTTTTCCACCTCGCTTGTGGATCGCGGAAATGCCCCGCGTGGTGACAACCAGATAACGTACAGCATCTCGATTGATACCACGAGCAACACGGTGGTGTATAACGTGGCGGGTGGAGGTGTTCCGCTTCGCTTGTCATGGCAGGGAAGTCAGAATGCCATTTGGAGCGAAGGGGCAGGGCCCCCGCCGATCAATTCTGCGGATTGGATGACGCTTGGAAATACGCCTGCTGCCGAGATTTTTTTCGAGGAAGACTTTGTGTTTTTTGGTGATAACGGTCGCGAGAATGTCTCAATCCAAGGGACCGTGAGACCAAGCAAGGTCGTCGTGGATGCCACCCAGAATTATTCTTTCATCGGGGGAGTGATAAGTGACTCCACGAACGGTGCGGAGAAAACCGGGCTCGTGAAAACGGGGTCTGGTGTCTTGGCAATCAGTGGTGATGGGGCTTTTACCGGGCACACGTTTACAGGCCCGGTGGAGATAAAGCAAGGGGTCTTGGAATTGAAAGCCTCGGACGCGGTACTTGCCAACATTGGAGCTCCGAGTGCGCTGGGGGCGGGCGATCCGGCAAATAATGCGGGAAGTCTCATCCTTGATGGAGGGATTTTACGCATTGAGCATACTGGAGGTACGGCAGGCACACACTCGGTCATTGGAGTGCAGACGAACCGGAGTTTTACCTTGGGCCCGGGCAACGGCAGGATAGAGATTGTTGCCTCGTACAATGACGCCTTGGTGCGTTTTTCCGGTACCATCCCTGTCGCTTTCTCCGGTTCCGGTGGGCGCACGCTCATACTCGCGGGGGATGCTGGCAGTCTCAACACTAATGGGCTCGACGATTTTTACCTGAATCCAGCGACGGGGGGGCGTCAGATCCTCCAAGGTGGGACGCTCGACTTGCGCCTGCTCGACAACGGCGTGTCACCGCTCAAAGTCATCAAGACCGACACGGGGACGTGGGTCTTACAAAACAGCGGAAATGATTTCTCGGGCGGCTTGGAAATCAGGGGTGGTGGCGTGCTTGCTTTTAGCCAAGGCGCGCTTGGCAAGGTGCCAGAAGTCGTCACGCCAAGGAGCATCATCCTCGGCAGTGCGATTCTCTATAACGCCCAGTATGTTGCTGGGGCTTGGGCGGCAGCGCCTGTGGTGATTGAGGCGACGCGCGGGATTTACCTCGAAAATGAGGACAACATCATTTGGGCCTCTGACGATCCCAACCCTGCCACGCACTCGTTCACTATCAACAGCGCGATTGACGGTTCCCGCAGCGCGCGCCTGATAAAAGTCGGTGCCGGAACCTTGGCCTTGAACAAGGCAAATACCTTCTTGGGCGGACTTTATATTCAAGAGGGCGAGGTCATTGTCGGCACGGGCGCTGCCATTCCGTATGAGTCTTCAGCCGAGGGCGTTTATCTGGGCGCGAGTGGCACGCTGGAAGCCAATGGGGAAAGCCTGCGCATCAACAAGTTTTTGAGCTTTTCTCTGAGTTCGTCTATCACCCGTACTTCTGCCGGCAAGATTATCAATTCCCGGCTGGGTTCGACGAGCATGCTGACCATCGGTGAGACGGGCAGGAACAACCTCTCGGGAGGTACACGCGTCGTGGATCGGTTTATTTTTGAAGGCTCTTTGGAAGAGACCACTGGCGCGAACAACTCCGTTCTCTCCCTCGTGAAAACAGGGCAGGGCATCGCCACATTGGCGCTCAAACCCACATCCAACTACTCGGGTGGTGTGACGGTCTTGGGTGGGATTTTGCGCATGGGCTCGGAGTACGCCCTCGGCCAGGCGACTAACGTCGTCGTCAACGGCAACTTGGCTGATGGCGGCACGCTCGACTTGGCCGGGCGGAACGCGGTGAAAATAGACAGCTCGAGCAACCCCGTAGATGTGCCTATTCATATCGCAGGTGTAGGCTCAAACACGTCCAACATCACGCCTGATACTTCTCAGGCACTGTATGACAGAGACCAAGTTAACGGCCTCCTTGGAGCCCTGAGTAACACTCACCCCACTGACGTTAGCACTGTCTCAGAGCTTATTCTCACTAATTCAGCGACAGTAAGTACACTGGCCGGCATCAACCTGACGCATGTGAGAGGGAACGGCAGCCTGACCTTGGCACGTCTCACCACCGAGTCGTCCACTCTTGTCGAAAGGGGCTACACCCTCGTGCCACCGAACAGCACCACAATCGCCAGCATCTTGCTCCCCAGCGGCAGCCTGAATCTGCAGGCACGGCTCGCCGTCACAGGTGGCGATTTGACGATTGACGCGCGGGATGGAGTGCAGGTCGGTAGTACGGGAGAAATCATCTTGACGGCCGTAGGGTCGGGCACGACGAACGTCATCAAAAAGAGCAGCGCCATCAACCTCACGGGCAGGTTGGTGCTGGTGGACAACACGGTGCAGGTCTTTGAAAACCTTCGCGGAGCGGGCCAGATCTCGCATAACCGAGCGACAAACGATGCAGACAGGGGTACGCTTATTTTTGATATCACAAGCGGTTCCGCCGGGTACGCTGAGTTTGCTGGGAAGATTGGGCATATGGTGGAATCTGTCCAGATAGACGGGGCGACTGTCGAGCAGAAGGTCGAAAACTCCGGCAATATTGATCTGGTGAAACGTGGCGGCGGCGTCTTCATTCTTTCGGGGCGCAGCAGCGATTACCTCGGCATCACCCGCATTGAGGGTGGCGTCTTGGAGCTACGCGCACCGCTCACTGTCGCAGCCAATGTCGGATCCTCCCAAGTGGTGAGCGGCGTGCTTGGCTTGGCACCCAATGTTGCGAAAAATCTTGTCATTGCTGGCGGCATTTTGCGGGACACTTCGGATGGATTGTCCTACACAGATCGCCTGTTCACCATTGGCGTTGGCGGAGCAACCATCGAAAGTTCAGGCACATCTGCTGGTTTACAGTTCCGGAATACGGGTAACATCGTGGTGGATTCATTGGTGGGAAACACTCCTGTGACGCTCACTTTGGGCGGCACCAACAGTTCCAATTTAACCGACAGTAGCAACCGTTTTGTCCCATCCATAAAAGATGGTACTTTTGCCGTAGTTAATTTCCGCAAAGCGGACACAGGCTCATGGACTCTCGCCGGGACGAATAACTACACCGGATGGACGCACATTGAGGCTGGGGCTTTGATACTCGGTGCACAAGGTGCTTTGCCCGTGCGCACCCCCCTCACGCTCGGTACGGCAAGCACGGCAGGGACTCTGCGCCTCAACGGGTACAACGCCACTGTGGTGACTCTCGAAGCCGCAAGTACGACTGTAAACAACCGTGTTATCAATGGCGCAAACATTGCCCCCGGTACCTCATTGCCCGTGTTGACTGTTAACAGCATTTCCGGCGCCAGCACCTACACTGGGACGCTTGGCACGAGCGGCGCAGGCAACACCGCCCCCAACACCTTTCGCTTCGTCAAGAATGGCCCAGCCACCCTCACCCTTGCTGGGCCGCTCGCCTATACAGGAGACACCGAGGTGCTCGCCGGAACACTCAAAATATCCGGGGAGGCAAGATCCTTTGCCAGCTCCTACATTTTCGTCTCGCCAGACAATCAGGCCACTCTCGACTCCAGTTCTTTCGTCACCCAGCGGAGTTCAGGTCTTTACGTCAACAGCAACCAGACGCTCGTCGCTGGCGGCGATGGTGCTTACCAAAACTTGCTTGGCGACTATCGCCTCAACGGTGGTACCATCCACATCGGCGGCACCCGCAGTGAAAAGACCGAGACCAACGACGATGGTGAAATTGTCGCCCGTCAAACCGTTGTCAACGACAGGGCAGGCGTTCTCTTGGTGAACGGTAATTTTTACAGTGAGGAGGGCACCGTCTCATCCATCGTCTATACCTTTGCCCCGACGATCACTAGCGCTGCACCCGGCGCTGAGACAGATTTACTGAGGGTTGGTTTCTTCGAGCTCGCGGGCGAGGTTAAGATCTTCCCCTACATTGAGCCCTCAGAATATGCTGGCTACCGCCTTGCCACGACCACTCCCGGCGATGCCTCCGCAGGCATCTACCCTATCATCAATTACGGGTGGATGTTGGCAGATATAGACAGCGTGTCCCAGTTGACGTACGGACTGGAAGACCCGCGCTACAGGGTTACTTTCGAGGATGATCCCTACGGCAAGACCATCTACATGCGAGTTACGGCCACATCACAGTCGCCTGCCATTTACTGGGAAGGTGTGCCAAATACTGTCTGGGGAGACCCGGAAAGGGAAGGCCGCAATTTCAAGCAAGACGGTGTCGCAGGCTATGTTTCCTTCACCCCGGGTGCCCACGCCTACTTCACCGACCGGGTGAATGAGTCCGCGTCCCGCATTGTTCGCGTCTCAGCGCAGGGGATCGAGTTTGGGGCTGCGACCTTTGACAACAGTGAGGGCCATGACTATACGCTGGATGCCAGCGGTGGCTCAATCAGAGGCACGGGTTATCTTGAGAAGATTGGCTCTGGCGCCCTTACCATCAACAACAGCAACGCGTACACAGGCGGCACCATTCTCGGCGGCGGCACGCTCATCATAGGCAATGATCAGGCTCTCGGTACAGGCACGCTTTTCTTGCAGGGCGGCACATTCGCTTCAAGCGGGGCGCGCACGCTCGCAAACGCTGTGGACGTGCAGGGCAGCACGTCCGTGGATACTGGTGGAGGAGACCTCGTCCTTTCTGGGATTCTGAAAGGTGCGGGCACTCTTACCAAAAAAGGTTTGGGCGTCCTCACCCTCACAGGCAATGGCACCCAGCTTTCCGGTGGGCTAACCCTCCAAAGAGGCATTGTTGCCATCGGAGAAAGTACCCAGCTGAGCAATGCAGCCTTGACCCTTTCCAGCGATTCCATCCTTACCGCCTCTTTCTCCGGCGCTGGCGAAGTTGTCATCGGCAGTCTCTCCGGAAATGGTATCGTGAAAAGCACGACAAGCGGCCAGAAAAATTTCCGCATCGGCGCGAGGGAAACACTCGAGGCGATCCTCTTCTCAGGCAGTATCCAGGATGGAGAATTCGGTAGCGTTTCCCTCACCAAGGAAGGCACAAGCACACTCGTGCTCTCCGGGGTACAGCATACCTACACCGGAGCAACGGTTGTCAAGAAAGGTACCTTGCAAGTCGGCAATGGAGAATCTGTCGGCAGTATCGGCACAGGCAACATCCTCATTGAGAGCGCTGGCACTCTCCGTTTTGACGGCGGACGCGTCACAGAGATCATGCTCGACCGCGCAATCACCAGCGCAGGGAGCATTGAGAAACAGGGCGAAAACATCCTCACCTTTCCTCGAAACAACCCGACCTTGGGCGGCACCATCCTCATCGCTGCGGGCGAGGTATGGGTTGGCACAAAGGCTACGGGCGGAAGCGCAACCGGGGACCTCGGCCATGCGAGTGTCGTCAACAATGCCACCTTGATTTTCAACCGCGTCGGCGACTACTCCGTGGGGAATAATCTGTCCGGTTTCGGCGACCTGCTGAAGCTAGGCCTCGGCACCCTCTATTATACAGGAGACAGCACCGCCACAGGCGTCACACGTGTCTCCTCTGGTGCCATCTCCCTCGGCGATGGCACAGGTACACGCCCACAGTTATTCCAGTCCTCAGAGGTAATTCTCTCGAACAGCAGGCTCATCCTCAACCCGGGCCCCGAATCTACCCTGACACTTGGCGCAGCCGTGACGGGCAGTGGTGGCATCGTCGACAAGGAAGGCACGGGCACGGCCATCCTCACGGGAAGAAACACTTTTCTCGGTGCCCTCAACGTCAAGAGCGGTATCCTTCAGATCGGCGACGGAGGCAATAACGGTACCCTTGAAAGCAGCGCCCCGGTCAACGTCGCCTCGATAGCGACACTCCGCTTTAACCGTTCGGGAAGTACCGAGGTCGCAGGGCGAATATCCTCACGTGGCGAAATCCAAATAAATGGCGGTACAGATGGTACCGGCACCATCATCTTCATGGCAAACAACGACATCGCCGGAGATGTTTACGTGAACCACCACACCACCTTACAGCTTGGCAACGGCGGGCGCACGGGCTCCCTCGGTTCCTCGGAGCTCGGGACAACCGTCCACCTCGCACCAGGCACGACATTCGCTTTCAACCGCGATGGCTTGGAAACCAAGACCGGCACCGCCGTCACCATTGAAGGCGCTGGTAATTTCGTGAAACTCGGCAAGGGAACGACTTTTTTCAACAGCACAGGGAATCACACAGGCGGCACAATCGTTGAGGACGGGCGTCTCATCATTCCCATCGCCAACTTACCGCGCGCCTTCCTCAACCCAGCCTATGATATCGAGCAGACTGCGTACCTCGCCGCTAACGGAGAAGGTGTTCTTGAGCTGCGCAATGATACCACGTCGTTCTCTCTGGAAGGACGCGTTCGCGGCACAGGCACCATCGCGCTCGGCGCCGAAGATGCCGTCGCCCAAGGAGCCTTCGCGCTCTACCGCTACAGCCCCATCGAAAATGGTGAAAAACTCCGGGCTTTAGACGTTCTCTCTCGCGTCAATCTCAACCTCGGCAACGACCCCTCTGTGCGCGTCAATGTTGGTGTGCTCAACGTCCAGCAAGGCGGCATTCTCACAGGGCAGGGCACCATCGACGGAACTCTCAACATCAACATTGGCGGAGAAGTTCGCGCAGGCATTTCCCAAGGCCGGATAAATGTCAGGGAAAACATCGTCAGCAGCGGCAAAATTGCCATCACCCTCGACCGTGATGCCTCGGGAACGCTCGTGTACGATACCTTGCACTATGAAGGGTCTGCAGAATTCAAGTCCGGTGCGACATTTGATTTCGACTTCAGCCGATTGGGGAATGACCTCCCCAAGAAGGGCACCGAGATTTATTTCCTCGTGGACGAAAACGCTGCCGATAACCCACTCGGCGCAAGTGTCGTGGGTAATTTCTCTGTGAACGCCGCACTTCGCGGCGAAGCCATCACGTACAACAACGGCAAAGGCCTCACCCTCCTCTTTGCATCAAGCATACACGACGTGCAGGGGATCAAGGAAGGTCTCCACAATGGGCTCGGCGGGTACATGGGTTACCTCGACGGCATTCTCATGGGTATAGGAAGGGAAGAGGCGTTTGCTACCCTCGATTCCCTGCTTAAGGCCGACAGACCCATCGGCAAAAACCTTACAGATGCCTCCCCGCTCGGGCTTGCAAGCCTTTCCGCCATGAGCGTTACTGGCGCGCAGCACGCAGCGGGTAGTGTACGCTCGCACCTCGAAAGTATGCGCTACGAACGTGCGATTAACGGAGCACAGATTGACTTCTCCCCCTATATTTCTGGCGTAGGGATATTCGCCAAAAACAACACGAGCGTCTCTGCTCCTGTGTTCGACATCAACAGCTATGGCGGCCTCGTCGGCGTGGATACCAGCCTTGGCGAACATCTCCTCGGCTTCAGCGCCAGCTACAACACAGCTACCGCCACAATGCACGGGAACACCGGCAAAACTAATGCCGACACCGCACGCCTCACACTCTACGGCACATTCACCGCGAGCCAATGGGTCTCTCTCGACGCCCAACTCTTCGCAGGCTACAGCTCTTATAATGTGAAGCACGACACCATCTTTGGCCGCGCCACAGCCAAGCCCAAAGGCTACGACCTCGGCGCAAGCGCCTACGTCACAGGTATTATTCCGCTTCCCGGAGAAATGGCCAAATTCGTTCATTTCACCCCCTATGCAGGCCTCGAGTTCGTTTCTGCCAGCGTGGACTCTTTTACCGAAACGTCGTCAGAACAGTCCACCTCCGCTCTCGCTGTCGACAGCTTCACCCAAAATTCCCTTAGAGCCAAGATCGGTACAAGCCTCAACTGGGTAATCCCAACCAACGCTGGCATTGCTTGGCGTCTTGGGCTTGAGGCCGCCTATGCACACGAATTGCTCGACGCAAAGGTAGATCTCAAAGCCCGCTTTGCCAACGACACCTCCAGAGAAAAGTTCAAAGCAGTTGCTGCCGCAACCGCAGAGCAAAGTCTTCTCATCGGCCCCTCCGTCGAACTGACAATCGGCGAATACCAGTCTGTCCAATTTGGATATACGCTCGAATACTCCTTCGGCGACCAAACTATCCACCACATAAACGCCTCTTACCGCATCCGTTTCTAAGAACCTGTTTAAGATCTTCTGAGGAGGAGGGAGATGAAGGCGA
>JAITHA010000066.1 GCA_031280235.1 Puniceicoccales bacterium | reverse complement strand
GCACGCTGGAATCCGCGGCTTCTTGGAGGACGCGGTGGTTGAAATCCATCCAGCTTAGCTTGGGATCTCTCAGGAAATTCAGGGTTTTTCCGGTTTTTTTCATACACAAAGTGCTTTATTCAGGACATGTTATCAAGTCTTTGTGTCGGCACAGCTGCCGTTGTGTTACTTTCTTGCAACGAGCGCGCGCGTCCTGACCCCGGAGCCAGTCGGCTGGAACTTGCAGAAGTGTCCATGGGGGGCGCGTAGGGGAGGGAGTTGATTTTCAGATGCGCTCGATGGGGGTTCTGCTGTTTTGCGCGTTTATGGGGTTAATTTTCGAAAAATGGGAGGGCTGGCAATGGTTTGGCTGCCGTGGTGGGTGCGGAGCCATTGTTGGGCTTGGATAAAGTCGTCGTGGTTCCTCGCTGTTTTGAGTGAAAACGCTGCGAAAGTTGAATAGAGCTGGGGAGAATTTATGAATAGAATTTTCATGACAACAGAAAAACTTTTTGAGCAACTTCTTGGCCTTGTTTTCGTTTTTATGCTGTCAGTCCCAAAAATGCGATCATTCAAACTGGTAAGCCTCTTCTCTTTTATATGTAGCAGCCTGGATCATTGGGGCTGGATTCGACTGGGGCGAAGTGCAGAGCTTCGAGGATGCGCAAACGTTGTTCGACAAAACGTGGGGCGTTGCGTGCGCGCGGGAAATCCACACTGATGTGAATCTGCTCGGCAATGCGCCCAGGGCGTGGGGAAAAAATCACGACACGGTCACTAAGGTAAAGTGCTTCGTCTATGTCGTGTGTGACAAGAAGTGTCGTTGTGCCGCGCTGTCGGACGATCGCGCGTAGTTCGTCCTGCATGGCCATGCGTGTGAACGCATCGAGCGCGCTCAGAGGTTCGTCGAGCAACAAAACTCTTGGGTGATTGATCAAGGCCCGGGCGAGGGCGGCGCGTTGTGCCATGCCGCCGGATAAGTGATGCGGCAAGGCATCTGCAAAACCAGCCAAGCCGATACGGCGAATAAAATCATCTATCTCCTCGGCCTTCGCCTTTTGCCTGCCAGCGAGCGAGAGTCCAAACGCGATGTTCTCGCGAATCGTGAGCCATGGGAAAAGATTTGGGTCTTGAAAAACAAAGCCTACCTGTGTGCCGGGTCCTTTCAGCGGCTCGCCGTCGATGAGCACTCTCCCGGCATCGGGGCATTCGAGGCCGGAAACGACGCGCAACAGGGTCGATTTGCCGCAACCGCTCGGGCCAACAAGGGAAATGATTTCGCCCTCATAAACGTCGAGCGAGACACCGCCCAGCGCGATCACTTCGCCGGGGCTGCTCGCCCCTTCCGCAGCAAATGCCTTCCGTACAGACTCTATCTGAACGAGAGCACGAGAGGGGTTCATGGCGGCGCCTTCCAGCCAACTGGAATCGGCAGCGGGCAAGGGCCCGGGTTGTAACACCGCCCTCGCAGGGACCTCAGGTATGTGTCTTTGCATCAGCATAAAACTTATCTTAGGATGGATATTTTCACTAAAGAAGTGATCAATAAAAAAATCACTTTTTGCCGAAAATCTGTGTGCGCTCTTGGGCACCCTCGTGCCTTCGCTTTCAATCGTTGACAGTCCAAACCCTTATCCCAAGGGTCGTTCCCCTCCTTTCCTAGGGACACACTTTCACCACCATCATGATTATCTGGATTCAGACAAACCTCGGCAAGCACCACAAAGTTCTGCTCGGCACCCTTCTGGGCATTACCATCGTCTCCTTCGTGTTTTTTGGCACATGGAGCCGTGCTGGCAAGGGGGCTGGCAACAGCACCTATCTCGGTGTGGACTTTTCCAGCTCGCGCGACTGTGCCCCCTACAGAGATCTTGCGTTGCTTGAGGGCGTGGGGAGAGAGGGCCGTATTAGCGCAGATGCCCTGCGTATGCTCGTTTTCAACGTCCACCTCGCCAATGTCGTGCAAATCCCCGCGCCCACAGCAGAGCAGCTGAAAACCTATCTGGATAGCAAACAATCTCTCGACACGAGCGGTGGCAATTTCCGCATTGTCTCCACCCGCGAGCGCGTCCCCGCGCTGCTGGATCTTCTACAGGAAAATGCCAGCGGCTCGCGCGAGGAGGCAACGCGACGCCTCGAAAACGCACTTGCTGAGTCGTGGCGTATCTCTCGTGTCAACGAGCTTCTCACCGGGCCGGGCTTTGCAGTCCCCTACGAAGCCGCCCTCCTGTGGCGCGGCCAAAACACAGAGTGGACTCTTGAGACAGCAAGCTTCGACGGCGCACAATTCAACCCAGCAATTGAGGTGCCGGAAGAGGCTCTGAAAATCTATTTTGAAAACCAAAAAGAAGATTTCCGCATCCCCCACTTCGTCAGAGCCAGCTACGCCATCTTCAAGCCCACACCCAAGGACGCCGAGAGCACCCCGGTGGAGCCGACAGATGGCGAGCTGCGCAAACACCTCTACGACAACGCCCAAACAATACCAGGCCTCGATCTCAGCAAGTTGGACGAGCAGATCAAAACACGCCGCGCAGAGTTCGCCCAAAGCTGGCGCGATCTGCAAATCAACGAACGCCTCGCCGGGCGCATTTCCAGCCTCCTCAACGAGCAATTCCCCTTCGACGAAGTGCGCGCCTCCGAAGAGCGCGTCGCCAAATTCCTAAAGGACGAAGGCGCCACCTCGGGTACCCTTCCGGCCTTTAACGAGAACAACATCCCAGAAAACCTCCCTTTGCCCTCGGCCTACCTGCAGCACGCCCTCAAGCTCAACAAAGAGACGTGGCGCTCCGATGTTTACGTGTTGGCCAAAGGTGAAGGCGCCGTCGTGTTCTTCCTTCAGGAAGTGCAACCTGCCCGCATCCCCAGCTTGGACGAGGTTCGCGAAAAGGTCGTCGCTGCCTGGCGCGCCCAAGAGCGCGAGCGCCTGCTCAGTGAGCGCGCCACCACTTTGGAACGCCAGCTGCGCACCGCCCTCGCCTCCGGCAAAAAATTTACCGACATCACCAAGGAACTCGGCTTGACCACGAAACATTTCCCCGCCTTCAAGCCCGCTGCCGCCCCCGAAGAGTTGCTCCTCATCGGACCCGACATCTGGCATGAACTCTCACTCACGCAAACAGGCCACATCACGCGGTACTTCCGCAAAGGCACCGAGGTGACGTACATCCTCGTCGAGGCACGAAAAGAGCCGCTCATCGATCTCAAGGCTCCGGAGATCCTTTCCCTCGCTGAACAAGGCGCCCGGAGAGCTGCCAACCGCTCCCTCAGCGGTGCCAGCGTTGAGCTCATCTCTTGGAGCGCGGGCAAGCAACAATAGGCACGCCCACACGCATTTTTTCACAAGGACACTGCCCGCCTGTGGGAGTGTCCTTTTTATGACTCCGTTTTGCCCGTCCTTCAAAGGGTTGCTTCTCTCTCAACTCTTCCTTCAACTGCCCGCTTTTTTCGCGAAAACCGCCGATGCCCTCCTTTCAACATTTTCCACTGGGAACACGCATTCCTGACAGCCCTCACGCCGTAGTCGTCAGCCTGCCAACAATCGCCGACGTCATTGGCTACGAGGAACGCCACGTGGAGACGATGGACGTCGTGCGCATGGGGTATCCGCGCTTCATCCGCCATCCCTACCTCACTCAGGCAGCGCGCAAGCTCTCGGCAGGCACACCCATCGGCACGCGTGCCCAATTTCCCGTCGCCTCTGCCTCTGCAGCCCGGCGCGTCATTGAGCTCCTCGGCCTGCAGCCAGGCCCGGCTGCGGGCATCCTCGAAACCGATGGCTGGGCCCTCCTCCACCTCGATCCCGCCGATGCCTCACTGGCCCAGCGCGCAGCCAAAATCATCCAACACACAGGCATCGGCATTTCCTCGCGCGAGGCAGAAGACTGGCTGGTGCGCCACGGACACCTCAGACATGCTTTCCCGGAGAAAAACCTGCCCGGCGACGCCACCGCCACCGTCCTCCACGCCCTCTCCCCCTGGCTCGCGCCTGCCGCGCCCGGCAGCATCCTCCTCTGCCGCTCAGGCATGAATGCGTTTTTCGCAGCCTTCGAGGCCTCACATGCCCTTCAACGCCGCGCCGGGCGTACCCTCTGGCTCCAACTCGGCTGGCTCTATGCCGACACTACAGAAATCTTTCTCAAATGTCTCCCACCTGACGAAAGCCTCCGCACCATCACGAACGTCTTTGACAAGGAAGCCATTCTTCGTTTTTTCGCAGAAAACGGTCACCGCACCGCTGCGGTTATTACTGAGGCTCCCAATAATCCCCTCATCCAAACCCCCGACCTGCCTTGGTTGGCCTCCCTCGCGCGGCAACACGGTGCCCTCTGCCTCTTCGACCCTTCCACCTGTGGCCTCGCCAACACCGACCTCCTGCCACACGCGGATGTGCTTGTCGCCAGCCTCACAAAATACTGCGCACATGAAGGCGACGTGATGGCAGGCGTCTTGGCTGTGAACCCTGCCTCTCCCTGGCACGACGCCCTGCGCGATGGCGCCCGCGCCGCCCACTCGCCGCCTTACTGGCGCGATAGCGCCCGCCTCGCCGCCGAGATCGCCACCATGCCTGAGACGGTCGCCCGCATCAACGCCAACACTCTGCACCTCGCCGCTTGGCTTGAGGGGCACCCCTCCGTGCGCCGCGTATGTTGGACTCGCGAGGCTTCCTCCCGGGACAATTATGCCGCCATCTGCCGCACGCCCGAAAGCGTCGGTGGGCTGATAACCATCGAGCTCGATATGCCTCTGGCCCGTTTCTACGACCGCCTAAAAACCGCCAAAGGCCCAAGCTTTGGCACCGATTACACACTCGCCTCTCCCTATATCTACATGGCCCATTACGACTGCGTCATCGACGCCGCCAAACGCCGCAAATTGCAAGCCTGCGGCATCGACCCCGAGCTTGTCCGCATCAGCGTCGGCACTGAGCCTTGGGAGGAAATCGAGGCCACCCTCGCCCACGCGCTCGACAAGGCTTAAGCTCGGTGGGCGATACGCGTTTTGCAATTGCCTCTGTGTGACCTGTTTTTTCTTCTCCCTCCGATTCCGTTTTTTGCGATGACCACGCTCCATTGTTGCCTGATTTTTTCCACGCTCCTGTTTGTCACCGGGTTGGCGGCGGCGCTTGCGCGCAGTAGCGGGATTTTGGTGCTGCTCGGCATTGAGCTCATGTTGAATGCCGCCAATATCAACTTCATCGCGTTCTGGCGGTTTTCGCCGCATTCCGACGCGTCTGCCGGGGTGATGTTTGTGCTGTTCTCCATCGCGGTGGCGGCGGCTGAGGCGGCGGTGGGGCTGGCGCTTGTCATTGCCATTTACCGCCACCAAAAGAGCATCCGCCTGCAGGAGGCGGTGGTGCTCAAGGGGTGAATGCCCCGGCGTGCCCCTTTCTTTTCCCCTTTTCCGGATTTTTTAAAACCATGCCGCGTCTTGTTGATTTTCTCTGGCTTGTGCCTGCGTTGCCGTTGGTGGCCTCGGCGGTGGGTGCGGTGGTGCCGTGGCGCTGCCGCCGGGTGGCGTCCACTTGCGCGCTGCTGGCCATGGGGGGGGCGTTTGTCTTGTCCTGCCTGGCGTTGCGCGAGGCGTTGGCGCTGCCGTCGGGTGTGGCGACGAGTAATTTTGTCTGGCTGTCGGCGGGCGGGTTTTCGGTGAGCCTGGGGTTTTTGCTCGATCCGCTTTCGGCGCTCATGCTGGTG
>JAITHA010000057.1 GCA_031280235.1 Puniceicoccales bacterium | reverse complement strand
GCGTTGGCGCGTTGGCGCGTTGGCGCGTTGGCGCGTTAGAACGCTGGAACGCTCCAGCGCCTTGGAAGGTCTCGGAACGCCTTGGCACGCCGACGACGGGAACGCACTTTGAGACTGCGACCTTGCCAAGGAAACGTCGCAAAGCCTCAGCGGAGTGTCTTGGGGGATGAAAAGCGAGGGATGCAGATTGCAAACGCGGACTGCAAAAATCGCTGAAGATTGTGCCTCCCCAGAAGAATCCAACGGCAAGATTTTTTTGCTTTCGGCGCGAAGATTGTGAGGCGTATCCGTGCGGGAATCCACGCACACGACACACCGCCGAGGCCCTTGGAATAAGGGCTCGCAGGCGCTGGTCACGTAGCTGTCGATGGGATACGCCATAATCTTCATAGACATGAGGACACAGATCTGAGAGCCTGTCAAGGGGGGGTCGTGCGGTGGCCGGGAGGTCGTTTTATTCTTCGATCCACCCCCTCAACGTTTCCAGGTGTGGTTTCAGTCGCGAGATCCTTCGCCCTCCTCGTCGCAACGCGACACACCGTCCGGTTTCTCCGAAGCGTTGCCAATCACGCTCCACCGTGCGTTTGCTTCCCTCCCGCTTCGCCGTCTCCTGCGTCCCCTTCCCTCCTTGCCTTGCCGCAATAATGTGTTTCCGAAGGTCTTCGCTGTAGAATTTCATAACAGCCCGCTTCTTCTCCTCCATTAATATTGTGACTAATTAATTGGGAAATGATCTATTTTGCCCTTTCGCAGTTTGTATGGGGGTAAGCGCGTGTTGTTCCCGAAAGCGGCGTTGTCCGAATTCGCCCAAGCAAAGGCGGGCGATGGCGCATTCGAAGGTTTCCTGGTCGGAGAGAATGTCCACTTCGAGGCGCAGATAGTATAGGGGTAGGCGCCACTCTCGCTTAGGGTCGATGCGTACGGCGTCCTTTTCCGTGGTGATGACGAGTTCGGCTTCCTTCTCAGCGGCTTCGTCAAACACATCGACGAGCTCTTCTTCGGTGAATCGATGGTGGTCGAGAAAGCGTTTTTTATGAGAGACTTGGCAGTGGCAGGCGTAGACGAAGTCTTCGAACAATTGCGGGGTGGCGATGCCGCTGAAGATTGCCACACACCGTCCTTCAAGGAAGCTCAGCGGATGCGTCGTTTTGCCGTCCAGAGAGCTCAGCAATTTGGGGCGGTGGCTGCACTCGATGATTTCCGCGTAGGGGTTGTAGCGGCGGATGAAGGCCTCCAATTTGCGGGAACGTGTGCCGGTGGACTTGGTGAGAAAAATGTAGTCTCCGCGGCTGAGGTTGCTGATGGGTTCGCGGAGAATACCACGCGGGAGCAGCGAGCCGTTCCCAAAGGGGTTCGTCTTGTCCACGAGGAGAAGGTTGTAACTGCCCTCAAGCGTGAGGTACTGCATGCCGTCATCAAGCAAGATGGTGTCGCAGTGATACTCTTCCTGAGCGTGGACGCAGGAAGCCGCACGGTCGCTGCCGACGATGACAACGACGTGGTGTGGGAGCAGGTTTCTCGCGAGCATGTAAGGCTCGTCTCCTGCCTCGTCAGACTCGAGCAGCAGTCGTTTGCCGTCGGACACCACACGATGCCGTGGCGCTTCCCAGAGAATGTATTTGCGCCAAAGCCTGACCCACAATGGGGCTGTGCGGCTCTTGTAACCCCGGCTCAATATGGCCACTTTTCGCCCACGTTCGGAGAGTGTGCGGGCCATTTTTTCCGTGATAGGCGTCTTGCCCGTCCCGCCCACCGTGAGGTTGCCAATGACGATGGTGATGCTGCCGACGGGTTTGCGTTTCAAAACGCGACCATTGTAGAGGGCGAAACGCGTCTTCACTGCGAGCCCGTACACGAGAGAGAGTGCTTTCAATAAGACGGTGTAAACTTTTGTTCCCGTCGTCTTCTTGCCGTGATCGTAGATTATGTCCGTCGTGTATTGCACAAAACGGTCGACATTACCTCTCAGCACTTGGAAGAAATGGGAAATCACAGGCAGGGAAAAAAGGGGAAAGAGCAAAATTTCAACCACGCAAAACGAAGCGGGCCTGATATCTGCATGGGCAACGTGTTTTTACTTGTCGTGGTGGCACGCGTTCTTCAGGGGATTACCTGTTATGCAGCACTTCCTGAGAGCCAAGATCCCGATGGATCTTTCCACACTTATCACGCTCGCCTTCATCGGCGCCGTAGGCTACGCTATCTTCTATGGCATTATGACGTACAACAAGCTTGTTGGCTTGCGCAACGTCTTCAAGAATGCGTTTGCGCAGATAGACGTCCAGCTTAAGCGCCGCTACGACCTCATCCCGAATTTGGTGGAGACGGCGAAGGGCTACCTCAAGCACGAGAGGGAGACGCTGGAGGCCGTCACGCAGGCGCGAAACATCGCCCATAGTGCGGCGCAGGCAGCGGCCTCCAACCCGGCGGATGCTAGCGCGATGCGTAACCTCGTTGGCGCAGAAACACGCCTGCATGGCGCGCTCTCCCGCCTGATGGTCGTCGCAGAGAAATACCCGGAGCTGAAGGCTAACCAGAATATGATGCAGCTTGCCGAGGAACTTACCTCTACAGAGAATCGCGTGGCCTTCGCGCGCCAAGCGTACAACGACGCTGTGATGAACTACAATACGCAGCGCGAAACTTTTCCTATCGTTTTCTTCTCCGGCGCGCTGGGGTTCCAACCGGCTGAGTCTTTCCAGATCACGGATGCAGCTGAAAAGGAGGCCCCCAAGGTGCAGTTCTAAGCCAGCCGCAAGTTGCTTCGCCATGCGTTGCTTGCTGAGGGTAGCGCACGGCGGAGCGTCAGGACAACGCCTCCCTATTTTCCCAGCATGAACTTTTTTGCCGCCCAAGAACACGCCCGCACCAAGACCCGTCGGCTCGTCTTTCTCTTCGCCCTCGCCATCCTCGCCATCAGCTTCGGCGTCAACGTGCTCGTCGTCTTCGGCAGAGCGTTTCTTGAAGGCGGCGCGATTGACGATTTTTCCGACTTTGCTGATTACTGGGAGTTGGACGATACTCTCATCACACTCGGTATCGTCGTCTGCACGGTGGGTGGGGGCTCGCTCTTCAAGTGGCTCGAGTTGCGCGCAGGGGGACACGTGATTGCAAAAATGATGGGCGGTGAGCTCGTCGAGCCATGCGCCACGGACGCAGCCAAGCGGCGCTTGCTCAATATTGTCGAGGAAATGTCCATCGCTGCAGGAATGCCTGTCCCGCCTGTTTTCATCCTTTCGCGCGAGGGCTCGATCAACGCTTTTGCAGCTGGACTGACAACGGGCGACGCCGTGGTGGCAGTCTCCCAAGGAGCTCTTGACAAGCTTAGCCGTGATGAGCTGCAGGCCGTTGTCGGGCACGAGTTCAGCCACATCCTCAACGGCGACATGCGCCTGAACCTCAAGCTCACTGCCATCCTTTTCGGCATCATTGCCTTCACACTCATCGGGCGTGTTTTGCTTCACGCTGCTTCGCGCAGCGGGCGTTCGCGCAACAAGAACAACAGCGCTGCCATACTCCTCGTCGGCGGTTTGGCCCTTATCGTGCTTGGCTATGCGGGCTTCTTCTTTGGACGCCTCATTCAGGCAGCCATCTCGCGCCAGCGCGAATTTCTCGCCGATGCCTCCTCGGTGCAATTCACGCGTAATCCAGCTGCCATGGCGGGGGCGCTCAACACGATTCGACTCACGACGGGTTCGCGGATTCAAGAGCCGCGCGCCAGCGAGATTAGCCACATGTTTTTCGCGCAATCTTTCTCCGGTCTTTTCTCTCAAATGTTTGCCACTCACCCTCCCTTGGAAACTCGCATCAAGGCCGTTGTTGCAAATTTTGACCTCAACGCCCCGCTCTCTTCGCGCCCGCTTTCCACCGCCTCTCGCAACGAAAAAGGTGCCGCGCGCGTACGACGACGCGACGTCAACAATTTCATGGACTCCGTCGGTGCTCTTGGTCTCGACGGCATCCAGCAGGCACAGACGCTGATCTCCAGACTGCCAGGCACATTGCACACCGCTGCCCACAACGCCTCGGCCTGTGAAACGATCCTCCTTGGCCTTCTACTCGATCGTTCCCCAGACATCCGCGCCAGACAGGCAAGGGCGCTGGCGGGCATTTCGCTTGATGCTGCGTTGCTCGCGGAGCTCCGCAGCCTTGAGCCACACCAGCGCCTGCCGCTGCTGCAAATCTCTCTCGGCACTTTGCGAGCCATTCCCTCGGAGCAGCAGGACGTGCTCCTCGCTCGCGCCCAGGCCCTCGTCAATGCCGACGGGCGAGTCTCTATTTTCGAGTACGCTTTATTGAGCCTTTTGAAGCACCAGATCGCCCGCCAGCGCAAGCCACGCCAAGCCGCGCGCGTCATGCATCTTCCTGTCAAAGCTCTCGCCGAGGCCACAGGCAGCATCCTTTCCTTTGTCGCCTACGCGGGGAACACTTCGCCCGCTGCTGCCGGAGCCGCCTACGCAGCAGGCGCGCGCACTCTGGCCCCTCACATAGGCCTGCCGCCCATCCTTTCGAGCAACGAGTGCAATTTTCGCTGCCTTGATGCTGCCCTCAATGCCCTCGCTTGTACTAGGCCCGAGGTGAAACAGCAAACCCTACAAGCGGCCTCGACCGTTGCCTCTGCTGACAACATCATTCAGCCCGACGAGGCCGAGCTGCTCCGCGTTATCGCGAGCGCGCTAGATTGCCCGGTTTCGCTTCTATGAGCTCTCAGGCTGCCTCCGGGGGGCAGAAAAGTCTGTTCAAATCTTGTGCCTTAGGCAGTGTGCAGCCTCCCTTTTTACCATGCGCCACTTTATCAAAGAGACGGACTTTACTGTTGGAGAGATGGCCGCCGTGTTCGCCACGGCGGCGGACATGAAACGGGAGCGCTCCCAGGGTACAGAGAAACGCGCCCATCTGGAAGGCCAGTCTTGGGGTCTACTGTTTTTTAAAAAAAGCACACGCACGCGCGTTTCGTTCCAAGTCGGCGTTCACGAACTCGGCGGCCAACCCGTGATGCTCAACGCCGAGGAGCTGCAACTCTCGCGAGGAGAGACGACTGCCGACACCGCCCGCGTGTTATCGCGTTATCTACATGGGCTCGTCATACGCTGTTACGCGCACTCTGTCTTGGAGGAAGTCTCGCGCCTTGGCACGCTTCCTGTCGTCAATGCCTTGAGCGATTACCTGCATCCATGTCAGATCTATACAGACTTTTTTACCTTGGCGGAACGTTGGAGCGGGGGCGACGTGAAGCGCTATCTTGAATCCCTCAAGGGCCGCAAAATTGCCTTTCTCGGCGATACAGCGTGCAACATGGCAAACTCCTTCATCCTCGGCGGAGCACACTTGGGCGTGGAAATCGCGCTGGCTGGCCCTGCCAACTACGCACCCCAAGCGGAGATTCGAGAAGAACTTTCCCGTAGCGGCCTCGTGCCGAGCTGGCGCTTTACGCAAGATCCCATTGAGGCTGCTCGTGGCGCCGACATGGTTTACACAGACGTCTGGACGAGCATGGGCATGGAAGCCGAGCGCGCCGAACGGCTGAGCCAGATGCAGCCCTATCAGGTCAACGCCGCGGTAATGCGCGCAGCCAAGGTCGGGGCGTATTTTATGCACTGTCTCCCGGCGCACGTTGGCGAAGAGGTCACGCAAGAAGTATTGGACAGCCCGGCCAGCATCATTTTCGACCAAGCGGAAAATCGCCTCCACGTTCAGAAAGCCATCCTCGCCCACCTGTCCACACACGGCTTAACCCAAACATAATGAGCAATACCAGCCCTGCAGAAAAAACGCCGCGTGTCGGCATTCTCCTCGGGAGCCTTTCGGATTGGCCCGTCATGGAACACTCCGCAAAGACTCTGGAAAATCTCGGCATTCAGAGCGAAACCCGCGTGCTCAGCGCACACCGTACGCCGGAGGCCACCATCGAATATGCCAAAACAGCGCAGGCGCGCGGCCTCCAAGCCATCATCGCCGGGGCTGGCATGGCGGCGCACCTTGCAGGGGTTGTCTCAGGCCTGACACCCCTGCCCGTTCTCGGCGTCCCTCTGGAATCTCCCCAACTAAAGGGCCTGGACTCTCTCCTATCTACCGTGCAAATGCCCGGCGGCATCCCCGTCGCCACGTTCGCCATCGGCAAAGCAGGCGCCATTAACGCAGCCGTCTTTGCCGCCTCCATCCTCGCCTTGAGTGATCCCGCCGTGGCCCAAAAGCTAGCCGCCTTCCGGGCCGCCCAAACTCAAAAAAGCCTCAGCGCAATGCTCCCTACTGCCCAACAAGCCTGAAGGATTTCTCAAGGGCTTGGCACTTCTGGAGGTATTTTCCCAGTCGGCGAAAGGGGGGATGTCGTGACCGTGGTTGGGGATGTTGGCCTCGCCGATGCAGCCACCATCGGAAAGTTCAATTTTACCCATAGCGAGAGGAAAAGACGATCAGCCAGCTCGAATAACCTTTTCCGCAGCAAGCGTGGCCGTGTGCATATCGCTCGCGGTACAGATCAAAGGGTTTCGTGGCGGCAATTTTCGTGGCGGACACTAGACATGAATATGTTTTACCCGACATCCTGTATTTATCAGGGCTTGTCGCCGAAAAATTATAAATATAGACATGCCGGATTAATAAAATTATGCAGCCATCAGGCATCGCCAAGCCCCTCATCCTCGCTCCTGCTGGCAACTGGGAGTGCGCGCGCGCAGCCGTTGAAAATGGTGCCGACGCCATCTATTTCGGCATCGGCCAGTTCAACGCACGCGCACGAGCTGGGGACTTTGCGGAAGGAGAACTCCCCGCCCTCATGACCTTCCTGCACAAACGTGGCGTGCGCGGCTACGCCACTTTCAACACTCTCGTCTTCACTGGCGAGCTGCCCGCCGCAGAGCGTTCCCTGCGCGCCATCATCACCGCCGGAGTGGATGCCGCCATTGTACAAGACGTTGGCATCTGCCGCCTCATCCGCCAACTCTCACCAGACTTCCCCATCCACGCCTCAACACAGATGACCATCACGAGTGCGGCAGGCGTCTTGTTCGCGCGAGAATTGGGCGCCTCCGTCGTCGTGCTCGCCCGCGAATGTCCCGTCTCCGAGATTGCCGCGATACGCGCTGAGCTCGTCACCTCTGGCCCCACACCCGCGCTGGAAAGCTTCGTCCACGGCGCGCTCTGCGTCGCCTACTCCGGTCAGTGTTTGACGAGTGAGGCGCTGGGTGGGCGCTCAGCCAACCGCGGCGAATGTGCCCAAGCCTGCCGTCTCCCCTACGAACTCGTCTGCGATGGGAAAGACATGCCCCTCGGCGGGCGGAGATACCTCCTCAGCCCACGCGACCTCGCTGGCATGGAGATGCTGCCCGAACTCATCCAGGCAGGCGTGAGCTCGCTGAAAATCGAAGGACGCCTCAAATCCCCAGAATATGTCGCCGCTGTGACTAGGGCGTACAAGCATGCCGTTGACAAAATCTGCGACGCCACAGCACGAGGCGGCGAAACACCCAGCGAAGTGGCCCGAAACGTCAGACTCGAATCTGACTACGAACTCGAAATGAGTTTCTCACGCGGCCTCGGAACAGGCTGGTTGCGCGGTGTAAACAACCATGCACTCGTTCACGCACGCTTCGGCAAAAAGCGCGGCGTCTTTCTCGGCGAAGTCGATGCCATCCAGGAAGGACGCGTGCAATTACGCCTCATGGCCCCACTCAAGCCAGGCGATGGCGTGGTGTTTGACGACGACAGACCCGAGGAGCGCGAAGAAGGCGGCTTCGTCCACAACGTCGAGACACGCCACGACGGCACATCCTGGGTGTACCTCGCCCGCGAAGCCCTCAATTGGCGCCGCGTGCGCCGTGGGCAAAAACTCTGGAAAACCGCCGATCCGGCCCTCTCCAAACGTCTGCGCAATTCATTCGTCGGCAATACGCCCCATTTTCGCCGCCCGATCCACATCCACGCCTACGGGACATGCGGCTCGCCTCTGCGCGTGGTGTTTGACGACGGGCAAGGCCACATCGCCGAGTGCCTCTCATCCATGCCATTGAGCAAAGCCGAAAACCAGCCTCTGAGCGAAACCCTGCTGCGCGAACAACTCGGGCGCCTCGGCAACACAGCATACGCGCCAGGTTCCATCCAAACCACACTCAACGGAGCCCTTATCCTACCCATCGCCGAGTTGAACCACATGCGCCGTATCCTCGTCTCCCGCCTCGACGCCCTGCGCTCTGCCCCGCGCCACTGGGTGATGGAGCGCGCGCCCATCGCGCCACCCTGCGCGGGGCGGCGCCAGGCGCACACCACGCCACTGCCACCACCCGAGTTAATCCCCGTCATCCGCCACCTCTCACAACTCGAACCTGCCCTCCTCTGGGGCGCCAGTACCATCTACTGTGAATTCGAAAACCTGCGCGACTACGCACCAGCCGTCGCCCACGCAAAGCAATCCCCCCTCGCATCGCCAGTCGAAATCTGGGTCATTCCACCACGCATCTTCAAACAAGGCGAAGAGCCCATCCTGCGCCAGATCGCCGAATGCGGAGCCGACGGCTGGCTCGTGCGCAACCACGAGCAACTACGCTGGACAGGCAAACTACGCCGCCGAGGAGATTTCTCTCTCAACGTCACCAACCCTCTCTCGGCCGAATATTTTCGAGAACACTGCGGCTTGGAACGGCTCACTGCATCCTACGACCTCGACACCACCCAGCTCGCCGCCCTCTTGCACGCCACCCCACCAGAATGGTTCGAACTCACCATCCACCAGCACATGCCCATGTTTCACATGGAGCACTGCATCTTTTGCGCCTTCCTCTCCAACGGAAAAAACTTCCGCGACTGTGGCCGCCCATGCGAGCAACACACTGTCCGCCTGCGCGACAAGACAGGTATCGAGCATCTCGTTCGCGCCGACGCCTCGTGCCGTAACACTGTGTTCAATGGGCGGGCACAAACTGGCGCCGAATTCGCCGCAGAACTCCTCGCCCTCGGCCTGCGACATTTCCGCATCGAGCTGGCCGACGAGGACGCCGCCGCCACGACACGCCTGTTGAAATACTACGCTGCCCTCCTCTGCGGCGAAATCTCCGGTAGCTCGCTCTGGCGCGAACTGCGCCTGCGCAACCAGATGGGCGTCACCCGCGGCACCCTGAAACCCCACACTGCGGCAGCCTGCTGACACCCCCATGCCACATATTTGTCTCCTTTTTCTTTTTGACAGGGCACCACCTATTCAAAACCTCAGACCACTTTCTTTCACACCATGTCAGCAATCATCGAAATCATCGGACGCGAAATCCTCGACTCACGCGGCAACCCCACCATTGAGGTGGACGTCAAACTTGAGAGCGGCGGCTTTGGCCGAGCTGCTGTCCCCTCGGGCGCAAGCACGGGCGAGCACGAAGCCCTCGAACTGCGCGACGCCAGCGTGCCCGCCAAAGAGTTCGCCAAGGGCATCGACCCCAAGAAGCGATACCTCGGCAAAGGCGTCCTCAAGGCCGTCAACAACATCAACGACGTCATCGCGCCAGAGCTCATCGGCTTTGACGCCCTTGATCAGGTGAGCGTGGACAGGGCAATGCTCGCCCTCGACGGTACCAAGACAAAGGCCAAGCTCGGCGCCAACGCCATCCTCGGCGTCTCACTCGCCACCGCGCGCGCTGCCGCCGATGCCATCGGCCAGCCACTCTACAAATACCTCGGTGGGCCCAACGCAAAAGTACTCCCCGTCCCGATGATGAACATTCTCAACGGCGGCGCTCACTCCGATGCCCCCATCGACTTCCAAGAGTTCATGATCGTGCCTGTCGGTGCACCTTCATTCCGCGAGGCTCTGCGCTACGGCACGGAGGTCTTCCACGCCCTGAAAAAAGTCCTCAAGGATAAAGGCCTCGCCACAGCCGTCGGCGACGAAGGCGGCTTCGCCCCGGCCCTCGCCAGTACCACAGACGCGCTCGATGCCATCGCGCTCGCCGTCAAAAACGCAGGCTACAAGTTCGGCAAAGACATCTACATCGCCCTTGATGTCGCCTCCTCCGAGTTTTACGATAGCAAGAGCAAGAGCTATATCTTTAAGAAGTCCGACAAACGCAAACTCTCTGGCGACGAGATGGTCGCCTTCCACAAGGAGCTCTGCCAAAAATATCCCATCATCTCCATTGAAGACGGCTGCGCCGAAAACGACTGGGCAACTTGGAGAAAACTCACCGACGCCATCGGCGACAAGGTACAACTCGTGGGTGACGACCTCTTCGTCACCAACACCGAGTTTCTCAAAAAAGGCATCGATACAGGCACCGCCAATTCCATCCTCGTCAAGGTCAACCAAATCGGCTCGCTGACGGAAACCCTCGACGCCGTGGAAATGGCACAACACGCCAAGTACACCGCCGTCATCTCCCACCGTTCTGGAGAAACAGAAGACTCCACTATCGCAGACATCGCCGTCGCCACAAATGCCGGCCAGATCAAAACTGGCTCGCTCAGTCGCTCTGACCGTATCGCGAAATACAACCAACTCCTGCGCATTGAAGAGGAATTGGGGGGAACTGCTGTCTACGGTGGCAAGCTCACAAAGCTCGGCCTCTAATACATCGCGTTCTCATAACGCAAATCTCTCGGCGAAGCAACTGGTCCCGGCAAAAACGAAGGCCAGTTTTTGGGGTACGAAAAAGAGGCGATGGCAGAAGCCATCGCCTTGCTCTTTGAGTGGACGTGTTGTGATATTATTTCCAGTCTCAATAGGAATTTTTCACTGTGTGTGAGTGCCGATAAGAGGCCCGAGAGTTGTCAAAAACTATCATTTTGAGCCAGAAATTTGGTGTGTTTTTTGAGTTATTAAGACGAACGCTTATATCACAACATGTCTACTGATATGAGCTGGGGTATGTCGTCACGAAGCGAGGGCGCCGCCAGTACCTTCTGGAGTGAAGGGATTCTTTTTTTCCCAAGCGCGTCACCCGACACTTCAGCCCTGAAGCGTCCTATCCTGCATGCGATTTTTGACTCTCACGCCTTGTCTTGCCTTTGCTCGCAAGTACAGGCGTGGAGCATCTGGAGACGTCCATCTTGGATTTTCAGGACGAGGTCGAAACGTTTTTCGACGTCGGCCAAGTCGTGCGTGGCTATGATGACGGTAAGCGAGCGCCCGGGGTCGTCATCGAGAAAATTCTCGAGAATTTCCTGACTCTTGGCGTCGAGGCCAGTGAATGGTTCGTCGAGCAAGAGGATGACGGCTTCTTGGCACATGGCTCGCGCGATGAGCATGCGTTGTTGCTGTCCTCCTGAGAGTGCATGGATGGGGCGCGAGGCGAGCTCGGCAAGGCCGAGGCGCTCCATGGCTTCATCGGCCTTGGCGTGGTCGGCCTTACGTGGGCGCCGCAACCAACCGAGGTGTGCGTAACGCCCTGCCAACACGGCCTGCCTGACCGTCACGGGGAAATGCCACTCAATCAGATGTCTTTGGGCGAGATAAGCGAGGCGCGGGTTACCGCAAACTACGGGCTCACCCTCCACGAGCACTTTGCCACTGCGCACCGGGAGCACGCCGGACAGTGTCTTGAGAAGGCTTGATTTTCCAGTGCCATTCGCCCCTACCAACGCCGCACGGCAACCATGTGGCACATGGAGATTGATGTTTTCCAAAACAGGGCGTGTTCCTTTTTGCGGGGAAACGGCGAGGGCGAGGGCCTGAATGGCGGCAGAAGCTGGCATGTTCAGAGGAGCTAAGGCGTGCCGTGATGGGCGCCAATCTCAAAAACGTTTTCTGAAGCTCAAAGTTACTCCCCAAGGGCGGTCGTATTTTTCGCCCAAGGAGGCTTCGTACTCCAAGTGCACTTGCTGGGACTCATCGAGTTGCCATGCGAGACCAAGACCGAAGACGGCGCGCACGCCGTCAGTCGTTGGCACAAAGCGCTCACTCTCCACCCGGATACTTCCGCCAAGGCTATCCTGATACTCTACCCCGATGCGGGCATATGGCTGAAACTCGCCATAGTCGCGAGTGTAGATGGTACGCCCGAAACGCAACCCGGCGAGCAGACGGAAGATATCGCTGTCCCCTCCCCAGACGTGGACGCCGTGATCCGTCTTGTAGGAATCGGCAAAGACGTGCGAGTAGGCAAATTGGAAGCCTGGCTCGATAAACCAATCCTGCCAGAAACTCACGGGCACACCTTCCTTGCTGGGTTGCAACGCGAAGTGCCAGCCTGCCTCAATGGAGGCGCCAAAGACGCGGTTGGTGAATTCTCCGTGATCTCCTATCGCGTCGTATTCCATCTCGGCGGTCTGGCCGCGCAGGATGCCGTCGAGGAACCAGCCATCGGCGTGGACGACCGTCCCGTACAGGCCGACACTGACAGACTCCGTCTTCCCATCGCTGGCGAAACCGTCGTGGAAATTCCGCCGCGCCCCCTGATAGCCGACGAAGAGGCCGAGGAATGTGCGACAATCCTTGTTCACCAAGAAATTGATGTCGTAGCCTATGTTCGCGCCGTACTGGTATTCGGAAAAAGAGCTGATGCCCCGGATGCCTAGGTGTGTCTCTACGCGCTCGCCGAAGGCGCGCACCCAGAAAGTAGAGTTTAGCGTAGCCACATTCGTCTGTTCGTTTGTAGGAGCCACAGGCGAGGGATCTTTTGCCCGGCGGTGCTCGTCTTCGCTGACTTTTTGACGGCCCACGCGCGCAGCCCATTCTGCCATGCGCAACTCGCCCAAGCGTCTGGTCAGGTTATCCTGCATGGAGAACCAGCCTATCGCAATTGCTCCGGCGGCGTTCACCGCGCTCTGCCCTGTCGAACCATAGGAATCCACGCGGGCAAGGTTGTAGCCGCCTAAACCGTCCTCCGTCACCGAGAAGCGGTAAAGCCCGCCGTCGAGAATGCCTGACACGGCCTCGTCTGCCCCATAAACATTGTTCACAGCCTGAATGACAGTGACCGACGCGCCGCTCTCGCGCGTGATGAGGTGCGACTGGGCACTTGGGGTGACGTTGTGCAGCAAGAGCCTATGCTTGCCGGTGATTTCCCCGCCCACGGCGAGAATGTCAGAATTGCCGGGAGTGACGAGGTCGATGTCCATCCGCACCAGACCCTCCGTCGCGCCGTCGGCGCGGAGGGTACGCACCTCCAAACGCCGCCCGGCGTTCACGAAATCCACAAGGCCACCGTTGTTGTGTAGCGTGCCATCCCACCGGGTCAGGGGCACATTCAAGAGGAGAGTCCCTGTATTCACGATGTCGCCCGTGACACGTGTGGCTGAGAATACTCCCTCATTGTGGATCTCTGCCTGCACCTCGGCTGCGGCAAAACACGCCGCCGCATAGTTGTGGACTTCAGCTGCTGCCAGAGAGCCCGTCACCTCGGTGTTGCCGGCGCGGTTGTCAAACCTCCTGATGCTATGCGCATTGGCGCCGACTAGCCGCAATGCGCCCGCACCCGTCTTGGCCACGGTGCCCGCGCCGACCAACACGCCGTCGAGGGTCTGCGCCACGTCGTGGGCAAACTCAAGATGAGCCGCATCGTTGACGGAGATATTTCCCGAGTAAACCGCCGGGCTCGCGTTGCTAGAAAGCGTCCCCTCCACCTTCAACGCGCCGACGCGAACCGCCGTGTCACCCGCGTAAGTATTGTCTCCCTTGAGTGTGAGCTCCCCTGCCCCACATTTGGTGAAAGCCCCTAGACCGGACAAGGCTGCGCTCAAAATGGCAGCATTCTCGTTTTCCACAACGCCACCCGCCGCGCCAAGCACCCACGGCCTGACATAGACCGTCTCTGGCGCGCCAAGTAAGCGAAGCGTGCCACCATCCAGCGTATTCGTGCCGCTACCGAGGTTGGCATCGCGCGTGATCGCTAGCACGCCTGCGCGCACGAGCGTCCCGCCTCTGTAGGTGCTCTCTCCCGAAAGGCTCAGCAGGCCCGGGCCTTTTTTCTCCACGCCTCCAGCACCCGTTATCCGCCCTGCGTAGTCGAAGGTCGTATCGGCGCTTACGAGGTCGAAAACAAGAGAGCCACCATTGGCCACCTGCGCCACACCTCCGAGAGCGGCCCTATCAAGCACGGTAACCACGCCACCCGGGCTGACGGTCAACGCTCGCCCATCCCGCAAATTCACAGCTCCAGCGAAGGAGGCGCGCCCGGCGACTACGATGTTGTCGAACTCCAAGTCGCTCTGGAAAAACGCCGCTGCATCGGCCTCGACAGACAGGCTGCCCGTGGCCGCCGAGAGCGCATAGCCGCTCGTCTGCGTGGCCACACCAATGAGCTGGCCACCCGCAAAAACGAACCCACCGCCAAGAGCGCCTTTTACAGACATCGCGCCAACAATCACACCTTCCGGGACGATGCCCACGTTCAAAGTCACATTTTCGGAAAGACTTAGCGTGGCGTCGAAAACCACTACATCGCCATGGTGAAATACCTCGCGTGCAGGCGCCGGATCCTGTCGCCAATTATCAGCCAGTGTGTCCCATGCGCCAATTCCCGGCGCGCGCCCGATCCACGTCAACACAAGGCTGGAGTCAGCATAAGTGCTCAACACAAGGTGCTGTCCAGTGGAATTGCTTACTTTTTCGACCGTCGCTTTCAGACGACTATTGATAGCAGAAATCCCAATCCCCTTATACGCAAAGAGCGTCTGCGAAAGGTCGCCCACATCAAGCTTCGCCCCCTCGCCGATAACAGACAGGATGGTGTAGCGCCCGACGCCCCAGAGGATGTTCGTCGCGCCGTCACTGATATCGAGGGTGTTGGGCGCGAAGCCAAAA
Organism: Puniceicoccales bacterium; assembly: GCA_031280235.1. Lineage (GTDB taxonomy): Bacteria > Verrucomicrobiota > Verrucomicrobiia > Opitutales > UBA953 > CALNBE01. The sequence goes on along the minus strand of JAITHA010000057.1, from coordinate 41,801 downwards.
CGCGCATCACCCGTAATATGCAAGAGGTCTGAGGAGGCCGTGCCGACGACGTCGTTCTTGAGGATAATACCGTCAAAATGTGTCGTCCCACCGTATTCGCCCAAGAAAAGCGTGCCTATCGTGCCCTCCGTGCCCGGCACGAGAATAGCGCCCGACTCGAAGTTCGCCCGTGCTACGCCACCGACTCCAGAGAGAGTTGCGCCTGCCTTGATCTTGGCATCGTTCACGATGGCCTGCGCGCCGAGCGAGACAAGGCCACTGCTCACCGTCAACGCCGGGACAATGTTTCCAGTCAACGTGAGCGCGCCACCACCAGTTTTCTCGATGGTGACGCTCGCGTCGGCAGCGAGAATGTCGCCGTTGACAACGTAGTCATTGCCCACGGTGTTGGTGAAATAAACTTTCCCCGGCAAAACACCGCCTTGGGCAATGCTTACCACGCCAACGCCGATATCAGAAAAAGTCACGCGATCACCGTCGCGGTAGCGTTTTTCAAGCGCATCCCCAGAGAGGCCGTTTGTCCAATTTAAGTCGGCTGGAGTAGCACTCCAACGCGTGTTGCCCGTTTCGTTTGTCCAAGTGAGGTCGAGACTTTGCAGCGCATCAAAACGGATTTGCAACTCCTTGCCGTTACTGGCCGTCCGCTCGACGACAGCGTTGGCACGTGCATTGAGCGAGTAACCATCGACCGTGCCGGTGACGACAAAAGTCCTGTCCGCAACCACGTCGGAGAAAACGATATTGTCGCTGACTCCGAAGTCGTCCCCAGCGCTTTTTTCCAAAAACACAAAACTACCACCGCCAGAAGCATTGTTAGTACTGAGAACGAGATGAATTTTACTACCTGTCTCCAGCGAAACATCGCCATCCACTCGAATAAAATCATTGCGTTCCGCCGGATTAACTCCCAGCGTGCCATTTGCATTGATGGCGAAGCGTGTGCCGTCGAGATGCGTCCTTCCCACGAGCACAAGACTTCCAATCGGAGAACCCGTTGGCGCAGAAGGAGGAGAATCAAATGTGTTGGTACCTGTGTCAAAATTGGGAATAGCATAACGAAACGAATCTGGCGAAAGTGTCCCATTCACAACAAAACCACCACCCGGCGCAATAAAAGTCCCTTGGCCCGAAAGCGTGCCATCCGTGCCAACATCAAAAGTACCGAGAACACTGCCCGCCGCATCAAACCGTGCCTGGGCAACAAGGCGCAGCTCACCTTCGTCGACAGAAACCACTGTCGATGAGGGAGTTCCGCCAGTATCAAGACGATTTTCTCCGGCAAATTGCGCGATCCCACTCCCCGTTTTCACAAGGCGGTTGTCGCCAGCAACACTATGCACTGGATCGTCAAAATAAATATTTGCCGCGCCCTGAAGTCGAAGCACTGTCCCTCCCAAAGAAAGCGAGTTGGGCTCCGCAGTTGTGCCTGTTCTGGCTTGGTTCCCCCAAAAAGCAACATTCTCGAGTGCCAAGTCACCGTTCGAGCTATAAATTGCACCACCTTCCTGTTCCGCTGTGTTGTTCACAAAAAACGCTCCGGAAATGAGTAAGTTTTTATCGCTATAAATGGCTCCACCTTGATTTGCTGTGTTTCCCCTGAGTTCGACATCGGTAAAACTCATCGAGCTGTTATAACCATAAACTGCACCGCCCTGTTGAGCTGCGTTGTTAGAAATAAAATCGGTGCCAGAGAGAGAAAGCGTACTGCTGCCTGTGCGAATGGCACCCCCATTATAAGCTGTCGCTCGATTTCCGTGAAAATTCACAGACTCCAGTACAAGTGCACCATCGTTTGAAATCGCGCCACCACTTTCGGCAGCATTGTCTTTAAATGCGTAATGGGCATCACTGGATGCTGTCAGCGCAAGCAAAGCACTGCCAGAAAGCGATATCGCGCCACCATCTCCACTGTTTCGTTTATTGTTCTGGAAAGTAAGTCCCGCGCCCACGTTGAGGTGGATGCTTCCAGCATTGCCAGCGGAAACGCTAAGACGCTGGGAAGATGCTCCACTTCCATCGAAAATTATTACTTTATTTTCCGCAATATCCAGCGCTGGTAATATTCCGGAAGCCCGCGCTACATCGATGGCCTGGAGTATCTCGCCCTGTGAGGCATTGGTATTTATGGCAGTAATTATCTCAGTATTTTTTTGCTTTGAAGCATCTGCCGCAAACTTGAAATTACTGAAATCGCGGAGAAGATTTGAACGCGAAGCAACTTGGATAATCCCGCCTGTCTGCTCAAATGCTCCTGCGAAATCTTGATTGTTCCCAGAAAGGGTCAAGATGCCAGCTCCTGCTTTGATAAAGGTGCCGGCTCCTGCACCTGCCTGAATGTTCCCTGAAAGTACTTGGCCGTCCACCTGATCCAAGGTAAGCCTTGTAGAATTCGAGATTTTAATAGTTCCCACATAGTTACTCAGTTGCCCGAGAGTACCTGTGCCAAGCGTTCCCTCTATCACGAGCTCACCACCGCCGGCAGCAATGCTTGTGTCCCCTGTATAATCAAGTTTCTCAATAAGAATGACTTTTCCGGCGCCTTGTTTGTCTATGCCACCTGCGCCAACAAGCTGAGCTGCAAGAGTAAGCGTCTGGCCGACTGTTGCTGAGAGGTTCAAACTGCCAGAGATCTGACTCTGCGCACTATCATTCAAGACAAGACTGGCATCTGCCGCAGCAGCACAGATAATCGCCCCACTCTCAATCGTGAGCTCTTGGTCTGCATTAATGACATTGGGGTTGTTATTTGTTCCCCCCACCTCAAGAATTGTGCCGCTTTCGAGAATAAAACGACCACGAACAATGTAAAGTCGTCCTGACGTAATATCCTGGGCAATATTCAAACCGAGCCGTGTATCACTATAGTTTAGTGCTTGTGTTCCATAGAGATGTAGCGTTCCTTGTTTCACAACAAAATCAAGAGTCGAATAACCATTCGTCGCTTTAAGTTGATTGTCTCCTGCGATTTTCCAAATTCCAGAACCCAATTTGGAAATAGTGCACACGTAAGGGCTGGATGATATTCCGGAATTGACAATCGCGCTCATTGGATCGCGCATATCCAAAACGCCATTTCCATCTGTGTTTACAGCAAGATTGCCATTAAGTAGTGAGATGGAATTGGCAGTGCCGCTCACCGTGTTCCCGGCAAATGTCGAGCTTCGGCTATCGTCAACCTGCAGCTTAAGCTTGACGCTTGTAGAATAAATCGCCCCACCACTGGTAATAGCCGAGTTTTGGATAAAATCCGTATTGACGAACTCCGCGTAATCACCCCTTGCACTGGCGGCTCCGCCATAGTTGCTGAGCGCGCTGTTATTTACAAAAACAGAATCGCAAACAACGAAGGCATTGCTCCCAGAATAAAGCGCACCACCCTCCATTGCTTTATTATTTATAAAATCTGCCTGCGCGACAAATAAATGGCCCGAAGTATTAATTGCCGCCCCCATCCCAGATACCGCCACAAAATTGTTCTCCTGAAACAAATAACGCGCGCCTGTGCCAGCTGTAAGCGCAAGCAAAGCGGCATTTCCAAGATTTATCGATTGAGTGCCGTTTTCTCCGTTAAAGATGAGGCTCGCGTTATCTTCCAAATGAATGCTTCCAGCCGACCGAGAAGACACCGTAACCCTCTGAGCATTACCCGCCGTATTATCTATTGTAATCGACTTTCCGGAATTCACAATAAGAGTTGGGAGGTCACCGTTATTACGTGCAGTACTTATCTTCAAGGGCACATTCGCTCTCTCCCCGTTTCTTATTGCTTGGCTAATCTCATTATTGGCATTCCCGTTTGCCGAAGAATCGAATTTAAAACTCTCCATCATTGCAATAAGATTTTGACTACTCTGCATCCGTATCGTCCCCGCTGCGAATTCAAGCGAGCCACCAAATCCGCTATTATCTCCGTAGAGCCCAACTTCACCTTTCCCTGACTTTTTTATAGTCGCGCCCCCATTCCCTCCAAGTTTTCCCTGAAGCGCGTAAGCCGTTCCTGAAACGCCTCCGTTGTTTTCAAAATTAACAGTACTTGGGTAAACGCCACTGGACGCTGTGATAGTGACCACGGCAGTAGCGACGTTCGAAATATCCTTGAAATAAACATGGTCTCCATCGCTATAGGGAAAAACGCCTGGGGTGGCATTATATTCCTCCCAGTTCGTTTCCGTTGTGTTCCAATTGCCGCTGCCACCAGCTGCCCATTTCAACTCCGCTGACAGGAGGGCTGACGCAGTATTCACAGCGAGCAGCGTTGAAATGGTCAACAGTTTTGCGGCATTGCGCAAAAAGCGATCAGAGAGAATGTGCGAAGTTTTTGATTTCATGTGTCGTTTAAGATGAAAATTGTTTTGTGGTGGAAGGTATCTGGGAGATAAAGACTCCTTGGCTGAATAAATTGTTTTAACCGTTCCACTCTGGGCTGTTGGGAAGACATGGGGATTTGCCGTAGCCTCCTTCCTGTAGAGAAAGGCGAATGGTCTCGGCAAATTCCTTGGCACGATCGGGCGTCACCTTTTCGTGTAAAGCATGATTGACCTGTATGACAGGGCCGCTGGCGCAGGCGGCGAGGCACTCCACGTATTCGAGAGTGATATCGCCGTCGGGCGTGGTCTCGCCGTGCTGGATGCCGAATGTTTTTTCGAGTGTTTCCATGGTGTGGCAGGCCCCGCGCAAGGCACAGGAGAGAGTACGGCAGACGCGCACGTGGCGTTTTCCAACCGGGCACGTCCTAAACATTGGATAAAAGGTGACTACGCCAAGCACTTCGATGGGGTTTGTCTCTGTTTCCGCGGCGACCCAGGCGATATCTGCGTCTGAAATGAAACCATGGTGTTCCTGCACGAGGTGAAGCAGTGGGAGAGTTGCACTACGCTTTTGGGGATAGCGAGCAATAATAGCCCTGGCTTGGGCCAGCATTTCGGGAGGGGCAGAGTGAATGGCTTCGAGGTCCATGTTTTTCGGGGGACGGAGGAATGGATCAGTCCTCGATTTTGACATCTTTGTCTTTGCTACGCTGGCGTGGGCCGCCTGCGCGCAACCATGCGTTGATGAATGGGTCGAGCTCGCCGTCCATCACCGACTGCACGTTGGCCGTTTCGGTGCCCGTGCGCAAGTCCTTCACCATCTGGTAGGGCTGGAAGACGTAGGAGCGAATCTGATTTCCCCAGCCGATTTCGCCTTTTTCTCCATAGAATTTTTCCATCTCCGCGCGCTTCTCGTCTTGCATCTTTTCATAAACGCGCGATTTCAAAATTTTCATGGCGATGTCGCGGTTTTTGTGCTGCGAGCGCTCGCGTTGGCAGGCCACGACAATGCCCGTGGGCAAGTGCGTGAGACGGACAGCAGACTCGGTGCGGTTGACGTGCTGGCCGCCTTTCCCGCTCGCACGGTAGACGTCGACGCGCAAATCCTCTTCGGCGATGTCAAGGTCAAGGTCGTCGTCAATCTCGGCGACGACGTCGAGGGCGCAAAAGGAGGTGTGGCGGCGCGCGTTGGCATCAAAAGGGCTGATGCGTACGAGGCGGTGGACGCCGCGCTCTGCCTTGGCATAGCCGTAAGCGTTAGGCCCCTCGATGCGAAAAGTCGCCGTGGAAATGCCCGCGCCATCGCCATCTTGCACATCCTCGACCTCGACGGTGTAGCCTCGACGCTCCGCCCAGCGCGTGTACATGCGGAAGAGCATGTCCGCCCAGTCGCAAGCCTCGGTGCCGCCCGCGCCTGCCTTGAGGGTGAGAATGGCGTTGGCTTTGTCATGTGGCCCGGTCAGGAAGGAGGTGATTTCGAGGGCATCCACTTCGGGGAGCATTTGCGCGGCGATGGCGGCCACTTCGACGAGCTCTTCATCGGCTGTGCCATCGGGCGCGTCTTGCACAAGTTCGGCAAGTGTCTGCAAATCCTCCAGGCGGCGGTTAAAAGCAATGAGTGGGTTAACGAGATTTTTAATCTGATTGGCCTCGGCGATGAGTTTTTTGGCGGCTCCTGTATTGTTCCAAAAATCGGGTTCGCCCATGCGATGGTCGAATTGAGCGAGCTGTTTTTGCTTGGTTGGCACATCCAGAAACTTCCAAAGGCGCGCAGCGCGCCTGACAAGTTCTTCAAGCAAGGAGCGAGTTTCTGGAGAGATGTACATGGGGTTGGAGTCAGGAAGAAAGCATGTGGATTCGCAAATAAAAACACGCCTCGCTGGGTACATGTATACGGCACAGCAAGGCTTGTTGTTCCCGCGTGATGCGGCTCTGCCAGAGGTTTGTTTTATTTCGCAGCTAGGCGGCGCTCACGAATCTCGGTGAGGAGGGTTTCCAGAAAAGCGGCGACTGGGGCCTGCGTGCCGTCGATGGCCTTGTTGGCGCGAGAACGGATGGCAACTGCACCGGCCTCTTTCTCCTTGGCGCCGATGACGAGGATGTGTGGCACTTTGTCCAACTCCGCCCGGCGGATTTTGGCGCCGAGCTTGTCGCTGTGCGTGTCCACGCTCACACGTACCTTGTGCGTGCGGAACGTCGCGGCGAGCTCTTCGGCGTGCGCGTTGAGTGTGTCATTGAGCGGGAGGATGCGCACCTGCTCGGGCGCGAGCCAGGTGGGGAAATCTCCGGCAAAATGCTCTATCAGCACACCGCAAAAACGCTCCAGCGAGCCGAAAGGGGCGCGGTGGATCATCACCGGGTGGTGCGCCTTGTTGTCTGTGCCGACGTAGGAGAGGTCAAAACGTTCGGGCAAGTTGTAGTCCACCTGCACAGTGCCGAGCTGCCATTCACGCCCAATGACGTCTTTCACGACAAAGTCTATCTTGGGCCCGTAAAACGCGGCCTCGCCGGGTTCTTCGCTAAAAGCCACGCCGAGCGAGCGAGCGGCATCACAGCAAGCGGCCTCAGCCTTGTCCCAATTCTGCTGGTTGCCGGTGTATTTTTTCGAATCGGGGTCGCGCAGGCCGACACGCACGCGGTAGTCCGTGATGCCGAGTGTGGTTAGGACGATGCGGACAAGTGAGAGGCAACCTCGAATCTCGTCGGCCACTTGGTCTTCTGTGCAGAAGATGTGTGCATCGTCTTGGGTGAAACCGCGCACGCGCGTCATGCCGTTGAGCTCCCCAGACTGTTCCCAACGATAAACGGTGCCGAACTCAGCAAGGCGCACGGGCAAGTCGCGGTAGGAATGAGGCGCGGAGGCATAAATTTTGATGTGATGCGGACAATTCATCGGCTTGAGCAGGAAGCCGTCGAGGAGCGACTCGTCCGGCAAGACACGTTCTTGCACAATGGTCGTCGTTCCCGTACGCGCATTCAGGTTTTCGCGGAACTTTGCGGAAACGGCCTCAAGACGTGAGGTGAGATCGCAGCAGGTACAGCCCTCGACGGCGATTCGCGCAAGCTGTTCGGGGTCGGCAATTGGGGTGAATTGCGACTCCTTGTAGTAGGGGAAATGGCCCGAAGTTTTGTAGAGCGCGAGTTTGCCGATGTGTGGCGTGACGACCTGTTGGTAGCCTTGTTTGCGCAGCTCTCCAGCGATGAAGTCTTGAAGCTCCTGGCGGATGATGGCGCCGTTGGGCAGCCACAGAATGAGGCCTTGTCCGACATCTTCGTCGATGTGAAAAAGGCGCAAGTCGCGGCCCAATTTTCGATGATCGCGCTTCTTGGCTTCTTCGAGATTGTGGAGGTAGGTCTCCAATTCGTCCTTTGAGGCAAAGGCCGTACCGTAGATGCGCTGAAGCTGCTTGTTTTTCTCGTCGCCGCGATGGTAGGAGCCTGCGATGGAGAGGAGTTTGAAAGCCTTGACCTGTGAGCTATAGCGCACGTGCGTCCCCGCGCACAAGTCAAGGAACTCGCCGTTGCGGTAGAAGCTGATGGCCTCGCCCGCTGGGATGTCCCCAAGACGCCCGAGCTTGTAGGCCTCTTGGCCGATCTCGGCGATGAGACGCGCCGCCTCTTCACGAGAGCATTCCGTGCGTTCGAATTTTTGGTTCTCCTTCACGATCTTTTTCATCTCGGCCTCAATGAGCTCAAGGTCTGCGAGAGTAAATTTATGCTCGCTATCGAAGTCGTAGTAGAAGCCTGTCTCGGTCGGTGGCCCAATATCGAGCTTTGTCTGTGGGAACAGACGCAGCACTGCCGTGGCAAGGATATGCGAGGCGGAATGGCGGATTTCCTGAAGAGGCGTCATCATGGGCATAGTAGCTGTGTGTTGCTAAAAAGAGAGTGGAGGGGTAGCACGCCCTTCCGTACGAGCAATGCGAAAGCGCAAACTGCGAGTACCCGCTGCGCGCTTGTGTTGGCGGGTGGCTTTCGTAGCGTCCGCCGCCTAATATGTCTGTGCTTGTGAACAGCCTTTTTCAGGAAACTCTGCTGGCCTGCCAACGCGTTTACGCGGTGTCCGATGCGACACCTCTTGAGGCCATGCGCGACACGTCCCTGCCGTTTCGCCTCTTCCTCAAGCGCGAAGACCTCGGCCCCATCAAGTCCTACAAATGGCGCGGCGCGTACAACCGCATGGCCCTGATGAACAAGGCCGAACAAGCGCACGGCGTTATCACCGCATCTGCAGGGAACCACGCGCAAGGGGTCGCCCTCGCCGCCAGTCTCCTCGGCATCCATGCGCGAGTGTTCATGCCTCGCTCCACGCCAGAGGTGAAAAAGACCGCCGTCGAAAACTTCGGCGGAGAATACGTGGACATTGTCCTGCAAGGCGACTCCTACGACGAATCGAGCCTGGCGGCCACCACGGAGGCGAAACACTCGCCCCGCACCTTCATCCATCCATACGACGACCTTCAGGTCATGGGCGGCCAGGGCACCTTGGCCGTAGAAATTGCCAAGGCCGCCAAAGCACCTTTTCACGCAGCTATGCTACAGATCGGAGGCGGAGGAATGGCGGCTGGCGTTGCCTGCTGGCTGAAACGCCAATACCCGGGCATATGCATCATCGGCGTCGAGGGTGAAGAGCAGGCCAGCATGGGCGCAGCGCATGCACACGGACAACCCACAACTCTCGACCAGATGGACATCTTCTGCGACGGCACAGCTGTGCGATGCGCAGGCGACCTGCCCTTCCGCGTCTGTGAAGAAGTGGTGGACGAGTACATGACCGTCACCAATGGCGAAGTCTGCTGGGCCATGCAGCGCCTCTGGGACGCCAACCGCATCATCACAGAAACCTCAGGCGCGCTGGGCGTGGCCGCCGCCCTCAAGCTCGGCGACCGCCTCTGTGGCCAAAACGTCCTCAGCGTGCTGAGCGGTGCCAACATTGATTTTGGGATGCTCGGCTACGTCGCCCGCAGTAGCAATATCGGCGGCGCGACGCGCCGTCACTTGCGCGTCTGCATCGAGGAAAAACAAGGCGCTTTTTTGAGACTTCTCGAAGACATTTTCGCCGAGTGCAACATCGTGGATCTGCAGTACGGCAAGACAGACCCAGCAAAAGCATGGTACACCATCGGCGTGGCCGTCCCAGAGGAAACATTGCGCGAAGTCCGCCTCCGCCTCGCCAAGGCAAACATTGCCTGGGAGGAAGTCACCGGAAGCGCCGAAGTCGCCTTTCGCGTGATCCGTCACGAGCGCGCGCTGATGAATAACCCGGTTTTCCTCAATCTCGATTTCTACGAACGCCCCGGCGCCCTGCATGACTTTTTGAAAGAGCACGTCGTCGCGTTGAGCGGGGACATCTGCTACTTCAACTACACCTACACAGCCGAGCGTGTGGGCCACGCCCTCCTCGGCATCGAGTTCGAAACCGACCCACAACGAGAAAAATTTCTCGCCACTCTGCCGATGCGCGGGAGCGGCTTCCGGAGTTGCCGCACCGTCTCCATCCCATAATTTCTCTGCCGCCCAGCGCAGTCTTTTCTCATGAACATCCTCTGCCTCGACATCGGCAACACGCACACACACCACGGGGTACTCTCTGGCGGCAGAACGCTCGCCAGCGGGCAACTCGCCACCGCGAGTGGCTCGGAGGCAAATGCTCTCGCGGAGCTCATCAAGAGCTACCAGCGGCAGCTCGGCCTCGACGGCATTGCCTTCTGTTCCGTCGTCCCCCGGGCTACAGAAGCCCTGCGTCCGCTGCTCGACCTCAACGCCCTGCCTGTCTGGCACCTGAGGCATGATGCCTGCCCGGGGCTCGCCATTCACTACCCGTGCCCCGCCGAGATCGGCCAAGACCGGCTTGCCAATTGCATCGGCGCGCAAACGCTCCACGGCGCGCCAGCTGTCGTGATAGACATGGGCACCGCCGTCACCTTCGATATTCTCACGGACAAAGGCTACGAAGGTGGCGTCATCGCGCCCGGGCTGGGCATAATGACGCGCTACCTGCACGAACAGACGGCCCTCCTCCCCCAACTTGATCCGGCAGATCTACTCGTCTCGACAGGCATCGGCAAAAGCACCTTGGATGGGATGCGCTTGGGTTGCACTGTCGGCTTCGCGGGCATGATGGACGCGCTGCTCAGCACTGTGCTGGAACAATTGACCCAGTGGGGCGTGCCCCAGCCCGCAATCTTTGCCACGGGTGGCACTGCGGGTGCGCTCCCCAAGTCCTGGCAAAACCGCATCCTCTGGGAGCCTGACATCACACTCCTCGGCCTAGAAACCGCCTTCTACCGCAGCCGGGCTTGAGCGCGGGCAAGCATAGCAAAGGCGCAAGCCATACCAGCCTGCGCCCTTTGCTTACCGGTAGTTTCTCTGGGTACCGCTCACGCCTTCCCCTGCGCGCCGTGGAGGGTGCTGATGCTCAGCCTGCGATACTTGGGAAGGCCCGTCCCTGCTGGGATAAGGTGCCCCATGATGACATTCTCCTTAAAACCACTGAGGATGTCCTTGCGGGCGAGGGTGGAAGCATCCGTCAACACGCGCGTCGTCTCCTGAAAGGAAGCCGCGCTAATAAAGGATTCCGTCTCAAGCGAAGCCTTGGTGATACCGAGCAAGACGGGCTCAAACTCTGCGCCCTTACCACCGGCATCTTCTATTTGGCGATTCCGCTGGACGAGGGCATGGCGGTCCACCTGCTCGCCCCAAAAGTAATCGGTGTCGCCCGGATCGGTGATGCGGACTTTGCGCAACATGCGCGCAATGATGATCTCGATGTGCTTGTCGTTAATGGTAACACCTTGGAGGCGATAGACCTTCTGAATCTCGGTAATAAGATAATCTTGGAGCGCTGTGGCGCCTTGGATTTCGAGGATTTCGTGCGGGTCTGGCGCGCCTTCGGTAAGAAGCTGGCCCTTGCGAACGCGGTCACCCGCATGGACAATGATGTTTTTGCCATGCGGAATGAGATGCTCTTCGCGGTGGCTATCATCGTTTGTGACAATGAGCTTTTTCTTGCTGCGGACAGTGCCTTCGAAGGAAACGGCACCTTCGATCCTAGCCATTTCAGCAGCTTCCTTGGGGCGGCGGGCTTCGAAAAGTTCGGCGATGCGCGGAAGACCTCCCGTGATGTCCTGCGTCTTGGAAGCCTGGCGCGGCGTCTTGGCGAGGAGGGCACCAAGGTTGATTTTGTCGCCCTCGTTCACGGAGACCTGCGCGCCGACGGGAATAAAATGCTCGGAAAGGATTTTCTTTTCCCGGCCCTCGGAGACGATCTGAACGGTTGGGTTCAGGTCTTCCTTGTGCTCAATGACGACCGTCGTGATGCGCCCAGAAGAGTTGTCGAATTCACGTTTGATGGTGACGCCCGGGATCATGTCGCGGAAGGTCACGACACCCGCTTTTTCTGCGAGGATGGGGACGTTGTGCGGATCCCAGCGTGCGAGGATTTCGCCCTTGTTGATGATGCCCCCGTCTTTCGCGGCGAGAATTGAGCCGATAACGATGTTGTGCTCCTCAAGGATGTTCTCGTGATTGTCCGGATCGCGCAGGTAGAGGATGCCGTTTTTGTTGAGGACGATGACCTTGTCGCCGATCTCGACATAGCGGATGCCTTGAAACTCGACTTTGCCCGTATTGCGTACGCGAATTTCAGGGTTCTTGAGCACCTGATTCGCGACACCCCCGATGTGGAAGGTACGCATGGTGAGCTGCGTGCCCGGCTCACCGATAGACTGCGCGGCAATAATACCGATAGCCGTGCCGCGCTCAACAAGTTTGCCCGTCGATGGGTCGAGGCCATAGGCGAGGGCAGGGATACTGTTAATCTTCATGTGGGTTAGCGGCGACATGATCTTCACGCGCTCGATGCCATTATGCTCAATGCGGGCGGCAGCCTCCTCGGTAATCATTTCCCCGGCCTTGATGACAATTTCATCTGGGGAAAGGGGGTTGCGCACATCTTCGCTCGCGCAACGCCCCACGATGCGCTCGGAGAGTTTGACGATCTCATCATCACCTTCGTAGAGGGGGGATTTCCAAATGCCATCGCGATTGTTGTCATCCACCTCGGTGACGATGACGTCCATGGCAACGTCGCAAAGTTTGCGCGTCATGTAGCCGGCGTCGGCAGTCTTGAGAGCGGTATCGGCAAGGCCCTTGCGCGCACCGTGCGTGGAAATGAAGTACTCGAGCACGGAAAGCCCGTCGCGGAAGGAGGACAGGATGGGGCGCTCGATAATTTCGCCATTGGGCTTGGCCATGAGGCCGCGTGCGCCGCAGAGCTGGCGAACCTGCTGCTTGTTACCGCGCGCGCCTGAGTCCATCATGACGTACACTGGGTTGATGAGCCAACGGCCTTGGTGGCGCGGGTCGTTGGGACGTTTCCCAGCGCGGGTAGCGGAGTTTTCCAGTGTTTTGAAGACGGACTTGGCGATCTCGTCTGTCGTGCTCGTCCAGAGATCGATGACCTTGTTGGAGCGCTCGCCTGTGGTGATGATCCCTTTCTTAAATTGTGCCTCGACTTCGTCCACTTTAGTGCGGGATTTTTTGATAATCTCCGTCTTACCGTGGGGGAATATCATGTCGCCAATACCAATGGAAATGCCGGCGCGTGTGGCGATTTTGAAGCCCATGTCCTTGAGTGCGTCAAGTACGGGGATGGAGCCCTCCTTGCCGACGAGTTTGTAAGTATTGAGGATGAGGTCGCCGATCTGGGCTTTTTTGACCGGGAAATTGGCGAAGCCCATATCCTTGGGCCAGATGGTGTTGAAGATAATGCGCCCGATGGTGGTGCGAATGAGGCGCTTGTCGGAGACACCGTAGTTCGTGTTCCGCCCGAAATCCGGGTTGACATAGTCCACCCAGTCATGGAAGTGGAGCACACCCTCAAGCTCGACAAACTGGGCCTCCTCGACGCTGGTGATGATTGGGACACGCGATTCCTTGGTCGGCTTGGCAGTCGGCTCGTAGGTGAGGTAGTAGGAACCGAGCACGATGTCCTGCGAGGGAGTGAGAATAGGCTTCCCGCTGGAAGGCGAGAAAATGTTGTTCGTGGACATCATGAGGAGCTTGCACTCCATGATGGCTTCGCTGGAAAGAGGGACGTGGACAGCCATTTGGTCACCGTCAAAGTCCGCATTATACGCTGTGCAGGTGAGCGGGTGGAGGCGGATGGCGTCGCCCTCAATAAGCACAGGCTCAAAGGCCTGAATGGAGAGGCGGTGCAGCGTGGGCGCACGATTGAGGAGCACAGGGTGACCTTTGGTGACTTCCTCCAAAATGTCCCAGACTTCGGGCGATTTTTTCTCGATCATCTTGCGCGCGCCGCGGACGGTGTGGATGAAACCAAGTTCCTTGAGACGGCGGATGATGAAGGGCTCAAATAGCACAAGCGCCATTTTCTTGGGCAAGCCACATTGGTGCAGCTTGAGCTCCGGCCCGATGACAATGACAGAGCGCCCGGAATAGTCCACGCGTTTTCCGAGGAGATTTTGACGAAAACGACCTTGCTTGCCCTTGAGCATGTCCGAAAGGGACTTGAGGGGGCGGTTCCCAGCGCCAGTGACGGGGCGCCCATGGCGTCCGTTGTCGAGGAGCGCATCAACGGCTTCCTGCAACATGCGCTTCTCGTTGTTGATGATGACGTCGGGCGTCTTCAGCTGCAGGAGGCTGCGCAGGCGGTTGTTGCGGTTGATGACGCGTCGGTAAAGGTCGTTGAGGTCGGAAGTGGCGAAACGTCCGCCTTCGAGAGGGACGAGCGGGCGCAGGTCGGGCGGGATGACGGGGAGAGTCTGCAACACCATCCATTGCGGCTCGTTGCCGGAGTCGATGAAGCCTTGAATGATCTTAAGACGGCGGGCCACCTTCTTCTTGATTTGCTTGGAACGCGTGCTCTGGATCTGCTCGTTCAGCTCAGAGACGATCTGCAGAAGGTCCATTTTCTTGAGAAGGTCGCTCAGAGCCTCGGCACCCATCTTGGCAACAAAGGTATCGTCGCCATACTCGGAAATGGCCTGCTGGTACTCTTGCTCTGTGAGAATCTGCTTCAACTCCAAGGCCGTTTTCCCCGGGTCCACTACGAGATATTTCTCGTAGTAAATCACGGACTCAAGCTGGCGTGCCGTCATGTCGAGCAAGAGCCCGAGACGACTTGGCAACGACTTGAGGAACCAGATGTGGGCGACGGGGACGGAGAGCTCAATGTGGCCCATGCGCTCGCGGCGTACGCGGGAGACGGTAACTTCGACGCCGCAACGATCACAGGTGACGCCCTTGAATTTGATGCGTTTGTACTTGCCGCAGGCACACTCATAGTCACGCACAGGGCCAAAGATTTTCTGGCAGAAAAGGCCACCCGGCTCTGGCTTGAATGTGCGGTAATTGATGGTCTCCGGGTTTCGGACTTCCCCCTTGGACCATTGGCGTATCTCCTCTGGCGAGGCTATTGAAATGGAGACGGTGTCAAAATCCTTCTCGGAGTTGAGCTGTTCAGAAGTTTCAGCGCTGATCATGTGGTGAAATGAATCGGGCCAAGGTGGAGAAAAAGAGAACGTTGGGAAGGAAAAAGTCTGCCATTTTGAAAAAAGATGAAAACAGACACCGGACACGACTCAGCCATTATTCAGGGAATTGCCACGGGGCGCGATATTCCGGCTTGATAAATTTATTGGCCTCTGGGTGATCGAAGAGGCGTTTTCTGTCATCGTACACCAAGCTGCCCACCCCAGCGCGCGCGCCGATGTTGCCGATGTGCGCGTACTTGGCACACAGGCTACCCGCTTCCACCGGACAGGCTGTGTTCACGTCGCGGGTGCGCACACATTGCAGGAAATTTGCCGTGTGGTTTGCAACAGATTCCCGGTTCGCCCAGCCGTCGCCTTTGACGGACTTGGCTGCTTTCCCCCGGCCCATATAAGCATCCCAGCCACTCCGGTTGGCCACGATGTAGCCATCCGACCCGCGAAACAACAGGCCATAACCTTTGCTGAAAGGGCCATTCTCGACACCGGCGTTGTTCTCCCAAGTCATCACAAAATTCTTGAATTCGTAGGTGACCGAGAGGGTGTCAAAAGTTTCGTGAGCACCTTGTGGAAACAGGAAATTCCCGCCGGAGGAAAGAACGCGCCGGGGCATCGTCTTCACGTCCATGGCCCAGAGGGCGATGTCAATCAGGTGAACTCCCCAGTCCGTCATCAAGCCCCCGCCGTAGTCCCAACAAGTACGCCACGAGCCGTGAAAACGCTGGGAGTTGAAGGGGCGTTTGCGCGCCGGACCAAGCCAAGTCTCGTAATCAACGCCAGCAGGGGGCGCAGTATCAGGCAAAGGGGGAGCTTGCACAGCATAGCGAAAATTTGCCCAGACTTGGACTCGGTTGATACGGCCAAGTACCCCAGAGCGCACGAATTCCACCAGCTCCTGCCAATAGCGCCCACTTCGCTGCTGCTGGCCAACTTGGATGACACACCCCTGGTGCTTACGCGCCGCATCCACCATCGCATCACACTCGGCAAGGCTGTTGGCGAGCGGCTTCTGCACGTAGATGTCTTTGCCCGCACGACACGCGTCCACAAAGGGCAAACAGTGCCAATGATCCGGCGTGCCGATGAGTACCGCATCAACGTCCTTGAGCTCAAGCACACGGCGGTAATCGCTGAAAAGAGCGGGAACCTCCGGCTGCAAAGCGGAGAGATCTGCAGCGCGGCGCACAAGCTCCCGCTGGTCGATATCGCACAACGCAAGACAGCGCACACCCTTGTGTTGGAGCATCGCAGCGAGATCATCCCAGCCCATCGAGTGGCAACCAATGAGGGCGACATTCACGACATCGCCCCGGCCAGCGGACCCCGCGCCCACGATCGCCGGGAAACATAGGCCCGCCCCAAAGGCGGATGAATAACGAAGAAAAGTACGTCGAGGAAGAGCCATATATGTGCTGCTTGGACACGGGCTTTCTCACGAGGTGCCAAAGTCCTTTTGCAAGTAAATGACATCGTGCCAGACTCCAAATTTGAACCCTACGCCGCAAAGGCGCCCGGCCTCTGTGAAGCCCAGTTTTTGGTGCAAACAAATACTGGCTTTGTGGCTGGCCACAATGCGCGCCAACACCACGCGATGCCCAAGCCCACGCGCCACCTCAAGCAAATGCGTCAGCATCTTCTCCCCCCAACCACGGCCCAGGACCGAGGCATCCAAGTAAATCGAATCCTCTACTGTAAACCGCCAAGCCTCGCGCAAACTGTACGGCGAAAGAGCACTCCAACCCATGATGGCACCCGCCTGCTCCAACACAAACGCCGGATGACGTGCCCCGTGCGAACGCAACCACGACTGGCGCCGCCGCACAGTATCCGGAGAAATCTGAAACGTCGCAACGCTGTGAAGCACACTCTCGTTATAAATGCGCGTGATGGCGACGACGTCCTTTCCCAAGGCAAGGCGAATCCGAAACCTACCCACAGCAGGCAACTGTAAACAGGACGACTCTCGTGACGTGGACATAGCTCGAACATGATGCAACCCCGTTCAAGCGTAGCAACACCCTTTCCCGAGCTTCCACCACAGGCGAAAATTCAAGACGACAGCCGCCGCACAAATCCCGCACGCGAGACCAATCCAAAGTCCCAAGCCACCCCAGCCAAGCCACCACGCGAGCAGCACGCCCACGGGAAGACTCACCCCCCAGTAGCAGCCAAATGCCGCCACGAGGATAAACTTCACATCACTCATGCCACGCAATGCCCCAACCGCCACAACCTGCAAGCCGTCACACAAGGCAAAGGCTGCCGCCACAAGAATGAACTGTGCAGCGAACGCAGCCGTCTCCGGCGACGACAAGTCGCCAGATAAATAAAGACGCGGAATTGCCTCGTTGAACACCACCACAAGCAACACGTACACCCCCATGAACAACAGCGAAAACAACAAAGCCCCAGCCGCAATCTGTCTCATCTTCGGCAAATTTCGTGCCCCATAGCACTCTGCCATACGAATGCTCGTGCCCTGCGAAATGCCGACCGGGACCATGAACGCCAACGAAGCCAGACTGATCGCCACCTGGTGCGCCGCCTGTTGCTCTTTACCAAACAAGCCCATCAACACGGCAACCACCGTGAACACGCCAGCCTCCAAGGCCCACTGGAACGCACTCGGCACACCCAATACCAGCACGTCCTTCAACCAGCCGAGGTGAAAACCATCGCGCCAACGGATCTCTGGCCTGCCCGGATGACACGCCAGGCCGACAAACATCACGACGCGCCCGAGAAAAGTCCCCACACCCGCCCCAGCTAGGCCCATCTCTGGCGCACCAAGATGCCCAAACATAAAAATCCAGTTGAAGACAATCGTCGCGGCAACACCAATGCACAGCCAGAGCAGAGGCTGCCATGGCTCACCCACCGCCTCGCGATGATTTTTCAAGCACTGAAACAAGAAGGCAGGCAAATTGCTCCAAACCAGCCATATCGTAAACTCCACCGCCTCGCGCTCCACAACTGGATCCTGCCCAAAAATTGTTAAGACACCCGACAGTACCGCCCCGTGAACAAATACCGCTGAGAGCATGCCAAAGGCGCCAACAAGCAAAAAACCATGCCGCAAAGCCGCCGCCCCATGCCCGGGATGCCCCGCCCCGCGCCCTTGCGAAGTCAACACCGACACGGGGATTGCCAAACCAAAGCCAAACAGTGAAACTAACACGACCGTGTTGCCGACGAAGGCCGCTGCCGCCAGAGAGGAAACCCCAAGGTGCCCAGCCATCACGGCGTCCACCACGAAGAGTAACCCGTGCCCTCCTTGGCCAAGAGCGATCGGGAAAACCAGAAAAATCGTCTTCCGCAATTCCGGCCACAATGAAACAATGAAATTTTTCGGATCCATTCTCGATGTGTACGCTGCGTCACACCTAAAAAAGACGGCAGAAGCCCACAAAGGCTTCCACCGAAAAATTCCTTCGCATGGCCGGATGACCGTCGCGAAAAGCGAATTTACCAAACTTGGGCGAGAAGTTCGCCACCTGTTTTTTGCTCACGTGCCATACGATCAGAAAGCACTCCGCGAGAAGTCGTGAGGATGGAAATCCCCATGCCACCAATGACGCGCGGAATTTCGGAATAACTCGCATAAACGCGGCAGCCCGGCGAGCTGATGCGCTTTATCCCCGTCACAGCCGGGGTACGGTTAACGTACTTGAGCTCCAATTCCAAATCGACAAGTTTCCCACTCTCAATCTTCTTATAATCAACGATATAGCCGTTTTCTTTGAGAATGCGGGTGATACCCTCGCGTATGTTGGACCATTGGAGTGTGACCTTAGGAAGGGCGGCGGAGTAGCCGTTACGAATCACCGTAAGGTAATCTCCAATCGTATCATGTGTTGCCATGTGTTTTGTATCTAAAGGATTGAGTGGTGCAGGTTTACCATGAAGCCTTTGTCACGCCCGGAAGCTGGCCTGTTGTAGCAAGCTCCCTGAAAGTAAGGCGAGAAAGGCCGAATTTTCCGATGTAAGCGCGTGGGCGGCCCGTGAGGCTACAACGCTTGCGGAGACGGACTTTCGAGGAATTGCGCGGAAGCTTTGCGAGCTTGCGGCCAGCTTCAAAGAACTCTTTGTCGCTGGTGGATGGGTTGGCCAAGATGGCCTTGAGGCGTGTACGCTCTTGAGCATATTTCTCTACGAGGCGCTCACGCTTCTTGTTACGTTCGATGACTGAGGTTTTGGCCATGTTGTGTATCGGAAGGTCTTGTTGATCTGAAGGTTTAGTTTTTATCTTGTTCCTCGGAAGGTTTCTCCAAGGTAGTCTGGGTGGAGCTTGCTTTTCGGAATGGAATACCCAGAAGACGAAGAAGATCCCGGCCCTCTTCGTCTGTTTTTGCCGTGGTGACGATTGTGATGTCGAGACCAATGTTTTGGCGTTGGCTGCCATCCACCTGTGTCTCAGGGAAAATGGTGTGGTCGGCTATGCCAAGCGAATAGTTGCCCTGCCCGTCGAGCCGGTTGGAAAGGCCGCGAAAGTCGCGAATCATCGGCAAAGCAATGGAAGTCAAGCGATAAAGGAACTCGTACATGCTGGCGCCGCGAAGCGTGACCATGACACCGAGAGGCATACCTTGGCGGACTTTGAAGTTGGAAATGCTCTTGCGAGCCTTGGTGATGACGGGCTTTTGCCCAGAAAGTTTCCCTATTTCTTTGACGACCTCGGCTTGGAACCCCTTGTCGGCGTCGGCTTTAAAAGCAGAGTTAATTACGATTTTCAGGAGAGCGGGCACTTCGTGCTTGTTCTTGTAACCCCGAGCCTTAAGTAGCTCCGGAAGGATTTTCTCCTGATACTGTTGTCTGAGTACTGATTTGTGTGTCATGGTGTGTTTGCGTTTCCAGCTAAGCGTTGGTTGTGTGGTTGCTCCCCGGAACTGACTGTTGGTAAAAGATTAATGCTTTTATTTTTTGCCCGCGTCTGCCTTGCGTGCGTCGTAGGCACTCGCGAGGACGACGTTGGAACGATGCACGGGGGCCTCGCGTTCGTAGATACCAGCCTCCTCGGCGCCACGCTTTTTCTCGTGGTGTTTGGCAATGTTGATACCCGTGATGACGACGCGCTCTTGCGCCGGGTAATAACGCCCCCGCTTGGTAATGGGGTTCGTGACGACGATTTCGCTAATCGTCCCACGTTTACCCTTTTCGGAACCAGCTATAACGACGACCTCGTCGCCTTTCTTCAAATCTTTCTTGCTCATTGGTAGTGGATTAGAGGACTTCGGGTGCGAGGGAAATGATTTTCATGAAGTTTTTCTGGCGCAACTCGCGAGCGACCGGGCCAAAAATACGCGTCCCTTTCGGGGCGCCCGTCCCATCGAGGATGACAACGGCATTAGTGTCAAAACGAAGGTAGCTTCCATCGGGACGACGAATGGGAGCCTTGGTGCGAACGATGACGGCCTTAACGACTGAACCTTTTTTGACGGTCGCATCAGGAGTCGAGTCCTTGACTGAGCATACGATGATGTCGCCGATGCCTGCAGTGTCAGTGATCTGGCCAATGCGGCGTATCATCTGGACCTTTTTGGCGCCCGTGTTGTCGGCAACGTTGAGTTTGGAAAGCATTTGGACCATGTTGGTATCTTTCTGCTTGTGTGAAGATTATGATTTTGTCGGGTTGCCTCTCAGGACTTGGAAACTTGCCCGATTATTTTTGCTGCCTCAACGACACGGACGACACGCCAACGTTTTAGTTTGGAGAGCGGGCGTGTCTCGGCAATTTCGACCTTATCTCCCAGTTTGCACTCGTTCTTTTCGTCGTGGACATGGAGGACTGTGCGTCGTTTGATTTCCTTGCCATAGACGGGGTGCGGGATTTTGTAGAAATAAGTGACCTTGATGGTCTTGTCACCAGAGCGACTAGTGACTTCGCCGACGAGGTCTTTGCGCTTGGCGCGCGAAGCCTTTGTGCTGGCAGATATTGTGGTGGCTGTGGACATATCGTTTGTATAGGTTTGTTAAAGTCGTTGATACCTCGTGAGTTGTGGCTTATTTTGTTTTCTCTGCGGCCACGGTGTTGAGGCGTGCGACCTGACGGCGGAGGACACGGAGTCGCACTGGGTTTTCGACCTGCCCCGTGGCCTGCTGAATGCGCAGATTCAAGAGTTCCTCGCGCACGCTGTGGAGCTTTAATTGGAGGTCGCTGGAGGAGAGTTCCCTGTATTCAGCGGCTTTGCTGTTCTTCTTGGCGTTTTTGGCTGTCATGTGAAAAAGGGCGGAAGCAGATAGCTTGTACGTGGTGAAATCAATATTTTTCAAGCTCTTCGCGTGAGACGAAGCGGCAGCGGACTTGGAGTTTACTGTCGGCGAGGCGCATGGCTTCGCGGGCGGCAGAGGCCGGGACGCCGGCCACCTCAAAGAGCATGGTACCGGGCTTGATGGTGGCAACGTAGAATTCGACGCCGCCCTTGCCTGAGCCCATTCGAACTTCGGCAGGTTTTTTCGTGACTGGAATGTGAGGAAAGATGCGCATCCACATTTTTCCTTTGCGCTTCAGGCTGCGGGAGATGGCAACGCGAGCGGCTTCTATCTGGTTGGCCGGCATACGGCAACGCTCTAGTGCTTGTATCCCAAAATCGCCAAAGGCGAGAGCGTTACAGACTGTGGCTTTGCCGCGATTACGTCCTTTCTGGACTTTGCGAAATTTAGTTCGTGCTGGTTGTATATTGGCCATTGAACGATGATGTTTGTTGTGCTAGTGTGTCTGGCAAATGCGTGAGGGCGGTGCCTATACCTCGCCCTCCTTGCTGCAAATCCAACATTTGATGCCAAGTTTTCCGTAAACGGTGTGGGCTTCGGCAAAGCCGTAGTCGATGTTGGCACGGAGGGTGTGCAAGGGGACGCGTCCGACACGAGCAGCCTCGACGCGAGCGATTTCGGCACCACCGAGACGGCCTGCAAGGCGCAGACGGATGCCATCGGCCCCGGCGTTCATCGTACTCTGAAGAGCTTTTTTCATTGTGCGGCGATAGGCAGCGCGGCGCTCAAGCTGGAGAGCGATGTTTTCGGCAACGAGTTGGGCGACGAGATCGGGCTTCTTGACATCCTGAATGTCGAGGATGACCTCACAGCCAGCGATCTTCTGAATCTCCTCGCGGAGTTTGTCGAGGTCGGAGCCACGCTTTCCAATGACGACGCCCGGGCGGGCGGTGAAAACCTTGACACGAATACGGTTGCCAGCGCGCTCAATGAAGATGCGCGGCACAGCAGCCTGACGAAGTTTCTCGTGAAGAAACTTGCGGATTTTGAAGTCGGCTTCGACAAAACGGGGGAAATTTTTCTTGTCCGCATACCAGCGGGATTCCCAGTTGCGCCTGACGGCGAGGCGGAAGCCTATTGGATTAACTTTCTGGCCCATGTTCTTGGTAAAATTATGGAATTACTTTTGGTTGTCGTTGGTGCTCACGTCAGAGAGAACGATACAGATGTGACTCGTGCTCTTGCGAATGGGGTGCGCGCTTCCTTTGGCGGAGGGACGGATGCGCTTGAGTACCGGCCCTTGGTCGGCCCTCGCGGAGAGGACGACGAGATCCTCGGAAGAGAGGTTGTGGTTGTTCTCCGCGTTGGCGATGGCGCTCTTGAGAGTCTTGCCGAGCAGGCGGGCTGTCTTGCGCGGAATGAAGCGCAGGGTGTCAACGGCTTTGCTTGCCGGCATCCCTTGAATGATGCGCGCCACTTCGCGCACCTTTTGGGGCGTCGAGCGGACGTTGCGTGTGATGGCATGTACTTCCATTTTGGATTCTGTGAGTGTTGGTGTTCGTTGAAAAAAGTTTAGCGAGAGAACTGGACTGTTTTGATGCGGACAGTATCGCCCGCCTTGAGAGTAGCCCCAGGCACTTGCTCGACGACGAGGGCCACGGCATTTTGGGCATCGGCTTCGGCGATGACAAGAGCGGTACCTGGCGCCTGATCGCGCTCGCCGACAAGGCAAAGCATACCCGGGCGAAAATTTTGCCGGAAACCAGCCTTGAGTAAGACGAGGTCGGCGTTGGCACCTGCCACCACTCGCGAAACCGTGGCGGTAGGGTAACTGTCTGCCCAATCTTTGACAAGAAAGACCGTTCCAATAGCCCTGCTCGCAGCGGAAATGACCTCTTCCTGAGACGGGACAAAAAGTGGGCGCTGGGGTGGCTGGGCAAAGGCAAGAGGCGTGGAAACGAGGCTGAACAGGGAAAGGAGGTAGGCGACGGAGCGGCGACAGCCGGGCACTCGCACGCTGCTGGAGGCGAGACGGGGCGGCGAACCACAAGAAGCGGCGCCAGCGAGACGCTTTTCCGCCTCGGCTCGCATTGCTTTTGTGTTCGTTCGGTTTCTCATAGGTCTCTTCCCTTTACGCGTTCCCTGCTGGCATTTAGACAGATTTCTTCGTCGGTGTGGTGTGCGCCTTGAAGGTGCGCGTCGGCGCGAATTCGCCCAGCTTGTGCCCGACCATGTTTTCCGTGACATAGACTGGGACAAAGACCTTGCCGTTGTGAACGCTAAGGTTCACGCCGACGAAGTCTGGCGTTATGGTAGAACGGCGCGACCACGTCTGTATCGGCTTGCGGGAGCCTGCTTTTTGTGTGGCGGCGACTTTGTCCATGAGAGACGGGTCGACGTAGAAACCTTTTTTAATCGAACGTGCCATATTTATTTACCTTTTTTGATTTTTTTCCCGTTGCTGCGCGTGATGATTTGCGCGTTGGAAGGTTTGGATTTGGTGCGTGTCGGGAAGTGCTTGGAAAGCTGACCCCACGGTGAGCGTGGATGCTGGCGCCCGCCACCACCCTTGGACTTGCCCTGCCCGCCACCATTGGGGTGATCGACTGGGTTCATGACCATACCGCGCACTCTGGGGCGACGCCCCATCCAGCGCGTGCGCCCAGCTTTGCCGAGCGAGCGATTCTGGTGTTCAGAATTGCCGACGGTGCCAATGGTGGCGCGGCATTCTGCGTTCAAATAACGCTGTTCTCCGGAAGGCATTTTCAAGATGGCGCGTCCACCTTCAATGCCCAGCAACTCGGCAAAAACACCAGCACCACGAGCGATGGCGGCACCTCTGCCAGGCTCCATCTCAATGGCGTGGACGCGCGTAGCGGGCGGGATGTTACGCAAGGGCAACGAGAGGCCAGGCGTGAACTCCGTCAGGGCACGCGTAGTACTGAAAAGGGTGTCGCCGAGTTTCAAACCATCTGGCGCAAGAATGTAACTCTTTACGCCGTCGGCGTATTCGAGGAGGGCGAGGTTGGCGGAGCGATTTGGATCGTACTCAAACGCCTTGATAGTAGCGACGACATCAAGCTTGTCCCTCCGAAAATCGACGTGGCGATAAAGGCGCTTGTGCCCGCCGCCACGACGGCGCGAAGTGATGCGCCCGTAGCTATTGCGCCCTTTCTTGTAGTGGATGGACTCGGTTAACCCCTTCTCAGGACGCTTCTTGGCAAGGTCCTGTTTGTTACGCACGAGAAAGCGCTGTCCGGGTGTCTTGGGTTTACTGGAAATGATGGCCATGTTGTGTGTTTGCTCTATTGTAGTTTGGCAGCCTTTTTTGGGCGGTGTTGGATTAGACGAACTCAATCTTGCTTCCCTTTTCAAGGGTCACGACGGCTTTTTTTACATCGGGCTTTCGGATGATGAGGCCACGTTGCTGGCGGCTTTCCTTGATCTTGCCTTTTGCGACCAAAATGTTCACCCGAGCGACCTTGACCTTAAACTGGGCAGCGACGGCGGCGGCGACTTGGCGGCGATCGGCGTCTTGGGCGATTTCAAAGGTATACTTGTTCAACTCCCCTTGGAGAGTGGAGGTCTTTTCGGTGATGATGGGTTTCTTGATGACGCTGTATGCAGGCTTCATGGTGTGATGAGCGTTGAAAGAGTATGTATGCGTGACGTGAGGTTAGGAGGCGCGCTCAAGCACCTTGGCGAGCCCCTGCTCACTTATGATGACGTGCTGGAAACGCACAAGGTCAAGGGCGTTGAGGGAAATGGCGTCGGTGACAAAAACACGCTCGATATTGCGCACGGCGCGCGCGTTGTCTTCAGTCCAAGCCGTATCGACAATCAACACTTTCCCGCCGGGCGAGATGCGCTCAATGACCGAGTTGAGAAACTTTGTCTTGGGCCGGGCGACCTCGAAGCGTTCTATGACGTCTAGGCCACCGTCGTTGGCGATGTCGAAGAGGGCGCGTTGGAGGGCAATTTTGCGTGCCCTCGCCGTGATGGTCTTTGACCAATCCCTTGGGCGTGGCCCAAAGACGACCCCGCCCTTGTAGAGCTGTGGTGCGCGCTTGTCACCGTGGCGCGAGCCTCCAGAGCCTTTCTGGCGGAGAATCTTTTTGCCGGAACCTGCGACTTCGCCGTAGTCCTTGGTCTTGGAGGTGCCTTGGCGCTGGTTGGCACGATAGGCGATGACGGTTTGCTTGAGGAGGGCCACCCCTTTGTCTTTTTCAAAGGTCGGGAAAGTCGCATAATCCTTTTCGGCAAAGGTCGCTCCGTCTGTGGTGTAAACTTTCAGTTTCATGAGTAGTGGTTTTCCGTTGGGTTACTTGGCTTTTTTGGCGGTGCGGACGATGACGATGTCGCCGTTGGCCCCCGGGAAACTGCCCTTGATGAGCAGGAGGTTTTGGGCCTCGTCGATTTTCACGACCTTGAGGTTTTGCACGGTACGTCGCACTTGGCCCATGTGGCCCGGCATCTTTTTGCCTTTGAAGACATGGCCCGGCGTCTGGCGCATGCCGATGGAGCCGATGCGTCGATGGGTCATGTGACCATGAGAGTCCGGCTGACCGTCCATGTTGTGGCGCTTGACGACGCCCTGAAAGCCGCGCCCCTTGGTGGTGCCGACGACGTCCACGATTTGCCCACTCTTGAAACTGGCTACCGTGAGCACGTCGCCTACTTTGAATTCTGGTTTTGCCCCAAAGCGGATTTCGCCGAGATGCGTGTGCGCCTCTATCTTGATCTCCTTGGCAAGTTCCTGCCCGGCGGCTTTCGCGGCCTCATTGGCCAGCTGGCTGGCTTTCTTGAAGTGTCCAAGCTCGGGCTTGCTCAGACGACTTTCCTTCTGCGGGCCAAAGGCTATTTGCACCGCATTATAGCCGTCCGTCTCAATGGTCTTGACTTGGGTGACAGGGCAAGGGCCTGCTTGGACGACAGTGACGGGGACGATGTTGTTATCCTCATCATAGATTTGGGTCATCCCGATTTTTTTGCCGATTATTTGAAGGTTCATTGGCTAAGAGGCAGGCAGGAGGCGGGCTCCGTTTTTCATCAGACCTGCGTTAGAAATTTCGTACTTTCCGGTTTTTTTAAAAAACGCTTTCTAACGCGCGGGCTGGCCTGCGATGGTTGTTTGGTGGTTGAGGGTGGCGGTGGTTCAGGCGGCGTTGATGTTGATGTCAACGCCCGAGGGAAGGTTCAGCTTGCGCAGCTCTTCGACGGTCTGCTGGCTTGGCTCAATGATGTCGATGAGACGCTTGTGTGTGCGAAGCTCAAAGGCGTCCATTGATTTTTTGTCAACGTGCGGTGAGCGATTTACCGTGAAGCGCTCAATATTGACGGGGAGGGGCACCGGGCCAGAGACTTGGGAACCTGTGCGCTTCGCGGTTTCGACAATATCGGCGGCAGACTGGTCAAGGATTCGACTGTCGAATCCTTTGAGTCTGATGCGGATGGATGGGCGTTGTTTCATGTGGTCTTGGAAAATTGGCGTGTCTGTCGCGTTTCGAGTCGATGGCGTTGCGGTGTCTGTGGCGGCGCTCAGGCGTGGCTACAAGACGCGCTGCTACGATAGCCAACACTGGCCTGCGTGGCCGTGTAGATACTGTTGCGTCTGGTGCATTGCTGGCTGGTTTGCATGAGTGCCTGAAAAGTTAGGAGGGCGGAAGAGATAGATTTTTAAATTTCTGGCAAGTGGTTTTTGAAAAAAAATCAGAAAGACCCATAGACATGTTGACCCATGTGGAGGCGGCGGGAGCGCGGACACAAACCAGACCATGAAACTTCATTCCCTGAGAGTGTTGGGCAAGCGAACCCTCAAGTGGCTACAAAATCACCTGTAGCAGGCGGGAGTCGGACGCTCCGCGTTGCGAAGCCCAGGTACGCAAACTCAATCCAACTCCCGCTGCAAACTTTACACAGCCATGAGCAGCCCCTGCCAAGACAAGTTTTCGCTGCGCCACGAACTCGTGCGCTACGCCCAGACAAACGCCACCCACGCATGCACGCGCCAGTTCGGCTGCGCCCGCAACACCGTGCGCGAATGGCTGCGTCGCAGGCCTGGTGCGCAAACGCCCCCGCAAACACAAACGCAAGGCCGACCTGCGGGTCATCAAAGCCGCGCACGCCCACTGCCTTCCCCGCTTCCAATACACCATCCGCTGCAAATCGACTGGGGCGACGTTCGTCTCCTATGCGAGCGAACTATCCAAAACCTACGCCACCCTCGCCATCACCCACATGCTTGAACATCTGGAAATCCACGGCGTGGATCTCAAACACGTGGTGCGCACCGATCTGCACCCCCGCATCCTCCTTTTACACCCATGCTTTCTCGACGCCCTCATGGATCAACTTCTGTCTGTACCTCCCGAAAGCGAAAGCCGCACGCCCTTGAGCATCAATCGATGGACGAGCTTTTAAGTGTGGAGTTTGCGCCAACTTTTCCTTCGCCTCGTGGCGTGGAAAAAAGGACAGGAAGAATCCGGGCTGACGAGCTGCTGGTCTTGCAAGACAAAGCAACCTCGCGCGCACTCGCCAAGGCACTCATCATGGCAGGGAAAGTGCGTTGCGGGCCAGACAACGTCGTCACCAAGCCTGCGGCGCTGCTTCCGATTGATGCCCCTTTGTCCGTGGTTCAAGGCCCACGTTTTGTAAGTCGCGGAGGCGAAAAACTCTCCCACGCTCTGGCCCATTTTGGTATCACCGTCGCCGGGGACCACGGCCTTGATGTTGGCGCCTCAACGGGCGGATTCACCGACTGCCTGCTCCAGGAGGGCGCTGTTAGCGTAGTGTGCGTGGACGTGGGCCATGGGCAATTGCACCAGAAATTACGTGCAGATTCCCGTGTGACGAATTTCGAAAAGGTCAACGCGCGCGCCCTTAAAACCCTCTCCTTGCCCCGGGAAAACTACGACATCGTAGTGATGGATCTCGCATTCATTTCGTTGACCAAAGTGCTCGCCCCCGCATGGGCACGCGTCGGGCCCGGTGGGCGACTTGTGGCCTTGGTCAAACCCCAATTTGAAGCCGAAAAAGCCGAAGTTGATAAAGGCGGAGGCATCATCCGGGACAGCGCAATCCACATGCGCGTGGTGGGCAGCATCCGCGACTTCATCCGCCAAAACCTCGCTGGGGCCACGATTCTCGGCGTCGTGGACTCCCCCATCACAGGGGGCGACGGCAATCGCGAATTCCTCATTGCTCTGGCGCGGAAAGCGCCCGTTGCATGAGCTCCTCCCTCCTTACGCAAACTGGCTTTTCATCCCCCTGCCCTTTGTGTTTAGAGCACGCACATGACCCATCTGGCACACCATGTTGAAATTGCGTATTGGACGACTCGCTTCGATGGGGTTGTCGAGCTTTCCCGAGACTGGGATGGCGTAGAGCTGCCGCCTCTTGGCTTGGCGGCGCCTGCACGCCTGCGCCGCTTTCAACGTATGAAGCCGTGGCGTTGGGCGCGTTTCTCGGGTTACTTTTTCGAAAACGGCCTGCCCGTCTTTCTCCTCCCCGGAGACACATGCCACCTCGCCTTGGACAATGCGGAAAAAGTGCGCGTGGCCGGGCCTTTCAATGATTGGAAACCCGACGTTACCTGGCAGCTTGAGTTGGAAAAGCAGGACGGCGAGCCAGTTTTCGTCTTACATGTCCGCCAGGAAAATTGGCACGGAGCCTGGTGCCACAAGGGCTGCGATTTCAAATTCATCACAGACGGGGGCACGTGGCTGGAGCCCCTCTCCATGGCGACAAACCGAGTGAAAGACAGCACAGGAAACACCAACCTGCATCTGTGCAACCAACGCACCGGACAGCACGTCTTCTGCTTCGTCTCCGAGACGCCCGCCAATCTGGCTGGGCACGACAACATCCTGTGGGCCGATGCTACCAATTCCCACACCACCGCCATCAGGCACGGCAACTTTCTCCTGCACCAAGACTCCACCCTGGAAATGGGCGCACGCGTCATCAACGGGCAGACACGTTTCCGGCTGTTCGCGCCACGCGCCACCAACGTCGTTGTCGAGCTCTGGCCTCCGGGCCACAAGGATCGGGTGTATTGCGAACGCCTCGCCCTCGTGGCACACGGCGATGGCGTCTGGGAAGTGACGTGGGCGGGCTCTCTACACGGCTGGCGATACCAGTATTTTATAAGCGGGGAAAACCTCGACGCCTCCACGGACTTCGACGACAGCCACGCCGTGCTTGACCCCTGGGCCCTCGCCACACTCGGACCAGCGGGGCCTGGAATCGTCATTGACATGGCGCGCATCCCCTTCCCCCAAACACAATACACACCGCCCGCGCCGACCGACGCCATCATTCTTGAAGCCCACGTCCGCGACTTGATGGCGCGCGTGCCCGGCGCAGGCCCACGCGCCGGTTTTCGCGAGCTCGCCACATGGATACGCTCACCACACTGCTACCTGCGCGCGCTCGGCATAAACGTCTTGGAGCTCCAGCCGATACAGGAATTCGATGCACAAAAACCAGACGACTATCACTGGGGCTACATGCCCACCAACTGGTTTTCGCCCGCCAGCGCCTACGCACGCGACCCTTCCAACGCATCGCAAATCGAGGATTTTCAGGAACTCGTGCGCGCGTGTCATGAGGTGGGAATCGCCATCGTACTCGACGTCGTTTACAATCACGTCGGCGTGCCGAATCCCTTCTTGCGCATCGACAAAGGATACTACTTGGAAACCGCGCCCGACGGCAACTTGACGAACTGGAGTGGCTGTGGGAACGATATCCGCCCGGACGCGCCGATGCTGCGCCGCCTCGTGCTCGCCACCCTGCAACACTTCATCGAGTGCTACGACGTGGATGGCTTTCGCTTCGACCTGGCAGAATTGCTCGGCCTGCCGATGTTGTCTGAAATCGAGCGCGAACTGCGCCCGCGGAAGCACGGGCTCCTCTTGATCGCCGAGCCTTGGAGCTTTCGCGGCCACATCGGCCACGCACTATCCCGGACGGGCTTCGCCTCGTGGAGCGACGGCTACCGCGAGTTTTTCCCTGCCTGGGTGCACGGCGCTGCAGGAACAGACGCACTGCGGCACTTTATCACAGGCGCTGACAGGCCTGCGGCGACGGTGAACTACACCGAGTCACACGACGACCTCTGCTGGCTGGACCGCATCACCGAAAACGCCTGCAACAACGGCGGCCAACCAAGCTCTAACGACGCCCAACGAACACGCCTGATGGGGGCAACCCTGATGGCCTCCCTCGGCATACCCATGCTCGCTGAAGGTCAGGATTTCCTGCGCTCAAAAAACGGCATCTCCAACACCTACCTGCGCGGCGACTTAAATGCCTTGGACTATGTGCGCTTGGAATCTTTCAAAGACACACACGCCTATTTCCGCTCTTGGATCGCTTTTCGCCTGAGCGCTGACGGTGCCGCGTTACGCCACAGCAAAAGGCCCCAAAGCGGTTTTTTCCGCTTTTTTGAAAACGAACGACAAGGCGTTCTCGGCATATTGTACAATGCAGATGGTAAGCTCCCATGCGCGCCCCTTTTCGTCGCCCTCAACCCGCAGCCCGAAAGCGTCGAACTCTGCGTGCACGGTGTCGACGCGGCAGGTTTCCGCCAGCTGGCAAACGGCACGCATTTTTACCCCGGCGGGCTACCTCGCACAGAATGTTTCGCATGGCACTCCGGCACCCTGCGCATCCCTCCGCTCTCGGCAGGCTTGTGGCAGACGGTCAGCGAAGAACACGCGTGAGACGAAACCGTCTCCGAAAAACGCAGTAATCTTGACAAGGCCACGGGTAACGAAAAACAAATGAAGCCGTACGGTATTTTGTTTTTTCACGAGCCAAACGGGGTACGTGAGAAATGAAAAAAACGCATCGCTCCGGCACCTCATTCACCACGCATCTATCCTCCCAACATGAATACATTGCTATCCGCCGAAGATCTTTTCGGCAGCACGCCCAGCAAGTATACCCTACCCAACGGTTTGACGGTGCTCTTTGTCCGTGGGCACGACGCCGGGCTTTTCTCGGCGCAAGTCTGGGTGAAAACTGGCAGCATCCACGAGGGCGACCTCCTAGGCTCCGGCCTTTCCCACTTCGTCGAGCACATGGTTTTCAAGGGCACAGCCCGGTTCTCCTCTCGCGAGCTGAACCACACCGTGCAACGTGTCGGCGCGTCGATGAACGCCTACACGACTTTCGACCGCACAGTTTACTACATCAACGGCCCGGCGGAGAATGCCGAAACAGCCTTTGAGGTGCTGGGGCAAATGATGTTTCACGCAAATCTCACACTGTCCGAAACCGAGCGGGAGCGTGAAGTCATCCTACGCGAAATCGACATAAATGAGGACGACCCCAACTCGCGCCTCAACGAAGCCCTGTTGGCTGAAGCCTTTCACGCGCACCCCTACCGCCTGCCCATCATCGGGCTTCGCGACGCCTTTGCGCACCTCTCCCACCAGCAACTGGTACACTACTACCGCACACGCTACGTGCCCAACAACATGGTGCTCGCCGTCGCAGGGGCGCTGACACCAGAGACCGTTTTTGCCTTCGCAGAAAAACATTTCGGCGACGCCCCCGCAGCAGCCATCGGTGCGCCCAACATCCCCGGCGAGCCCTCGCAACTCACACGCCGCAACCGTACGGTATCAGGAGATGTGCAGGTGCTACGCGGTTGCATGGCTTGGACGATCCCTGGGATGCGCCACGCGGACGCACCCGCGCTTGATATCTTCGCCATGATCCTCGGCGCCGGGCAAAGCAGCCGCCTCCACCGGAAAATCCACGAGGAGCTGCGCCTCGTGCACACCATCTCCGCAGCCAACTGGGCACCCGGCGAGACAGGCCTCCTCTGGCTCTCCTACACAGCGGACTTGGGCAAACGCAAAGCCATCGAAGACGCCGTGCTCAACGTATTGGGCGAAGCACTCCATGACGGCTTCACCGAGCGGGAATTCGCCAAGGCACACCGCGCCTGCCTGATGGCCTTCCTCGAACCGCGCAAAACAGTGCACGGGCTAGCAGAACAACTCGGTGCACAAGCCGTCATCATCGGCGAAATCGGTTACCCCGCCCTTTACCTCGAACGCGTCAAAAGCCTCACCCCAGAAAAGGTGCTCGCAGCCGTGCGCCGCCACATTTCGCCAGACAAGCTCACCTGCTGCGCCATGGAACCCAAGACCAAGAGTGACCCCAGCCAGCTGCGAACCTCGACCACGCCCAAGCAACCGCTTTTCGAGGAACTCAAGCTGGAAAACGGGATGCGTGTCCTGCTGCAACCCATCCACACTTTTCCCAAAGTCAGCCTCCGCGTGATGTTGCCCGGCGGCGGCGTGAACGAGCCACCCAACAAACGCGGCCTCTGCGCCATGCTGGCTACGATGATGGCACGGGACACTGAGCAGCGCACAGCCTCCGAAGTCGCCGAAGCCGCCGAAGCCGTCGGTGCATCGTTAGACGACTCTGCCGGGAACAACAGCATCGGCCTCGCCATTGAAGTGCTCAACCAGGACGCCCTGACGGGCGCTGAACTACTCGCCGATGCTCTCATCCTGCCCTCCCTCAAGACAGGCACCTTCATGCGCGAGTTGGACGCCCAGCGCTCATTCCTCCAAGAAGACGAAGACGACATCGTGAGCTTCGGGACGCGCCGCCTGCGCGAACTCTTCTTTGGTGAACACCCCCTCGCCGTGGACTGCCTCGGGCGCATCGCCGACCTTGAAGATATGTCTTCCGTTGATGTTCGCGCCTTGCACGCCAAGCTCGTCCGTCCACAAAACTGCGTTCTCGCCATAAGCGGAGATTTCGACCGCGACGCCATGCTCAGTATCATCTCCGAACGCTTCGGCGCCTGGAGTGACACGTTCTCCTGCAGCGGCCACCAAGCGGCAAATCGCTTGCCCAAGATCCCAGCGCGTACAGGGCGCGTGGACGAAACACGCCCGAATGAACAACGCCAGGCCGTCGTCTTCTGGGCCTTCCCAGACACGGGCCTTTCGGAAGACGACTACGTGACAGGCCTCCTCTTGAACGATCTGCTGAACAACGCCGCCGGCCAACTCTTCACCTCCGTGCGCGAGGAGCGTGGCATGGCCTATTTCATCGGCTCGGCGCGCATCAACACCCCGCAAGACGGCATGTTCTACCTCTACGCCGGCACGGCCGCACAACACGTGGAGCCAATGCTACTCGCGATGCGCGACGAACTCGAACGCGTGCGCTCTGGGAAACTCACCCCGGAAGAAATTGAGGCTGGCAAGGCGCACCTGCGCACGGCGCGCCGCATGACGGCCCAAAAACCCGACGCACGCACGCTCAACGCCGCGCTCAACACCATCTACGGGCGCGGAGTGAATCGCAACGAATGGTGGGAAGAAAAACTCGGCGCACAAGACGTGGATAGCCTCGCACAATTCACCCAGAAATATCTCCGCGAGGAGGCGAGCCTGATTTATGTCGTAAAGGCAGAGTAGGCGTACGCCGCGCTTACACCACCGAAGCGCGGGCCAAAGGTCGCATCGGCACGCTCTCCAACACCGTGCCCACTGGCATCGGGAATCCTCTTAGGAAAGCCCCGGCGGGCAGCATTTTCCCGGAAGGGCGTTGCAAGAGCAACACCCGCAACACTCCGCTGCCCGTCGCAAGGCAAAGCCCGGCCTCATCTGCCGACAGGACACAACCCGGGGTGTACCCCGCGATACCCTCCGCAGCTTCCGCCTGCGCAGCACCTATTTTCAGAGTCAGCCCCGCAAAGGAAAACGACGCGCCAGGCCACGGTACAAGTGCTCGCACCCGAGCCGCGATTTCCCGCGCCGTCGCATGGAAATCCAAAGCGGAATCCTCACGTGTGATCTTTCGCGTGAAACTCACCCTCGCCTCATCCTGGGGCACACACTGCACGCTGCCATCAAGGATGCCCGGGAGAATGCGATCCAACAAAGGCACGCACGCCTGAGCAATCCGCTGGCGCAGACCCGCGCGCGTCTCGTCCAGCGCGAGCGGGACAGGCTCCGCCCCGGCAAGCGGCCCAGCATCAAGGCGCTGCACTATGCGTTGCAGGCAAACGCCACTCTGCGCCTCCACGCTGGCAATGGCGCCCTCAATAGGGGCTGCGCCACGAAATTTCGGCAGCAAAGACGCATGGAGATTGTAAAAACCAAGCGCGGGTACGGCTAGTAACTCGCTTTTGAGAATGTGCCCATACGCCATGACAAGCCCAAGGTCACAACGCAATTCCTCGCGAAGCAATGCGGGCGTCGAAACATCCAGTTTCTCCGGCTGGAAAACCGCGACCCCGCGTGCACGCGCCCAAGCGACAACCGCGTTGGAATGCAAAAGCTGCCCACGACCCGACGGGCGATCAGGCTGGCTAAAAACAGCAACAAGCTCCACCTCACTGCCAAAGCGCGAAACAATGTGCTCCAAGGCAGGTAGGGCAATTTCGTCCGAACCAAAAAAAACAAGTCTTTGCATGAACAAGAAAACAGCAGCACGCTGCCCACCTTGCCAGCACGAGAAAACGAAAAACCAACCAGCACACACAGGCAGCAGGAAACATTTTGCCTCCCCCTCTGTCCCACGAGGCAGTCTTTTCTATGCATCATCTCAAAACTCTCCGCCTAGTTCTCGGCATACTTGTTGGCGCGACGACATGCATTGTTTTCTTCGACAGCCATAGTCTCATCCCAGAGTCTTTCAAGGAGCGCATCACCTCCGCGCAATTCATGCCAGCCGTCATGTCGGTACTCGGAGGAGCTAGCTTGGCCGCAGCCACCTGCGCTTCCATACTCGCGCTCACTGCACTCATCGGTCGCATCTACTGCTCGATCCTCTGCCCTCTCGGCTTGCTGCAAGATGCCATTGCGCGCCTCGTGGCCTTGGGCAGGAAAATCTGCGGCAATCGCCTGCGCCTCCCCTACGAGCCACCGCGGCAAATCCTGCGCCAGGCCCTCCTCATCGCCACCATCCTCGCACTCGTCTTTGGCTGGAAAGCCTTCATCGTAAGCTGGCTCGACCCCTACAGCCAATTCGGGCGCATCATGGGCAGCATTTTCCGCCTACCCGTAACCTTTGCCAACAACCTCCTGTCCACATTTTTTCCCAATGCGGTACCACGCATTTCCGTCCCATGGGTAAGCTTCGGCGCCCTGTTGCCACCACTGTTTATCTTCTCCGCCATCGCCATCCTGTCCGCCCTGCGCGGGCGGCTTTACTGTAACCTCATCTGCCCCGTAGGCTCGCTCCTCGGCTGGATATCCAGCCGAGCCCTCGTACGCATCGCGATAGACAAAACCTCATGCGTGCGCTGTGGCGATTGCCAGCGTGTCTGCAAAGCCCAATGCATCAACCTAAAAACACAGGAAGTCGACATGAGCCGCTGCGTGTCCTGCTTCAATTGCGTGGCCATTTGCGACGAGCACGGCATCCTGCCAAGTCTCCTCGGCAAAGCGAAAGCCCGAGGTAAACTGAGTCCCAAACCCAGGCCTGCCACGACTCTCACCACCGCTAACTCAAGCAGCACACCCGGCAGCAAAATAATCCTCTCGCGCCGCAGTTTTCTCACCAGCACTGGCACCGCAGCAGCAGCAAGTACCCTCGCCTGGCTCGGCCACGACAAGACTCTAAACACCGCCTCAGCCATCGCGCCACCGGGCGCCCAATCCCGCGCCCGCTTCGTCGAACATTGCACCGCTTGCCAACTCTGCGTCAGCGCCTGCCCTGAACACGTCCTCGAACCCGCCACAACACAATATGGCCAACTTACAGGCTTCATGAAGCCGCATATGAACTTTAACCGCAGCTTTTGCAATATCAACTGCACCGTCTGCTGCGACATCTGCCCAGATGACGCCCTGCTCCCAATAACCCTCGACACAAAGAAAAAAACGCGCCTCGGCATCGCCTCCGTAGACCTCACACGCTGCCTCGTCCGCACCGACGACTTTGCCTGCGGTGCCTGTGCCGAACACTGCCCCACCGCTGCGCTGCAATTTGTGAAAGGCCCCGCACGTTTCAACGAACCCCAAATCAACCAAGAACACTGTATCGGCTGCGGCGCCTGCCAATTTGCATGCCCCGTCAAAGGAAAAGCCATCCGCATCCGCGCCTTGGAAATCCATGAAATGGCAGATGAATTACAGCAAGAGGATGCCAAAGACCCCAACGCCGATAAATCCGCCGCCGGTGAATTTCCCTTCTAAAGAATTCGTTGGCTCATGAGCCTAAAAAATGCCCTAAAAAAATTATTCCCAATCAAGGCCGATATCCAACCAATGGGCTTGGTGTGTGAGTGCGCCCGTTGAGATAAAATCCACGCCGGTTTCGGCAATTGCTGGAAGGGCATCGAGAGTGATACCGCCGCTGGCCTCAGTCCATGCAGCATTATTAATTTGGGCAAGCGCCTGACGTAATTTTGGTAAAGGGAAATTGTCGAGGAGAATGATGTCAGCCCCCGCTTTGAGCACGGGTTGGATTTGTTCTAAAGAGTCCACTTCGCATTCTATTGGAAGATCTGGGCGTGCTTTTCGCGCGCGGCGAATGAGGGATGCAAGCCCTTCTCCAACAAAGGCTTGTCCGGCTTCAAAGTGATTATCCTTGAGCATTATTCGATCGAAGAGACCGAGCCGGTGGTTCCAGGCGCTTCCCGTGGCCACGGCGTATTTCTCCAACATGCGCCAACCCGGGGTTGTTTTGCGTGTGTCGAGGAGGCGTGTTGGGCCATTTTCGATACACGCCACATAGTGCTTTGTTTGCGTGGCAATACCTGTAAGTTTCTGGGAAAAATTCAAGATAACACGTTCAGCCGTGAGTATCGTTGCGGCATCGCCCTGCAGGGTGGCGAGCACTGTTCCTGCTGGAAGTTTTTGCCCGTCTGTGCAGTGCTCTTTTAACTGCACTCTCCCGCCGTAGGCCTCCAGAATAAATGGTACAAGCGGGAGCCCGCACACGACACATTCCTTCCGTGCTATAAGGTGAGCACGACCTTGTTTTTGGGGTGCGAGGAGAAGCTCGGTAGAAGGGTCGCCGACACGTTTGGGTGGGCTGGCAAGACCGAGCCCTGCGAGATCTTCAGCCTTAGCGTTTTCGACGATTCGGCACAAATATGTCACATCGAGTTCATCCCATCGAAGGCGTCGGAGAATATGATTTTCGAGGGCGGCATTTTTCATGACATAAAACGTGTTTGCGCGTTCGTTACGCACGCGGGTGGGCGTACGCATGCATCTCTTTGAGGCGAGCGAGGGAGACATGGGTATAAATCTGCGTCGCAGTCAATGAACTGTGGCCAAGTTGTTCCTGGATAACGCGTAGATCCGCGCCGTGATTGAGCAAGTGCGTGGCGCAAGTGTGGCGCAGTTTATGCGGTGTGATATCTGCCGGAAGCCCGGCGAGGGCGAGGTAACGTTTTAGCAAAACTTGGACACTGCGCGGGTGCAAAAAAGCGGGATATCCCAGTGTCTTTGTGAAGACAGGCTTTTCGCCGTTTCTGTCGGCATGTGGCAAAAACTTTTGGAGGCGCAAGAGCGCATCGCGTGCGACGGTGCCTACCGGCACAATGCGTTCTTTTGAGCCCTTACCAAGAACGCGTACAAGACCTTCTGTAAAATCCACGCATTCATAACTGAGTCGGCAAAGTTCGGCAATACGTAGGCCGGCGCCGTAGAGGCATTCGAAGATGGCTTGATCCCGGGCGTAAGTCCAGGTATCGATGCGCCCAGCGTTGTAAAGTTTCAGCGGGCCTTCCAAGAGATTCGCGATTTCTTTTTCAGTCAAAAAACGCGGGAGTTTTTTGGGCAATTTAGGCGCGTGTAGGCCGGTTAATGGAGAGGCATCCACGATGCCGCGTTTGAGGAGATAGCGGTAAAATGTGCGCAGAGCGCTGATGTGGTTATGCAGGGTAGTACGGGCATGGGTAGTTTGTCTTTCGATGACAAAATCCCGAACAAGCCGCTGTGTGACTTTTTGAAAATCGCCTTGAAAACCGGCGTTCTTATGTGCCCAAAGGCAAAAATCCCGCAATGTCTGCCTGTAGTTGCGAACGGTGTAAGGCGCCACGTGGCGCCCGTGTTCGAGCATCTGGATGAACTCTGTCACGTTTTCGTGGCCGGGGAATATTTCGGGCTCTTGGGAAAAGCCACCTGTGCGTGTCTGGGGCATTGTTTCGAGGTTCTTTCCTCTCAATTGCTGCGAATGAGGCGGATAAATTCCGCATTGTCTTTTGTCTTGGAGAGGCGCTCCATCATAGCTTCGGCGATGTCTTCAATTCTTCCGCCAGACATCGCTCTCCGTAGAAATGAGGCGGCTTCCAAAGCGTCCGCAGAGAGAATGAGCTCTTCTTTGCGAGTGCCGCTGGCAGCGAGGTTGAAGGCTGGCCAAATGCGCAACTCTGCCACCTTACGGTCTAGCACCATCTCCATGTTTCCCGTTCCCTTGAATTCCTCAAAAATGAGATCGTCCATGCGGCTGCCCGTCTGCACGAGGGCGGAGGCAACAATCGTGAGGCTGCCCGCTTCCTCGGTATTGCGAGCGCTGGAAAATATCTGGCGCGGCTTCTCCAAGGCGCGTGAATCAATGCCGCCTGTCATCGTCTTGCCTGAGCCCGTTTTGGCGTTGTTGTAGGCGCGCGTGAGGCGCGTTAGAGAGTCGATTAGCAGTACAGCGTCCTGCCCGGCTTCGACCATGCGGCGCGCGCGCTCAATGCAGGCTTCGGCGACGCGGACGTGATTTTGCACATCCTCGTCGTTGGACGATGCGTAGAGCTCGGCCTTGGGCAATTCGCGCCTGAAGTCAGTGACTTCCTCTGGGCGTTCATCGACGAGCAACACCATCACCTTGCACTCTGGGTGGTTCTCGAAGACGCCTTGGGCGATGTCTTTCAGGAGGGTCGTCTTGCCAGTGCGTGGTGGGGCGACGATGACGCCGCGCGTCCCCTTCCCTATTGGGCAAAAAAGGTCAATCACCCGGTTGGTCAAACGCCCGTCCCGAGTTTCGAGACGGAGTTGCGAATCTGGCGCGATGCTGGTGAGTTGCTGAAAAGTGAAACGACGTGTACGATCTAAGGGCGGCAAGCCGTCCACCGTCGTGATGGTGCGAAGTTTTGGGTTTGGAAATCTGGGATCGTGCGCGGCCATCCCGAGCACCAAGCTGCCACGTCTGAGCTTGTTTGCTTTTACGATTTCGCGAGCAACGAAGGGATCGGAGGGGCGCGTTCGGCCATTTTTAGTCGGGTCAAGCAAAGAACCGCTTTCGCGCTTGTCTGGCTCAAAAACACCCTCGACCCGAAGGAGTTCTCCAGCCGATGGGTTATTGTTGTGAGTCTCCCCTGCGTTGCCGGGCGTGTCCCCCGGGTTGTTGCCGCCAATGTGCTTGGCAGGCTCGCGTCTTAAAGGTTCCGTGTTTTCGCTCATGCGTGGGTTGTTTCTGAAAAAGCGCGCGCTGGCTGCGGGCGAGTGCAAGAAGCAAACTGCATGGCACGCGCAAGCGCTTGGTTGGTGCTTCGGCTGGCATCCGGTAGGGCAGGCTCTGGAAAGGGCAAGAGGGGACGCCCGCAGAGATGCCGACCATCGCAGTCACAAGCAATGCCACGCAGCCTGCCTACCGCGTCACATCGCGCAAGCAGAAAGTGGAGCCCGTCGTGCGTTTCTTTTTGTCAAACGCGCTGCTCCTTGGTGGAAACAGAGTCCACCATGCACGACACCACCATGGATCTTTTCGCAATGCAGCCCGGCCCCGCTGCGCCAGATGTTCTCAGCGTCTCCGAGTTTTCCCGCCGTCTCAGGGGCATCCTTGAAGGTACCTTTCCCTTGGTATCCGTGCGCGGCGAAATTTCCAATTTGCGCAGCCAGGCAAGCGGACACCTCTACTTCACCCTCAAAGACCCGGGTAGCCAGCTGTCAGCAGTGCTCTTTCGCGGCGACGCCCAGCATATCCGTTGCGTGCCGCGCGACGGCATGCAAGTGGTCGCCACCGGGGCCATTGGCGCCTACGAGCCGCGCGGCACCTACCAGCTCATCGTGAGACAAATGGAAGACCATGGCCTTGGACGCTTGCAAAAAGCCTTTGAGCACCTACGGCAAAAACTCGCCGCCGAGGGCCTGTTCGCCCGCGCCAGAAAACGTGCGCTACCACTCGTGCCTCTCCATATCGCGATAATCAGCTCGCCCTCTGGGGCAGCCTTGCAGGATTTCTTGCGCATCTTGCACCGCAGAGATTGGCGCGGCCACGTACTCCTCATTCCCGTGCGCGTGCAGGGCGAGACGGCCGCGTCCGAGATCACTACCGCGCTCACTCTGGCCCAAACTCTCACTCCGTGCCCCGACGTGCTCGTGCTCGCCCGAGGCGGCGGCAGCTTGGAAGACCTCTGGCCGTTCAATGAAGAAAAGATCGTCCGAGCCATCTGTGCCTCGCCCATCCCCATCATCTCAGCGGTGGGGCACGAGATTGATTTCACCCTCGCCGACTTTGCTGCCGATGTGCGCGCTGAGACGCCAAGCGCCGCCGCAGAATTAATCAGCTCCAGCCGCCTCGCTTGCACCGAACGCCTTGCGCGCGTCGCCGCTACCTTCACCCGCGAAATACACCACAGGGCAGAAATCCTCTCACACCGCCTCGGGCTACTTCAGGCCGAACTCGCTCGTCACGAGCCCCGGCGTCGCCTGGAAAGCCTATGGCTCCGCCTCGACGACTTGCGCTCGCGCCTCGACATGCACGCTCCACGTGAACGTTTGCGCCTGATGCACCAACAAATCGAGCACCTGCGCAATCGTCTCGGCAAAAACATCACTCACTGGAACCAACGCGCCACAGACAGGCTCGCATCGCTCCACAGCCGCCTCTTCGCCTTGGGCACAGAGCCCACCTTGCGACGCGGCTTCGCCATCGTGCGCGATGATGCAAAGAAACTCGTTGCCTCCGCAAATGCTATCGTGCCGCAAAAATCCTTCTCCATCCAATTCGCAGATGGCAGCGCACAAGTGACAAGCTATACGACACAAACTGTGCCCCAAAACAAATGATGCCTTAGCACGCTCCGCCCGTTCAATAAAGGAGCTAGCGAAGCCCCTTCAACTTCCGACTTGATAAGTTCTTTAGTCGAGATTATACAATTTGACTTCAAAACACTGGAAGTCCTACTAAGCACCATGTCCTCGAAAGCCGAAAAAGTCCCCCTCACCTGTTCCGACTGCGGAGTCGTCAACTGTTATCGCAACGACGGCACTTTCCCGTCTTTTTGCCATGGCGAAAATGCGGATCCGGCGCTCGTCCAAGGCTCGCTCGACAATTACCGCGAAGGCGGCGAGGATGAACGCGTCGCACGCGCGGCCATCGAAGTCGAAGGCACTTACTATGGGCGCCTCACGCGGGTCGAGGAAATCATCGCCTTCGCGAACCGCATCGGCGCAACGCGCATCGGCATCGCCACTTGCGTGGGATTGATGGCCGAGACGCGCCTGTTTGCGCGCATTCTCAAAGCGCACGGGTTCGAATCGCGCACCGCCATCTGCAAAGTCGGCTCGGTGGACAAAACGTGCATCGGCGTACCAGAGAATCTCAAGGTGCAGCCCGGCTCTTACGAAGCTCTCTGCAACCCCGTCCTCCAAGCGCGTTTGCTCAACAACTACAAGACGCACTTGAATGTCATCGTGGGACTCTGTGTCGGCCACGATTCACTCTTCATGAAACATTCCGAAGCACCCGTCACCACGCTTATCACCAAAGACCGGGTCCTCGCGCACAACCCCGCGGCGGCGCTTTACACCGGGAATTTTTACTACAAACGCCTCTTCAA
>JAITHA010000013.1 GCA_031280235.1 Puniceicoccales bacterium | reverse complement strand
GTCTTCATGGAGTAGTGTTTGTTTTGGTTTGATGTCGATTTCGTACCGACAGAACAGAGGAAATGAAAAGCTTCTTGGGAATGCAAGCCATAAAAATGGGGTATCGGAAATATTGTTTTTGGGGGGGGAGAGCGACCGTCCAAATGAACCGAGGGGATCATCGTGATGGTTCGCCAGTGCCTGCGCGGCGCGCGGCAGATCACACGCGTGTCCACTGGCTGAGCAGCTTCTTGACCATCCCCAGCAACACCTTGAAGCGCCTCGCCAGCTCCTCCCTCGTCGCCTCCTCTGCCTCATAGACCTCCATAATTCTCGCTCTCAAATCCAATGACAGTGTTTTTTTTCATGCCCCTTCCTTGCCATAGATCATCACTAATGGCTACAGTCTTATTTGAAATGCTCTAAACACCGTCGGGTGGCACACGTCAGGCAGCGTGGCCAGCCACCAGCATCGTTGCGGAGAGCATGGCGAGTCGTCCCTACCTTGCTGTGACGAGGGAACTAGCCGAGGCATTGCCATGGTTATCGCATTTTGCTCAAACGGGAGAGTTCCAGTTTGTAGAGGGCTCCTTGTTCGGAGCCGATGAGGAGGTGGGAGTCATCTTCGAAGGCTACGGCTTCGACTTGCCATGTGTTAAGGGGGAACTGCAGGCGTGCATACCAAGCGGGGCCGGAGAGTGGGTTTGGCGTGCCTGCGGGGGACAGTTCGAAGAGCCAGATGCCGTGGTAGGTAAGCACGACGAGGCGGTGCTCGTCCGGGGATGTGGCGGCATCGGTGACCATGCCGCGCGAGTTGAAGGCGGTGACGGGGGTGAACACGGCCACGCCTGCGCTACTGTGCTTTAGGCGATGGAGCACGGTCCATGTATCTTTGCGCCGTTTGGTGAACGCGTAGAGCTCATTGCCGTGCGAGAAGATGGCTTCGCAGTCGTAGCGTTTCTGTGGGTCGGGGAACTGTTCTTGCTGTTCGAATTTAACTGGGACTCGGTGAGCCGTTTCTGTTTCGGCGTCCTTTTGTGGGTCGGGCTCGGGGAAGATATACAGGGCGAGGTTCTGTCGGCTATTGGTGTTGTTGCCGGTGTCGGCGACAATGAGGCGCCCGTCGTGGCCGAGGCAGATGGCTTCCCAATCGATGTTGGTAGCGCCTTTGACGCGAATGCCTTGGTAATTTTTGCCAGCGCCGGGTGGTTTTATGATGGAGCCGTCTGCGCGCATGGCGTAGATGTTTGGGGGGGCGCCGGAATCGCTAATCGTCCAGTAGATTTCTGGATATTTGCGGCTGCGCGCAAAACCGGAGCATTCGCGGACA
Source organism: Puniceicoccales bacterium (assembly GCA_031280235.1). Classification (GTDB taxonomy): domain Bacteria; phylum Verrucomicrobiota; class Verrucomicrobiia; order Opitutales; family UBA953; genus CALNBE01. The sequence goes on along the minus strand of JAITHA010000013.1, from coordinate 4,830 downwards.
AGCTTGGTGTCGAGCTGGGCTGAGCTTTCCAATGGGAGGAGCTCTTTCGCCTCGCCGGGGATTAGCATCTGGGGCGCTTCCAGTCCCTTGGAACCCGTTTCCTGTTCATCGCTGTGGCGCCGAGTGTAGAGCAGAAGGCCTGCAATACAAACCCCGCCTGCCGCCAAGGTGATCAGGAAAAAGGTTTTCATTTTGCGTGCGTGTTCACCCGTTCTTCCACAGTTGCTCAAGGGCGTAGCTGGCGCGTTTTTCTCGAAGGAAGAAATGCACGATGACTTCTGGAGCTCCGATGACGCTCCAGCCGCTTCCGGCTTGGATCTCTTTGCCGAGGATGGGTGTTGCCGAGTCGTCCAGGACTTTTTCGATCGCTACGCGCAGCGCACGCAGGTGAGGCTCTGAAGTGCCTGTGGCGAGGATGTGGAAATCTGTCACACCTGATTTGCCGCGCACATCCACGACTTGCAGGTCTTCGGCTTTTTTTTCGTCGAGTGCTTGCAGGCAGGTTTCGATGAGCTGGGATTCGGGGAAAACCAACAGTGCGGGTAGGGGTAATTTTGCCACGCTTTGGGGGGAGGCTTGCGTTTTGCGGGTCGTGGCGCGTGAGGGCTTCGTCGTATCGGGGGCGTCCTTGGGGAGACTCCGTTTCTCCCTCACTACTCCGGTTAACAGGGGGCGTTTCGCCGACTTGGTGGTGGGCTTTGTCTTCGCCTTGAATGATTTTTTCGCCTTGGATTGCGTATCAATGTTTTTGGGCATCAGCGCGGCAGGGTGGAGAGAAGGTACTTGGTTGCAATCCCTTTAAGCGAGGGCGCGGTGTCGTGCAAAAAACACGCTGCCTCCGCCGGGCTTCGCGCAAGCCGTGGGGGGAGGCAGCAGGGTGTGTTGGGGCCCGGTGTGGCGGCAGTATTACTGCTTTTTACCTTTTCCTTTGGGCTTGGGGCCGAAGGTTTTGACGAGCTCCGGATCCACCTTGGGGGTGGTGCGGTCGAGGGCCCAGAAGAGGCCGCCGATGACGTGTTGCACGTAGTCGTATTCAGCGAAGGCTTTGCCGTAGTGGCCGCGCGAGGTGTAAAAGATTTTGCCTTTGCCGAAGCTGCGCGTCCAGGCGAAGGGGTGGGTGTCGCACTTGCTGCCGTCGGCATAGTGGTTGGTGCGGTGCCCTTTGCCAGAGGTGGGGTCGAGGGTGAGGATGAGGTGGTTGTCTTTCTGGAGATTCTTGAAGTTGTACCATTCGTCGAAGCAGGTCCAAGCGGCGTCTTGGGAGCCGGGTTCGGCGGAGAGGGCTTTAAGGTGAGCGACCGAAGGATGGGTACGGTCGACGATGACGAGGCGCCCATTTTGGTGTTGGGGATGGTGCTGGAAGCTGCCGCCGATGATCTGATGGAAGACAGGCCAATCTTCGCCCTTGTTGTGGAAGCCGTCTGTGGCGGAGTGTAGGCCGATGATAGCGCCACCATTTTCGACATAGTTTTTGAAGGCAGCCTTGCGGGCTTCGAGGTCGTCCTTGGCCTTGTCACGTTGCTCTTGGGAGGCGTCTTTGCGGAGGCGGTCGGCGAGGAAGGCGCCCGTGGTGTTGAGCAGGATGACGGCTTGGTATTTCTTTAGGTTTTCGGAAGTGAAGACAGAGGCGTCCTCAGTGGCGTCCACCTTGAAGTTGAGGGCTTGGCCAAGTTGTGTGAGGGCAGGGATCCCGGCGTCGATGGCGTCCTTGTGGCGGAAACCGTTGGTCTTTGAGAAGACGAGCACCGAGAAGGCATCGTTTCCGGCCGCATGGGTAAGCGTGGGCATGCTGGCGAGCAGCGCGAACGCGAGGAGTGCTTTGAAAAATCGCATAGTGGCACGCTGAGACACGCGATTGCCGGGGAGGTTCCTGCCTCCGAAATCTGACGCGCTTCGCTTGACAAGTTTTTTCAATTTACCATGCGGTTTGCGCCACCATGGCGAAATCGTCTAAAAATCTACTCTGGTGCGTCGTACACCTTCGCAAAGACAAAAACTGGTGGGTCAAGAAGACCAACAACACCGGGAACTGGGATACGGATGGCCTTCCCATCATCGACCCCAAGCAGTTTGCGCACGTGCTCGACCTGCTCGACCCATTGCGTGAGTACGGTCTTGTCATGGATTTTCTGGAACAGGCTTTCATCCCGTTTCAAGTGCAGGAGGCCTTGGCGGACAAGCAGCTGCGCCTCGTTCGCGTGAACGATTCCTTTGTTGATTCTGACGAAGTGCTCTTTGCCCTGCCGGATGTGGCAGACGAGGATGCCAGCCCCTACTCCGAGTTCCTCACGCACATCACGAAGCTTCGCGTCAAGTTTCTCAACGACAACGTCAAGTTTGAGCAGAAATTGACCATTGATGATTTGGAGGACCAAGTGCGCGAATTACAGAGCCAGACCGATGCCGAAGGGCATGCGCTGCACGCATTCACCGAGGTCACGGACATACTGGAATTCGTCCCCGAAGGCTACGAGCTTTCTTCGGAAGAGGAGGAGACCACGGTGGAAGATGCCGACGAAGAAGACATCGATGTTGGCGAGGGTTTTGACCTCGATACCGAGGAGAAGATAGAGGAGGACGACACGATGCACTGGGACGAAGAAGGCGAGGAAAATGAGGAGGAAGAGGATAATCGCGAAGGCGACAAACGTCGTCGCTAACTGCCATGCCACTCCAACCCGACGATCTAACACCTGTCGCGCACGCGCTCTTCCCAGGGTCACAACGCGTTTACGCCCAGGGCTCGCGGCCTGATTTGTGTGTGCCTATGCGGCGTGTCTTGCTCTCGCCAACGCGGCGTGATGACGGCTCGTTGGAGGACAATGCCCCAGTGGACGTTTATGACACCTCCGGGCCGTGGGGCGATCCGCGTTTCCATGGGGATGTCACGCGGGGTCTCCCGCTCGTGCGTGCGGCTTGGATCGCCGGGCGCAAGGCGGAAGGGGCGCCGACCACACAGATGCAATGCGCGCGCCGGGGCATCATCACTCCGGAGATGGAGTTTGTCGCCATTCGCGAAAAACTTTCTCCCAAATTTGTGCGAGCCGAGGTCGAGCGCGGGCGGGCCATCATCCCATCCAACATCAAACATCCCGAAGCTGAGCCAATGGCGATCGGGCGGCATTTTTTGGTAAAGATTAACACCAATATCGGCAACTCCGCCGTTGCCTCCAACATCGAGGAAGAAGTGGAGAAAATGCGCTGGTCGATCAAATGGGGTGGCGACACGCTCATGGATCTTTCCACGGGCAGGAACATCCATCAGACGCGCGAGTGGATTTTGCGCAACTGCCCGGTTCCCGTCGGGACGGTGCCTATTTATCAGGCCTTGGAAAAAACGAACGGGCGCGCCAATGCGCTGACGTGGGAAATCTACCGTGACACACTCATTGAACAAGCCGAACAGGGCGTGGACTATTTCACCATTCATGCGGGCCTCTTACGGGCCTTCCTGCCGTTCACGGCAAAGCGGCTTACTGGCATTGTCTCGCGCGGTGGTGCCATTCTTGCCCAGTGGTGCCTCGCCAACGCTAGGGAAAACTTCCTCTACACGCACTGGGATGAAATCTGCGAAATTTTGGCCGCCTACGACATCGCTGTGTCCATCGGCGACGGCTTGCGCCCGGGTTCCATCGCCGACGCCAACGACGAGGCGCAATTTGCCGAACTGAAAATACAGGGCGAGCTCACCAGTCGCGCTTGGGAGCACGGTGTGCAGGTGATGAACGAAGGGCCGGGGCACGTTCCCATGCACAAGATCAAGGAGAACATGGAGCACCAGCTCGAGTGGTGCCACGAAGCCCCTTTCTACACCCTCGGCCCAGTGACGACGGACATCGCCCCGGCCTACGACCACATCACGAGTGCCATTGGCGCCGCCATCATCGGCTGGAACGGCACCGCGATGCTTTGCTACGTTACCCCCAAGGAGCACCTCGGCCTGCCCAATCGCGACGACGTTCGCGCGGGCGTCATCACCTACAAAATCGCGGCCCACGCAGCCGACCTTGCCAAGGGCCATCCCTACGCCCAAACGCGCGACAACGCGCTCTCCAAGGCTAGGTTCGAGTTTCGCTGGGAAGACCAATTCAACCTCTCCCTCGACCCCGAAATGGCCCGCGTCTACCACGACGCGACGCTGCCACACGATAGCGCCAAGAGCGCCCACTATTGCTCCATGTGCGGCCCCAATTTTTGCCCCATGCGCATCACGGGGGACATCCGGCGTTGCGTCGCCCAAGACCTCGCAAAGCAATCGGGCGTCTGATTCGCGCGTCGTGCATACCCATGAGACCGCCTGATTGGACCTTCCGAACCAGAAGAAAATTTTGCTTGACTCGCTGAAACGGGCGAAGATCAACGTAAAGATCGATGCGTCCAATCACGAGTACGTCAAGATCGGGAACATCTCTTGATTTTTTTCCCTTGACACGATTTTTTCGCCGTCGCTGACACGTTTTGGGATATTGTTGGCCTGTCTTTCGTGTTTTGGGGAGTTTGGTTTTCTGGGTTATTGTACGGGGATTTTTTTTAAAAAAAAGAGGGCCGAGGCGGGTATGGGTAGATTCGGACAACCTGGAAGTCATGCCAAATCATCATCGGAAAGATACTAGAGCAGTTGTGGAATAAGAGACTGTGCAAGCTTTCGCGAGGTATTTGAGCTCAGTTGATATAAAAGTTCCACAGCCCGGAGGAGAGCAGATTAAATTTGCGCGGGTGTCCCGCTTTGTCTGTAATTTCGTTCCAAGCCTCTGAGGCGGGAGCCTCGATCGGGCCGGGCTGACGAACAGCCCGGCATTCGGCAACTTTGCCTTCCGCCCCATCATTGGC
>JAITHA010000008.1 GCA_031280235.1 Puniceicoccales bacterium | reverse complement strand
GTGGCGAACTGTTATCTCGGGCGCCAAGGTCTCATCAACTCCGGCGGCGCCTCCGGCGACAACGATTTCGCCGAAGCCGTCAAGACCGCCGTCATCAACAAACGCGCCGGTGGCCAAGGCCTGATTTCTGGCCGCAAGGCTTTCCAACGCCCAATGGCCGAAGGCGCCAAGCTCCTGCAAACCATTCAGGACGTTTACCTCAGCAAGGAAGTCACCATCGCCTAACGCGACAGGGGATCCTTTCGAAAAAAACGGGGGCAATGCAACCCCCGTTTTTTTGTGTCCGGGCAAAAGCCAAACTCACGGCTGGAGCGGGAGTGTGGCGGCAGCAGGCGCAGGGCGAAGTTGCTGACTGAGGCGCCCTGGCGGGAATGGAGTTTGTCTTCGATGTTTCTTCGAGCGTCAGGCGAGGCCAGCCGCCGGACACGGATTGGGTGGCTCAATAAATGAACAGGAGGCAAGGGCGGCGACGTCCCTGTCTTTTCGTGTACTTCTCGGCTTGACTTGATGGCGCGGAGGAAAAGCCTCGCGCCTCTTTTTTCCGTCTTTCTTTTTCAAAAGCTCACATGTCAGAAGAACAACTCATAGAACTCGAAGGCAAGGTTGTCCAGGTCTTGCCGGGCACCATGTTCATGGTGGAATTGCCCAACAAGCACCTTGTCCTTGGGCGCATATCGGGGAAGTTGCGGAAAAACTTTATCAAGATCATCGTGGGTGACTTGGTGCGCGTGGAAATGGACCCGAAGGACATTTCTCAAGCGCGTATTGTGTACCGCTTGCGGAACAGTGAGGCGTCGGCATTTCGCACGGCGGCAGGTGCCCGTCCGGGTGGTGGCGCAGGGAACCGTAGCGGTGGCGCGCGTCGCCGTCGTTGAGAAGGGGGGGTGGGGTGCGAGCCCTCTTGAATGTCTGGTGGCAGGCATGTCGCCCGAAGACTTTGTCGGCGGCGGTGGTGCCTGTGGCGATTGGCTCTGCGAGCGCGGCAGTAGCGGGTGGTTTCTCGCCGTGGGTCATGCTCTCGACGTTGGGTTTTGCCCTTTGTGTGCAGGTGACTTGTAATTTTGCGAATGACCTTGGGGATTTTGTCCGTGGCGCGGATACCCCTGCGCGCCTTGGGCCGGTGCGCGCGGTGGCCAGTGGGAAAGTATCCGCGCGCGCGATGCGCTTTGCCGTTGGCGCTGGCGTTGCGCTGGCGTTTTTTGCGGGCCTTCCGTTGGTGTTTTGGGTGGCTTGGTGGCTTGTAGCTGTGGGCGTGTTGTGCCTACTTGCTTGCCTGGCGTATACGGCTGGGCCTTTCCCGTTGGCCTACCGAGGTTGGGGGGATGTTTTTGTCGTGGTATTTTTCGGCTTTGTGGCGGTGCTCTTTTCGGCCTACGTGCAGTGCGGAAGCTTCCCGGCCGCAGCTTGGGTCGGTGGGTTGGGCTGCGGCCTGCTGGCCACAAACATCCTTATCGTGAACAATGCCAGGGACATGGAGACAGATGCCCTCGCGGGCAAACGCACGACGGTAGTACGTTTCGGGCGCGGCTTTGCGCGGCGTGTTTACGCGGGTAATCTTGCGCTGGCGCTGCTGGCCGTCGGCCTGCTCCCGGTGTTCGGCATGGGTAGGGGCAGCCTGCTTCCCCTACTTTTAGGGCCGCTGGCCCTGCGCTTGGGTGCGGGTTTCTGGAACGCGCGCGAGGCTCGGGCATGTGGCTCCTGGCTGGGACGGACGGCGGCCTTTCTCCTAGCCTATGGGGCGACATTCGTGCTCGGTCTCTGGCTCGGGCAGAGGCTGTAGGGCAGGAGAGCCCTACAGCCCTCAGGGAGGAGAAACGCGTATTTTCGATGGAACTTCCTTCAAGAGACTTTGTCGGTATCTCCATCCTTTTTTCCAAAAACACATGAGAACCTCTTTTTACCTAAGTGCAGCCGTCGTGTTGTCTGCTGCGAGCGGTGTTTGCCAAGCAAGCGCGAAACCTATCGACAGTGCCTCCCCCAAAGGCACGGCGATTTTCAAGCCAGACTGGGATAACATCGCCAGCCACTACCAATGCCCCGAATGGTTTCAGGATGCCAAGTTTGGCATTTTCATCCACTGGGGTGTTTATTCCGTCCCTGCGATATACAATGAGTGGCACGCACGGAAAATGTACGAAAAAAAATCTCCGGAATATGGAGCGCATAAAGCGCGTTTCGGACCGCAAAATAAGTTTGGATACAAGGATTTCATCCCGAAGTTTACTGCCGAGAAATTTGACGCCGATGAATGGATGAAACTTTTCAAGGATGCAGGGGCAAAGTATGTCGTTCCCGTCGCCGAGCACCACGACGGATTCTCCATGTATGACAGTGGGCGCAACGAATGGAATGCCGTCAAGATGGGCCCGAAAAGAGACGTCATTGGCCTTCTGAAAAAAGCAGCAGACAAGGAGGGTATTATTTTTGGTCTCTCCAGCCATCGCCTCGAAAATAGCTGGTTTTTTAATTCAGGCCTTGGGCACGACACGGATGTGAACGCGGACAAGGAGAAAAAAATTGGTCTTTATGGCTTCCGTCTGCCGGGGGTCGACGCATACCAGAAAAAATTTGATTACCCGGACTATGTCGGCGAGGATTTCCTCCTTCACACTCGCGAGTTGATTGATAAGTACCAGCCGCAGCTCATCTGGTTTGATTGGACGGTTTCCGAAATCAAGCCTTGGTTTAACCAGTTTCTTGCCTACTACTACAACAATGCGTTGGACTGGAAAAAAGGCGTCGTCGTCAATACCAAGCAGGGTTATCCGAACAATGTACAAGTCTCGGACATTGAGCGCGGCCTTTCCAAGGACATGCGCAAGTATCCTTGGCAGACGGACACTTCCGTCGGCAACAAATCTTGGGGATTTGTTTATGGAGAGAGCAACAAATCTTCGAAGAAACTGGTGCGTGATTTGGTGGACATTGTCAGCAAAAACGGGAATCTCCTGCTGAACATTGGGCCTGGGCCGGATGGCGTCATTACGGACAAGCAGAAAAATGTACTTCTTGACATCGGCAAGTGGTTGAAGGTCAACGGAGAAGCGATTTACGGTACGCGCCCGTGGTTTAAATTTGGGGAAGGGCCGACAAAGGTTGCCCATGGCACTTTTACCGATGGGAAGGATTTTCGCTATACGGCGGAGGACATTCGTTTCACCACTAAAAACAAGGTGCTTTATGCCATTGTTCTGAATTGGGGAAAGACCATTACCGTAAAGTCTTTGGATAAAAACACTATTGCTGATGCAAAACTTTTGGACGTTTCCTTGTTGGGTTCTAAAGAAAAATTAAAATGGACTCTCACTGATGCTGGTCTTCAGGTCATTATGCCGGAAGAAGAGCCCTGTGATTCTGCCTACACGCTGAAGATTTCTTTTGACCAAGCAGTGGGAGCTCACCTTCCCTCGGAAGCCGTGGATGTGCCGTTTAAACAGGGCATATAAACAGGGCATAATGTGATGAACGCTGTGGGCGTGGCATAGCTTAAAGATTGTTTTTTGCTTTTCTTGGATTGCATATCTTGGATTGCGTATGGCGACGAAAAGGCTGAGATTCCAAGGTGTATGACTCAAAAGAAATCCACATCGACGACGCGTGCTGCAGTAGGAGAGGCGGGAGTATCAGCCTTCGCCTCTCCTGATTTGTCCGAAGCAGGACAGGGCTTGGTTTTAATCGCACGCCCCAAGGGGAGTGCATCTGCTGATGTGGTGACTTTCCTTGTAGACGTTCATTGCCTCGGCGTGCGCAAGGTGACGCTCTCGAAAGTGCCGCTGAAAGCGCTCCTCGACGATGGCCTGTCGGCCTTGCGTGTTGTGCCGATCAGCGCATCAGAAGCGCGCGGCATTGTGGAGGGCGTGGTGGCTTTTTCCAAAAAACTTGGGTTTTCTGCGCCAGACAATCTTATCGAAGGTCTAGCCGTGTTCGGTGGAATAGCTCCGCAAAAACCTCCTTTCGATTTCGGCAAATCCGGCAGACCGTTTTACACTCAGCAGCGAGGGGACGATGAGGATTTTGTCGAGATCGTCTTGGCCCGTCTCGCAAAGAGTTGCGGCGAGAGCGGTTTCGGCTATTTGCTTGATGGCCCGAGCGAGGATTGGCTTGATGGCGAAGGTCTCGATTCTGCGGAGGACGAAGGCGGGGAGGAATAATCGTTGCCCATCTCTCTCCCCGGCAAACTTTTTCTCTCAAAATTTTCTGGGAGAATTTATCGGGGATTTCAATAGAAGCGCACGAAGTATTTTTTTCGCGCGCTCTGTTGCCACTCTTCCAAGGCGGCCCGTTTTTCTTTATTGGAAATTTCTGCAGCGATAGCGTCTTGGACTTCCTCAATAGGGATAGGCCCGCCTTCGCGATAGCCTGTTTTTTGAAAAATGTAGAGGCTCACGCGCCCGCCCGGGGGTGTGAATTCGAGAGCGTCGCTGATGCCGTTGTCAGGCAGAGCTTTAAGGGCTGTGATGGTGCGTTCGTTGAGGTCGCTTGTTTCGCGCCAGGTGTCCATGTCACTGTTGTTATCCCGGCTGTGTCTTTTGGCGAGTTCTTCAAAGGATATGCCTTTGCGGGCATCTTCGATGATGTTTTGTGCCAGCGCACGCACTTCTGCTTCTGTTTCTGCGGCGCCGGGTGTCAGGAAAATATGGCGGTAGCGCACTTGCTCTGTCCGTGTATATTTTTCTTTCTGGCTGGCTTTGTAATGTTCGGCGATCTTGCGCGGGCTGACTTCGTTGTAGGATTTAAAAATTTCTTCCCGGACGTAGTTTGCGATCATTCCTTCTTCGATTTGGCGGCGGTCTTCCAGCGGGGTGATGCCCATGCGTTCGAGCATGTTGAGGTATTCATTTTTATCTCCGTGAAAGAGACGTTGGATCTTGTCTGCGACTTGGCGTGAGACCATGGCTCTGGGGACGGGGGCGCCGCGTTCGCGGAATTCGGCGAGACAGAGTTTCTCGTTATCCACCATGTATTGGACTGTTTCCATCATGGCGGAGTCACGGCGCATGTTAAATTCAGCCTGGTTTTTCGCTTCGCGCCTGTGTGCGACCAAGGCTGGGGCGACGGCGCTGCGTACTTCGACCAGGGTGATGAGGCTGCTATCCACGCTGGCCCGTGGTTGGTTTCGGTTCTCGTTAGTCCACTGGATGGATAGTTCTTCCGTGGGACTCAATTGGCGCGGCGCCGTTGGACTGGGGAGGGAGAGCGGGCGCGCAGGTGGGCTTTGGAGGCCCGTTTGTGCCGAGAGCGCGGCAGGCAATACGAGAATGCCGAGGAGGCTGATTATGCGCATATTAGGGATCTTTTTTGTGCGAAAGAAAAGTTGAGTTACTTTTTGATACCCTTGATCAGATCGGCGACGATTTGGCGGGAGCGATACTTGACGTTTTGTTGCAGGGTCCGTTCGCTGCCGATGGAGATGATAGTCGTCTGTTTGAAAATTTCGGCTGTGATCAGTACTTTATTTCGGTTGATGCTGGCCTTGTCATACACTTTCAGATCCAGCTCGCAGCTTGTGCGCATGATGTTGGGATTGTATCTGATGGAGAGGTGTAGCAGGGGGAGGGTATCGGGGTTTCTTTCGACTTGAGATGCGGTGCGCAGGCTCATATTGGCGCGGCGAAATTCCAGTTCAAGCAGGTCGCGCAGTTCGTTCCGAAATTCAGCGTCCAAGAGGCTGTTGCCTTCTGTGGTACTGACGTCCAAGTAGAAGTGGGTGATGCCCTGCAGATTGGTATAGTCGGCCCCCACTTCGATGGGGCTGGCGCTTGTGCCGGGTTGGGGCACGGCGACTTGTGCCCGCAGTGGCAGGCTAGCGAGTAGCAAGGAGAGGAGTGCGAAGATTTTTTTCATGGGAAGATGTGTTGCCTTGGTTTGTCGAAGCGAGTTTGCGCTGCCGACGCCAACGGCGCGCCAAGTTGCCTGAGGCGTCTCCCAGATTCAAGAGAAAACAGGAGCTCGCCATTGGCAATGGTTTACTGGGCAGTTGTTTGTCTGGCGAAGTGCAAAAGTGTATCGCCCAGCCTCGTTATTTTCTAGGCTGCGCTCGTGAGAGGCTTTGGGCGCGGAGAGAGCTCAGGCCAAAGCGGCCTGATAATTTGTGTCGGCAACGGTCCAGTTGGCGAGGTTCCAGAAGGCGCTGGTGTAGTCGGCACGGCGGTTTTGGTACTTCAGGTAGTAGGCGTGTTCCCAGACGTCGAGGCCCAGCACGGCCTTCCCAGGTGCATCGGCCAAGTTGCCCATGAGTGGGCTGTCTTGGTTCGGGGTCGAGGTGACGGCGAGGGTTTTATCCGGCTGAACGATAAGCCAGGCCCAGCCTGAGCCGAAACGCGAAAGCGCGGCGGCGTTGAATTTTTCTTTCAGTTCGTCAAGTCCGCCGAAGGTCTTGGTGATGGCTTCGGCGAGCGCGCCGATGGGTGCTTTGGCGCCGCCCGGTGCGAGGAGTTTCCAGAAAAAGCTGTGGTTGTAGTGGCCTCCGCCGTTGTTGCGCACAGCTGTGCGAATGGAGACAGGCACCTTGTCCAAGCTGGCGATCAGCTCGCAAGCGCAGGCTGGAGCGACGAAGCTGGGCTCCTTGGCGAGTGCGGCGTTGAGGTTCGTCACGTAAGCCGCGTGGTGTTTGGAATGGTGGATTTCCATCGTGCGCGCGTCGATGTGCGGTTCAAGAGCGTCGTAGGCGTACGTAAGTTGAGGAAGGGTGTAGCTCATAGTTTTGCGAATTTGGGATTGTTGATTTTCGCTACCAGACGGCTTGGCATCTGTCCCGGCCTTTCGCACGATTTTCGCAGACAGCACCCCGGGCAAAGCAAGGCCCAAGCTACCGCACGCGACATTGCGCAGGAAAACGCGTCGTGAATGAACCGAACTTGATGCGTTGCGAGGTCTCATAGCGACGGCGACCAAGCTCTGCTCGCGCTTGCCCGTCAAGCCTTTTGGCCAAAGAAGCGTGAACCGAGGCTTTGCCTGGAAAACTGAGTGTCGCGCCAAAAAGCTGGTGCGATGCATTTTTCGGGAGGTCTAGACAGAAGTTGACCCATGTGTGAGTCGAGAAGGCAAGGATGCAGCAGGAGGATGTGAGGGTGCAGATTGGGTGCTTTTTCGCGGAGCAATTCGACCGGGGTTTTCTTGGCGCGCGAGCGGTTTTTCCGGACGAAGTTGTAGAAGTGCAGGTAGGTGCCTGTCGCTGCGATGAAGTGTGCGCGGCCCGAAAAGTTTTCCAAATCGAAGAACTCGTTTTCGATGGTGGCGTGGACACTTTCGA
>JAITHA010000075.1 GCA_031280235.1 Puniceicoccales bacterium | reverse complement strand
CAACATGACCAAGCATCAAGACAACACCTTCAACGCAGACGATGACATTGTCAACGTCCTTCTTAACCTCGGTTTCACCGACACGATGAAGCTAATCGCCGAAACCTTCCTCAACGAGGCCATGCTCCACGAGCGAAGCCTATTCCTCGCAGCCCCTAATTAATTGGTCGCAATATTATGGAGGAGGGAACAAGCTGTTGTATGGAATCTTACAGTAGACGTGCTGTGATATTATTTTCAGTCTCATTTTTTTTTCACTGTGCGTAAGTGCCGATAAGAGGTCCGAAAGTTGTCAAAAACTATCATTTTGAGCCAGAAATTTGATGGGTTTTTTGAGTTATGAGACGAGCGCGTATATCACAACATGCCTATTATCACCGTCCAAAAGCACTAAACAAAAACGCTCCGCTTCTCCACACGGGAATCAACGAGGCGATACGAGGAGGAGGGAACCGGTGCGGGGCCGTGCCCTACACGATGCCTGAAGGTCAGCATCGGTTGCAACTAAGGCCGCCGAGCATCGTCAGGAACGCGCACCGTGCAAGTACTTTTTCACCACGTTTCCATCCCTCATGCAAGCCTGCTGAAACACCTTTTCAGTCGCGTTTCATGCCCCCCGAACTCGCGTTTTCCAAACCTATTGCAGTTTTTCTCAAACCTTTTTGCAAAAAGCAGTGCATATACTGAGAAATAGGTGTTCACGGAATGAAGTACTATGTGACTGCCTCATCCTTCCAATTCGCGGAGTTTGGGGAGGAGGCTTTGGTAGGTTGTTGCGTATTCGATGCGTGGGGCGAGGGTTTTTACTGTTGGGCAAAATTGTTTGGCGAGGGTGTCGAAGTCGTGGCCTCCTGTGTCGTGTGCGGCGATCATGGCTGCGCCCAGGGCGGCGGAGTCGGTTATGGCGATGGCTTCGACGGATACTTGGAAGACGTCGGCGAGGGTTTGGAGGATGCCTTGGCTGCGCGAGGCACCGCCAGTTACACGCAGTGTGTTGAAGTGGCCGATCCATTCGGAGTGTGCGGCGAGGGCGAGTACCTGACCTTCGATGACGGCGCGAATGCGCACGGCTTTGGGGGCGTTGGTGAAATCGAAATTGGAGCGTAGGCCTGTGGAGCGCCCTGATGGGGTAATTTCTGTTTCGAACCAGGGCAGAGCGAGACGGCCTTCGTTGCCAGGCGTCGTTTCGTTGAAGGCGCCGATGTCGAAGTATTCCCAGCTTGCGTCCAGTTCGGTGCGAATGCGGTCACGGGCTAGGGATCCGTTTTTGAAGCAGGCGAGGCTCATATTGCCGCCGGAGGGGTTACCGAAGACGTGGCCGCAACCGTTGGGGTCGGTGCGGAAATCGGACAGTGCGGCGAAGAATGTGTCGCTGGTGCCGAGGCTGATGACACCTTTTCCGGGGCGGTGTGCGCCCATGCCGATGAGGCTTGCGGGGTTATCGCCAGTCCATTGGGCGACGGGGATTCCTGGGGTTAGTCCGTATTTTCCGAAGTATGAAGCGAGTTTGCCCGCAGGTTGGCCAGTGAAGCCGACGTGTGGGAGGCGGGAGAGGAGGGAGGGTGCCGTTGCTTCTGCGATGGCGGGGTCCCATGTGCCTGTGCGCAAGTTAAGGAGGTTCATACCGGCTCCGTCGCCGCGGTCGATGGGTGCGTCGCCACCGATGAGAACGGAGGCGACGAAGGAGGAAACGAGGTGGATGCGTTTGGTGTTGGCGTAGGCTGCTGGCTCGGTCTTGTAGAAGCGGCGGATTTGTGGGCCTGTGAAGCGTTCGATGGCGGGTGAGCCTGTGTCGGCTTGGAGACGGGCGCCGATGGCGGTGGCGATTTCGCGGCATTCTTCTGTCGAAGAGCTGTCCATCCAGATGGGGGATGTTTTACGCGAGAGGGTATCGGCGAATTGTGCTGCGAGAGTTTGCGTGGGGTCGAGCTTAGCAAATACGGTAGCGGCTTGGGCATTGAGGTAGACGGAGCCGTGTTGTTGGCCGGAGCCTCCGATGCCTTTTATTTGGGCCATTGTTTTTGCATTGTTGGCGTCGCTGAGTTTTCTCAAGACGAGGTCGAGGGCTTCCAGCCACATGAGTGGGTTGGCGTGTTTGATAGTCGAGTCCGGGTTGGCGAGAACGCCGTCGGGCGAGGCGTATTGGGGCAGGTCGCTGCCGAAATGGACGGTGGCGCTGCTGTGGATGGTGCCTGTGTCGGTGTCGATGACGAGTGCCTTGAGGCTTTGTGTGCTGGAATCAAGGCCGAGGTAGTACTGGGACATGCTGGGTGTGTTGGTATAGTTGTTTGGGAAGGGCGTGTAGTGAAACCTGCCAGTTTTGTGAAGCAAGACTGGAAGGTGGATTGGTGTGTGTTGCCAGAATTGTTTAGGGTTTAGGGTTGAGGGTGGGTAGAGCGGCGGCTTTGAAGGTGTAGTGGCCGCTGCCGATTTCGATGGTGGCTCCGTTTTTCGTGGGCTTCAGTGAGATGGGTTTCGTGCCGCTTTCGGTGATGCTTGTGGCGTCTTTTGTGGGGATGAAAACGGTGGCGGTGGTGTTAGGTGGAATGGTGGCTTCCAAGGTGAAAATGGTGGTTTGGGGGTCGTTTTTCCATTGGACGGCGATGTTGCCGCGCGTGCTTGTGTGGGAGGCTTTGACCCATTCGACTTGTTGCGTTGCGCCAGGCTGGATGAAGAAGTGTTTGAAGCCGGGCTTGCCTGGGTCGACGCGGATGCCTGCGAGGCCTTCAATGAACCAAGAGCCGATGGAGATGTAAGACGTGTGCGCGAGGGATTGGCCATAATGTGGTGCGCGTTCCGGGTCCCAGACTTCTGGCATGGTTGTGTCGCCGCGGTCGATGAAGTTTACCCAGCCTGGGATGCCCGGCTGCGTTGCCATGAGGTGCACGAGGTCGGAGCGCCCGGTTTGCGTGAGCAGCTTGAGCTGGATGTAAGTGCCAAGAACGCCACTACTGATGTGGCCATTGCGGGTCTCGCGGATGTCTTTTTCGAGAGCGGCTTCGATGAGCGGGCGTATCTCGGGTGGCGGGATGTTGGCGAAGAGGGCAAAGGCGAGGTAGGTCTGTTCGTTGCGAGCGTAGAAATTGCCTTCTGCATTGTAGAATTTCTTGTGCGTATTGGTACGTAGCGTCGCAGCGCGTTCGGCGTAAAGCTTGGCGTCTTCCGTTTTGCAGAGAGCGGCGGCAGCGCGGCTCATGTTGTCAAACGTGTGCACAACGAAGCAGTTAGCGAAAAACTGGCGCGTTAAGATGAGCGGGCCGTTGAGCTTCTGGTTTTTCGGTGGATCAACATTTGTCGCGGAATACCAGTCGCCGATGTTGTTCCAGACGGAACCTCCGAAGCCTGGGAAGACTTTCTCTTTGTCCCCCTTGATTTGCTGGAGGATGAATTCGCAGTGCTTGGTCATCGTTTCGTAGTTTTCTGAGAGGATGCGCGTGTCTCCGGAGTGGACATATGTGCCCCAAGGGATGTTGACGGAGGCCATTTTCCATGCCGGGCCACCACCGCCCCAGTAGGTGGGTGCGCAGTGTGGGAGGTCGCCGTTGGGCTGGAGCATGTCTCCCCAGTCGCCTGCCCATTTGCGCAAGAGGGCGGCTTGGTCGTAGTTGTAGAGGCCCGTTTCCATGCTGGCCTGGCCTTCGGCGCCGTAGCCGCCGCGCTCTCTGTGGGAGCAGTCCACGATGTAACCACCGAGGGTGAGACTCTCGTAGGTGTGGAGGGCGAGGGCGTGTATCTTGTCGAGGATCGGGTTGGAGGAGGCGAAGGTGGACGCGGGTGTGTAGTCAGTGCGGATTTGCAGGCCGATTATTTGGGAGAGGTCGGGCGCGGCAGGCAGGCCTCCGATGGTGAGCCAGCGGAACTGGTGGTAGTTGAAGCGGTTTTCGAAAATATCGAGCTTGGGGTCGCCACTGAGGACGACGTGGTCGATCTGCCCGAAGCTGGCGAGGTTGGTTCTGGGTTTTTTCGGATTGTAGCGTTCGCTGTATTGGAGGGTTACCTTGGTGCCTGCTGGGCCGACAAGTGGGAGGCGCACCCAGCCGTTGTAGTTCTGCCCGAAATCTATGCGCCAAGTGTTTTCCTTATCGGGCACGGGTTCGACGGAAACGGGCTTGATCTGGCGGATGATGCGGTTGGGCTGCACGAGGTGGGCGGAGAGCTTTACCGGCTCTGTTTCGACGAGGGATGCGTTGGCCCACGCGGCATCGTTGAACCCCGGCGCGTTCCAGTTCGGCACGGCTGCGGTGAGGTCGAGTTTTTCTCCGCCGAAAGATGCCCAGAACCATTGGGCGTTTGCCGAGAGGTTGGCGGGGGCGGTTTTCCATGAAGTGTCGGTGAGGGCTATGTTTTGCGTGTTGTCGCGGACGACAGCGATGATAGCCGGGCCATGTTTGATGGGGCTGTTGAGCTCCATACCATAGGTGCTCCAGTTTGGCCAGCCAGCCCATCCTTGGCCGAGCCAGATGGCGATGGTGTTCGGGCCTTTGCGCAAGAGGCTGGAAATGTCGTAGGTGCGGTAGTAGATGCGTTTTGTGAGGCGGCTGACGGCAGGGTCGAGGACTGTATCTCCGACGCGTTGGCCGTTCACGTAAAGCTCATGGTACCCGAATGAGCCGACGTGGACGGTGGCGGCAGGCGGAACGGCATCGAGTTGGATGCTCTTGCGGAACCAATGTGTCTTTTTCGTGGGGCCACTTTTTTTGTCGTTCACGTCGATGCGTTCGGACTGGCCGATCCATTTTGCGCCATTCCAATCGCTGCTATCGAGGAGGCCGGTGATCCACAGCGCGGGCTTGCTCCAGGACGAGACCTGATTGGCTTGATCGTAAGCGCGCGCCTTCCAGTAGTAGGTGCGCCCCGAGGTGAGCGTTGCCGTGGCAGGCAGGAGTAGTGCCTGCTCGTCGGTATCGATGCGCCCGGAATTCCAGACATCACCTTGGTGCGCATCAAGCTTCGCCTTCGACGACGCAACGAGGATCTGTACTGCGCTCTGGCTTTGGTTGCGCACATCAGGCTTGTCGGGTTTGAGCGCCCAAGAGAAGCGTGGTTGCCGGAGATCAATCCCTGCAGGATCTTTCATATCTTCGCAGCGAAGATTTTCGGGTGTGAGCTGGGCTGCGGCGCCGACTACCATGAGGAGCAGGGTGCAAATGGAGATGACCGGGCTGAGGAGTGTAGTGTGTTTCATCGAGTCTTGGAGCGGGTGATGTGAGAACGATGTGTCTGGGTTTTGTTCCGCATTGTGTGGTGCACAAAAAAACAACATGCGCCAAGTAGCGAGCTTGGCGCGTGGGTGCGGCGTGCGTAGCTTCGCTCAGCGTGAGATTGAAATGTGGACAAAACGTCTGAGCGTGGGCACATAGAGGAGGATGAGATTGGTACGACCCGGGATGAGCGTCTTGCCCAGCTCCTCTGGGGTAGTGACGACAGTTTTGTTGACCGAAATGATGACCATGCCTGGGGCGATGCCTTTTTCAGCGAAGGGTGAGTCTTGGGGCAAACGAATGACGACGACGCCTCTGGGGACGGTTCGGGTGGGGATGTTGTGGGCGTTGCGCAGTTCGTCGGTTAGCTCGCTGACCTCAAGATTGTTTTCAAGAAGCCGCCGCCATTCGTTGCCGCCCATGACGAGGGGGAGGCTCTCCTTTTTGCCATCGCGATAGAACTCTACGATGACTTTTTCGGACGGTTTTAATTTGGCTGCGAGGTAGAGCAGGGAGGAAAATTTTTCGACAGGGATCTTGTTGACGGCGACGAGGGTGTCCTCGACCTTCAGGCCAGCTTTGTCTGCGGGGCCGCCTTCTTCAACGCGGTTGATGAGGACGCCTTTGGGAGAAGGCAGCTTGAGGGCTTCGGCGAGCGAAAGAGTGATGTCCTCTCCTTCAATGCCAAAATAGCTGCGTGAGACGGAGCCTTGGTTAACGAGGCTGGTCACGATATCGACGGCGAGGCTCGTCGGGACGGCGAATCCGATGCCGATGTTGCCGCCGTTGGGGGTGGAGATGGCAGTGTTGATGCCGACGACGCGCCCATCAGTATCGACTAGGGGGCCGCCAGAGTTCCCTGGGTTAATGGCGGCGTCCGTCTGGATGAAGTGTTCGGCGCCGCCTTGCTCGCTGAGGATGCCCACCTGACGGCTGAGCGCGGAAACAATGCCACTGGTGACAGACATGCCGACGCCGAGCGGGTTGCCAATGGCGAAGACGACGTCGCCTATGCGCAGCGTGCTGCTGTCGGCGAGGCGCGCGACGGGCAGCTTTTTGCCTTCGATTTTGAGGATGGCGACGTCGGTGTTCGGGTCGCTGCCGACGACTTTGGCATTAAATTGGCGCCCGTCGGCCAGTTCGACGATGATTCCCATCGTGAAAGCATCTTTTTCGCGGCCCTTGTTGCTGACGACGTGATTGTTGGTGAGGACATACCCATCAGCATGAATGATGGTGCCCGAGCCCAAGCCCTCCATTTTATCCGGGTAGAGGCGTCGTCGCTGCAGGAGTTCGTCGCGAGTGAAGGTTTTGCGTTCGCGCGTTGTGCGGATGCTGACGACAGCTGGGGTAATTTTGGAGAGTGTGTCAGCATAGCTGGTGACTCGGCCTGTGTTGGAGTGATCGAGTGCCGCGATTTCCATGGGAAATTCTACGTTGGCCTTGGTTTTTTCCTCGGCGCAGAGCTGGAGGGGCAGGGCAAAGAGGAGGGTGAGTACAGCGTATCCACTGAGGAGGGATGGCATCTTTTTCATGGTTGGTCTGGGATGTTGTTGTTTAAAAAACGGAGAGAGAGCGCCGGGGTGGCACGGTTTTGTCTGCCTGTATTTTGCAAAGGTTTTTTTGTCGGCGTGGCGCTGCTACTCAATAGACCACTTTGTTGAGTGGGTATTCGACGATGCCCTCTGCTTTGTATGTCTTGAGGGTGGGGATGATTTCGCGCACTAGCTTGTGGTCGATGATGGTTTCGACAGCGATCCAGTCTGGATTGGAGAGGGAGGATATCGTCGGGTTACGCAATGCGGGCAGTTGGGCGGAGACCTCTGGTAGCGATTTTTGGGGAAGATTGAATTTAAGGCCGACGAGTGCTGAAGCGTTCAGCGCGGCTTGGAGGAGCATGGCGATGGCCTCGATTTTAGCACGTTTGTGCACGTTGCTCCAAGAGGCTTTGTTGGCGATGAGCTTGGTGTTTGTGGAGAGGATGGTGTCCACAATGCGCAGTTTGTTCGCCTTGATGGAGCTACCGGTTTCGGTGAGGTCCACGATGGCGTCGGCGAGGTCGGGCACCTTCACCTCTGTGGCTCCCCAGGAAAACTCCACTTGGGCGGTCACGCCGTGTTTAGCTAGAAAGCGGCGCGTTGTCTCGACGAGCTCTGTGGCGATGCGTTTGCCCTGCAGGTCTGCGACGGTTTTCACGCTGGAGGCTTCAGGGACGCAGATTACCCAACGGCTTTGTACGTTGGAGGCACGGCTATAAACGAGGTCGCAGACTTCGACGACGTCGACGTTGTTTTCGACAACCCAGTCATAGCCAGTCAGGCCGCAATCAAAGAAACCGTGTTCTACGTAGCGTGCGATTTCCTGAGCTCTGACGAAGCGCCCGTCCAAGGCCGAGTCGTCGAAGGAGGGTTTGTAAGAGCGCGAGCTTTTCACGATGGGATAGCCAGCTTTGGCGAACAAGGCGAGGGTGGACTCCTCAAGACTCCCCTTGGGCAGGCCTATCATCAGGTATGGGTTTTGGGCATTGCTCATGTTGGCGTGTAGAAAGGAAATCCCGTAGCGGGCTCAAGCGAGAAGTTGAGTCGAATGGCAGGTACAGGCAGGAGTTTCCCCATGTGGGTGGCGAGAGGGCATGGGGGTAAAAAGAGGATGCGGGGGGCAGGTTGGGGGCTTTTCCGCGGAGCAACTCGACCGGGGTTTTGTTGGCGCGAGAGCGGTTTTTCCGGGCAAAGTTGTAGAAGTGCTGATAGGTACCCACGCTGCCATGAAGTGTGCGCGGCCCGAAAAGTTTTCCAAATCGAAGAACTCGTTTTCGACGGCGCGTGGACACTTTCGACGTCGGCGTTGCAGTTGGTGCGCCGGGCGGATTGAAGTGGACGGCGAGAGCGGGGGATTCATTCCTCGCGTCGTCCGATGGAAGTGATGCCTGTGCTGTTCCAACGGCGACACTCCGAGCGAAGGGACGAGACTGGGCGCGAAGTGAACCATCTCCGCACTCCATA
>JAITHA010000020.1 GCA_031280235.1 Puniceicoccales bacterium | reverse complement strand
GGTCGCCCCAACAGGCGAGTTCAAGACCTTGGTAGCCGAAGCTCTTGGCTTTTTTGACCAAGGTTTCCAAGGGGAGATCGGCCCATTGGCCGGTGAATAACGTTACTGGACGTGACATGCTTGTATGTGTTTTGGGTTGGGAGTTGTGTTGTTAGGGTGAAAAAAAACAACGCCTTTGAGTTTTTGGAGGGTTGGGGCGACTTCAAGCTTTTTTGGCCATTTCTGCCGGACGTGGGGTAGGCTCAGGGCAAGGGGGGTGGGATTTCATGCTTCCGACAAATTTTTTTGCGCGTTCGGCAGCTTCCGTGTCGGGGTTGCTCTTGATGAAGGCTTCGAGATTTTTCGCCTTGTTGCGGGTTTTGTCGTTGGGGTTGGGCGGACGAGAGGTTTTGAGATGGCCGCCCATGGGCCCCATATTTGCGTTGCCAGTGGGGCTCCCGATAAACACGCAGGGCCAGCGGCGCTTGGGCTCCGCATCGTAGCCCTTGGGTACCCAAAGTTTGTAGGAGTACTCGCCGTTCTTGTAGCTGACGTTCCTCTTGCCGATGCGTGTGTTTTTTTGCTGGCCGGAGCGAGTTCGCAACGGATCAAGACTTCCTTGCACTCGGGGATTTTCTCAGAGCGGGGCGTGGGCGCGGCACTGACGGGGCAGACGGCGCAAACCAAGGCGAGGATGCCGAGCAAGCCGGTAGACAGGTTTGGGCGGTAGAGGGCGAAACGATTTTTCACGAGCGCCCATTTACACGAAGTGCAGAGAGGGAAAGCCCGAAAAAAGGGGGGTTGACAAGCACTGCGGCATTTATTGCCTGTCTGCTCTCGGTTAGGAGAGGTGGCTGAGTGGCCGAAAGCGGCGCTTTGCTAAAGCGTTGTAGGTCTTAAAAGCCTACCGGGGGTTCGAATCCCCCCCTCTCCGCCAGTTTCCTAAATTTTCCTCTGCCCCCTTTTCCTGGCCCTTTCCCCTTCTCAGGCTTTGTTTGTCTGGCGTGTGGAGTCTTGCTTGGAAGGTATTCCTTGCCTGTGAACAGGTGCAGCTTAACTTGGTACCCATGGATTCACCTCGCACTCCTCAGAGAAACTCTAAATTGCTGGTGTTTTTCGCCCTATTCCTCGCCATCAATGCTATGGGTTGGGCCGTGTTTCTTGCGCGACAGGGTACTGTGTCGCGCCCAGCGCTGCCCCGAGCCCTGCCCGCTGTCCCGGGCACCCCGCGCTCGCTTGCCAAGGATGCGTTGCAACGCCATGAGCGCCAGTCTGTTAGAGAGGCGGCGAGCGTCGCTTTTGAGTCTAAGAAGCCTGAAGTGGTAGAGACACAGAAATTTCGCTTGATGCATTTTAGAGCAGAGCAAGGTTTTTTTGATGCCCCGGAGGTGCGTCTGTATTTTAACAAAAATTTCAAATCACAGGACTTCGCATCGCACGTCACATGCACGCCAGCTGTGGCTTTCGCGGTGGAAGCTGAAGCGAGCTACTCTGGGGCAGGGCAACTCTCTTTTCATGGCGCCTTTGCGCCTGGGAAAAGCTACCGGTTTTCCGTTGATAAAGATCTCATGGCCGAAGACGGGACCCGCCTCGGAGCGGAACAAGCATTTTCCGTCGTTATCCCATGGCGGGCGCCGCACCTGAAGATCGATGTGGAGGGCCGCTATATCCCGCCTGGTGGCGACTACCTCCTCCCCGTCAAGTCTGTCAACGTCTCCCAAATCAAGGCCCGTGTGTTTCGTGTGCCTGTGCAAAACATCGTGCAATTTGCGGCGCGAGAAGCCGGGCTCTACAAGACGTTTTGGGATGGCGATGCCGGGGAAGACGCTGCCAATGCCAGCGAGCTCGGCACGGAAGTGCGCGAACACATTTTTCCGCTCAAGCTCCCCAAGGATAGGGTGGGGATAAGCCTGCTTGATCTCGGGGAAAGCCTGCCGGAGTCGCGTCGGGGTGTCTTCGCCGTTTTATTGAAAGGGGCGCCGTTGCCGGGTTCGACGAAGACGCGAGGCTCGGGTGATGATGAAGGTGACAGCGCCCCGGGAGTGGACGAGAGACTCCTTTGCCTCAGCGACATCGGCCTCAGTGCCCAACACTCCGGCAGTGCACTCCTTGTCTGGGCGACCTCGCTCTCGCAGGGGAAGCCGCTCGCTGGCGTGACGCTCAAGCTCTACCAAAGCAACAATCTTATCGCGTCCACGACCACGACAGATGCACAGGGCTTGGCGAGGCTTCCTTTCGCCGCACGGGATGGCGCCAAGACTGATGGGCCGCAGCCCTTCCTGCTCGTCGCTTCCACTGCTGACGAGTCCGACAGTACTTTCCTGTCTATTCGCCCTCAAACTCTCGTGCGTACCATTAACAAGGGCGGGCGCCACTACCTCGCGCAGGGCGAGTGCGAGGCCTTTGTGTTTAGCGATAGAGGGATCTATCGGCATGGAGATCCCATTCTCGCTCAAGTGCTCTTGCGCGACGATGCGGGCAAGGCTCCCGCGTCGTTTCCGCTGACCTTGGAATTGTGCAAACCCGGCGGCGCAATTTTCAAAACTTTTCCCCTGATGCCCGATGCCCAGGGCGCGGCTGTTCCTGAGAGTGAGCTCGCCATCCCAGAGGCGCAGCCGTCCGGGCAGTGGGCGCTGAAGGTGAGGGTGCCTGGGAAAAAAGAACCGATCGGCACGCACCATTTCGTCGTCGAGACTTTCGTGCCGCCGCAAATCCGCGTCGCGGTCAAAGCCCTCCCGAAGCAGGTGGAAGACGGAAAGGCGCTAACGTTCAAGATAGGCTCTGAATTTCTCTTCGGGCGACCAGCGGCCAGCTTGAATGCGGAGGCCACGGTGGTATTTGCCGACGCACCCTTTGAGCCCAAGGGCTGGGAGGGCTACACCTTTGGCCGACTTGGTGAGGGGAAGAGCGTCAGCCGGGTCATACGCCTCCCGGCGAAGCGTCTGGGTGAATCTGGGGAGGCAGAGTTCCAGCTCGATCCGTTGAGGCACAGGCAGGGGCTTTACAAGCCAGCTGCGGCCGTGAAGGCTACTGTCGAAGGTACGGTGTTCGACCCTGGCGGACGTCCGGTTTCAGCTCGCTGCGACACCATTTACCACGCGCACCCGTTCTACATCGGCCTGCGCAGTGAGGGCTTCCCCTTTGTCCAATCGGGCATTGCCAATATCTTCCGCGTTGCTGCGGTGAGGGTGGACGGTACACGATACGCAGAGCCTGGGAATGCGAGGGTCGTCTTGAACAAGCTCTCTGTCATCCATAACTACCGCAAGGAAGGGAATCGCTACGAATGGACGGTCGAGACGATTCGCCAGCCAGTGAGCACGCAAGAAATCCAATTGTTGGCGGACGCGGACGCATCGCTCAGTCTCCATGTCCCGTCCGAAGGACGCTACGAATTGCACGTGGTGCACACCGGTTCTCAGGTCGGCAGCTCGCTCGTTTTCCACGCGGCGCGAGATGCTGTCGGCTTGGCTGCGGCGCGCGCAGATAGCGCAGATTCTCCCGTGGAAATTCTCTTTGAAAAGGAGAGTGCCGTGCCGGGCGAAGTCCTCCAAGGTGTGGTGAAATCGCCTGTCGCTGGCATGGCTCTGGTGACTTTGCGAAATGCGCGGTACGAACACGCCTTCACGCTTCTCGTCGAGGTTGGCGAGCCCGCTGCTTTCCCGATGCTGATCACGGATGTGTGCTACCCAAGTGTGGATGTTTCCGTGGTCGTGGTGCGGCCCGTAAAGCCTGTCACCACACCGGAGGCGTGGCGCGCGCACCGTTTTCTTGCGACGCGGACGCTCCCCGTGCTCCGACCCCAAGGTACCTTGCACGTCGCCCTCCTCACCACGGTACGCATCGTGGACGGAGGCTCCATCGTTAACGCACGGGTGGACGTGCAAGATGCTGATGTGAAGGCTCTCAAGGATGGATTTGTGACCTTGATGTTGGTGGACGAAGGCATTCTTACCTTGACGAAGGAGCCGCTTCCATCGCCCGCCGCTTTCTTTGCTGCGCCGAGGCACATGCCAGTCAACGTCCATGACGTGTTTGGCAAGCTTTTCCCCGTTCTCAAGAAGGAGCCCCTCGTGTTGTCTACGGACGCTGTTGCAGGTGGCGGCGGCGAGAGTTCGGTGTTGCGACGCATGAGTCCCGTGCTCACGCGTCGCTTCAAACCGCTGGCTTTTTGGAGCTCGTGCATTCCCGTGAAAAACGGTCTGGCGGAGGCGAGTTTTTCCCTTCCTGAATTTTCTGGAGAAGTGCGCGTGACGGCGGTGGCGTGGACGGCCAACGCCAGCGGCTCTGCAAAGTTGCAGGTCGAAATCAAGCCGCAGATTGTGGCCAAGGCCGATGCGCCGCGTTTCCTCGCTTCGGGAGACTCGGCTGGCGTATCGCTCGCCATTTACAACGAGAGTGACAGAACGGCAGAGGTGGAGGTACACGCGAAGGTGAGTGGCGCGGGCTCATTTGCCGAAGGACAGGGTGGTATATTCAAGATGGTGCTTGAGGCTGGCACAACGCAAACGCTGAGGCAGCGCATAGTGGCTGCGCTTTCCCCCGGTTGCAACCACGCCATTGTGAGCTTTACTGTGCAAGGCTGTGGCGAGAAACATGTCGAGCGGATCGAAATCCCAGTGCGTCCGGCGCTGCCTTGGGAGAGACAGGTTGTAATCGGTAGTCTCCAGCCCGGTGCCGAAAAACTTTTTTCCATTCCAGAGACGCCTTATAGCGCGTTGGCCACGCACAAGGTTCGGCTTTCGAAAAATCCTGGTGTCGAGCTTGAGCCCGCCTTGCGCTACCTCACCGAATACCCCTACGGTTGCCTTGAACAAACGACATCGTCCGTCTTCCCCTTGGTTTTCGCGCACGGTGAGGTGGCGAAGGTGTTGGGTGGCGATTCGGATTTCAAAAAACTCTCGGAGGGCTTCGTCGAAGCCGCGCTTGAGCGCCTGACCACCATGAGGCGTGGCGCCAGTTTTACCACTTGGCCGGGCAATGGAGATACCCCTCTGTCCAACGCCCCTGTGGAGCATACCCTGTACGCCATGCGCTTTATTGCCGAGGCTTCGCGCGTGGGCTTCAAGATCCCAAGCCAGCTTCGCGACATCCAGGACTCTCTCAGGTGGGAGATTCTGGGCGATAGCAGGAGCTCGCTGCGCGCCCGCGCGCATGCCTGCCACGTGCTCGCCTCCCGTGGCCTGCCGGAGGCCAACGCCATGTTTCGCCTGAAGGACGACTTGGACAAGTTCGACGTTTGTGCGCTGGCGCATCTCTCTCGCGCCTTTGCCTTGGCGTCCAACCTGCCAGATGCCGCGTCGGTGGCGGAGAGAATCAAGCTGCCTGCTACAGTTGAGGAGCTTTCGTTGTCTGTGCTGGCGATGCTCGAAGTCCGCCCCGATGCGCCACAGGTGTTGGAATGGCTTTCGCGCCTCGCGAGTTTGCGGGATCCCCGGACTGGCCGGTGGAAGTCAACTTGGGAAAATGCCCACGCACTCCAAGCTTTTGCGGCTTATTCCCGTAGGAATGCCAGCCCGCAGGGCCTCTTTTCCTACGAGCTGACGGCGGACAACGGCGCCGCCATGAGCGGGGGGCCGACTTCCGCTATCGTCGCAGAATTCAAGGGAGGGAGTTGGGCCAAGCTGAAAAACACAGGCAACACGCCCATCTATTTTTCAGTGGAGACTCGCGCCATTCCCGCTCTCGACATGGGCGCAGCCGAGAACGGCGTTCGCGTGTGCCGCCGGTTCTACGATTTGGATGGCGAGCCGCTTGATGCTTCCGCTTTAAGGACTGGGCAAACGCTCGTCGTCGGCCTTGAGCTTGAGCTCTTGAACCCGGAGGAGCCGCTGGATGACGTTGTGGTGCAGGAGCTTTTGCCTGCGTGTTTCGAGGTGCAGCCGGGAGCCATTCTCAAAGAAGCGCCTTGGAAACCTTCGCATAACTGGCTTGTGAATGTGGAAACGCGGGACGACCGGGTGCTCATCTTTGGCAAATTGTCGAAGCCACTCAGCCGCGTGTTCTATCGCGCCAACGTTGTCAGCCCAGGCGAATTCGTCCTGCCTGCGCCATTTGCCGAGGACATGTATCGCCCAGAATATTGGGCGCGTGGCAAACCGGGGAACTTGAAAATCGGGGAATGAACGGGCTGGGCGCGTTTGTTGCCAGTGTTGGGGAAGGCCCGGTTTGTTTTGTTTTGTTTTGTTGTGTCAGGGGCGTGATTCGCTTCTTAGGGTGGTTTGCCTATGTTTTCCATCCTCAAGCGAGACCCGTTGAAAGAGGCGCGTACCAACGCTGAACATTTATTACTGCATGTGCGCAAGGTCTGGTCCTACCGCCAGGATCTTTTTACTCAGGAAGAAGCCCGGAGTTTCGATGAGGCGCGCGCCAAGCTCACCTTCCTTGCCAAAGCTGCGTGCACCAAGCCTATTCCCGATGGTGGCGTGAAGGAAAAGTTGGACGAGGCCATCGGAGAGATGCACGAACTTCTTTGTAAACTGGGAGGCACCGTTTACCCTGTGCGCTCGCCACTGGATTGGGTCGAGCTTGTTATCGTGGCCGTGTTCGTCGCCTGCGGGGTGCGTTCCTTTTTCGGACAACCTTTCAAAATTCCCACCAGCTCGATGTACCCCACCTACCACGGCATGACAGTCGAGGTGCACCCGCTGGACTCCGATGGTCCAAGCGGGCTGGAGGCTCTCTGGCGCAAGCTGACTCTTTGGACAAAACGCGTCGAGGTGCGCTCGCCCGTGGCTGGCGAAGTCTGGATTCCGCTGAGCCACAGTGGTATGCCGGTGTGCATAAAAAATGGCAAGGACAGTGGCCTATTCGGCACGGGCGTGATGGCAGACCCCACCGACATCTACTCCATCAAGCTGGGAGATGGGACTTCAATCCCCGTAGAGGTACCGAAGGATTTCAGTTTCATCAGTCTCGTCTTGCGGACGTATTTCCCGGAGGAGGACAAGCTCCCCATCGGCATGAGCGACCGCTGGCAGCGCGTCTTGCAGAAGGCTCGCTTGACTGGCGATTTGCTGCATGACCACCAGCGTGGCGGTTACGTGTTGCGCACGCATAAAATGGTGCCCGCAGGTGGGCGCATATTGCACTTCGACGTGCTCACAGGCGACATGGTTTTGGTGGATCGCATGAGCTATAATTTTGTCCGCCCCAAGCTCGGCGATCCCTTCGTCTTCGAGACACGAAACATCCCCGGCCTCAATTCCGACGGGTCGCATGAGCTCTACTACATCAAGCGGCTCGCTGGCTTGCCTGGAGACACTCTGCGCGTGGACGGCTCACATCTACTGCGCAATGGCGTGCTCATGACGGGGGCATCCGCGTTTGACAAAAACAACGCCCGTGCCGTCCATGAGGAGTACTACGGCTATTTCCCGAGCGCAGGCGATACGAAGCAGCCGCATAGCAGACCGCTTTACGAGGACTTGAAGATCCCCAGCGGCCATTTCTACGCGCTGGGCGACAACTCCGGCAACAGCGCGGACAGCCGCAGCTGGGGCTTCGTGCCAGAGGCGTCCGTCGTTGGCCGGGGCTTTTTCATCCTGCATCCGTTCACGCGCCGCTGGGGAATGGCAAAGTGACGCACAACACCGAACACCCTACACCGACGGCAGGACATGGCGATTCACGAATTGTCTGAAGAACAAACGCGCACTTGGACACGCGACCAGAAAGACCGCTGGTGGCTTGAGAACGTTTACTGTGGCGACCTTCCGCAGTTGACTTGGCGCTCGGCTATCACGGGTTTTCTGCTCGGGGGAATCCTCTCCGCCACGAATCTCTACATTGGGGCCAAGAGCGGCGTCACCTTGGGTGTCGGCCTTACCTCGGTCATCCTCGCCTTTGCTCTTTTCAAGGTGCTCACGCGTATGCGGCTAGGGAAGGATTTCACCATCCTTGAGAACAACGCCATGCAATCCATTGCCACGGCAGCGGGCTACATGACTTCGCCGCTCATTTCCAGCCTCACTGCGTTGATGTTGATGAACGGGAAAATCATCCCGTGGTGGCAGCTCATTCTCTGGAACGTCGTCATTTGCACCCTTGGCGTCTTGGTGGCTTTCCCGATGAAACGGCGCTTCATCAACGACGACCAGCTGCCGTTCCCCGAAGGGCGTGCCTGTGGTGTCGTGTTAGACACATTGCACACGAACGACGGTGTGGGCGGGCTTTTCAAGGCGCGCGTGCTCCTCTTTGCCGCAGGCATTTCAGGGCTTTGGCAATTTCTTGTCAGCGCGGGTTGGATGAAGCTCATACAGTTTAAAATCCTCGCCCTCGACTCCCTCGCCGGGTTGAAGCAGCCATGGTGCGTTCACGAGCGGCTCGACGAATATTACTACAGTCTCGCGGCAAAATTTGACCTGTGGGTGCCGGGCATTTTTGGCGTTGAGGTGCGCAAACTGGATCTGCGCGTGAGTTGTGATTTTGCGATGCTGGGGATTGGCGGCCTGATGGGCATACGCACATCAGTCGGGGTGCTTCTCGGCTCGTTGATCAATTTTGCCGTTCTTGCGCCGCTTGCCTACTCGCAGGGCTGGGTGGAATTCGAGAAAGTTTCTCGCGGGGAGTACATCAACAAGTGGGGCCTCTGGTGGCCAATAGCGGCCATGGTTGTCAGCTCCATGGTAGGGCTGTTGTCCAAGCCACAGATGTTCATCGGCGCTTTTTCCACTCTTCTTTCCTTCTTTAAGAAAAAACCTGTGAGCAGCGCCGGGAACGGCACCGGGGGTGATGTGCTTGCTCACATCGAGCTGCCGCTCTGGGTTTCCTACGTCGGCATCCCCATCCTGGCATTTTTCGGCGCGTGGATGGCCAATGCTTTTTTCGGTGCGAGTTGGTGGCTCGTCTTGGCCTCCGTCCCTCTCGTCTTCCTGCTGAGCATGATCGCTGCCAACGCGATGGCCCTCACTTCCTGGACGCCCACAGGCGCGCTCAGTAAAATTACACAATTTACAATGGGCGCCATAGACAACACCAACGCCGCCACGAACCTCAGTACCGCCGGCATGACGGGTGAGGTCGTCGGCAATGCCGCTAATCTGCTCTCCGATATTAAGCCTGGCTACATGCTTGGCGCCAAGCCTCGCCAGCAGGCCATCGGTCACATCATCGGCATTGTCTCTGGCGCGCTCGCCTCCACGCCCATTTTCTACCTCCTTTTCCTGCCGCCCGATGTGAATGGCAATCGGAGTGTTGACACGCTCTTGAAGCAATTTCCCATGCCGGGTGCGGTGCAGTGGAAGGGCGTCGCAGAGTTCATCCAGCGGGGCATGGGCAGCCTGCCGCAGAGCGTCCTTTGGGCGATGCTCGTCGGGGGGCTGGTCGCGCTCGTTTTCGAGGTTTTGCGTGTGGTGACGCGCGGGCGTTTCCCGCTTTCTGGCGTTACACTTGGTCTTGGCGCCGTACTGCCTGCTGAGAGTTGTCTTTGCATATTCGTGGGCGCTCTCTTCTTCCATGTCGCCCGGTTGCGCAGCACCAAGCTCGGTACACGCAGCCATTTGCTTTGGGCGGAGTGTGTTGAGCCCATCTGCGCGGGTCTCATCACTGGCGCCGCCCTCATCGGTATTGGCAACGCTTTCGCCCTTTATCTGTGCGAGCCGCCAGGCTCGCTCTGATGACTCGCAGGCGCCAAGGCTTGGCTTGACAACACAGGGTTGTTGGGCAGCTTCGCCCGATTTCCTATGGGAGTTCCTATCTCGCAAATGTTCAAGGTCGCCACCTATGTGTTGGGGAAAAAGTTAAGCGGCCAAAAACGTTACCCGCTCGTACTCATGCTCGAGCCTCTTTTCCGGTGTAACCTGACCTGCGAGGGTTGTGGGAAAGTGCAGTATCCTGACCACCTTTTGCGCAAACGTGTCTCACCTACCCAAGCATTGGCTGCCGCCAACGAGTGCGGCGCCCCCATGGTTTCCATCGCCGGGGGCGAGCCACTTTTGCATCCGGAAATCGTGGAAATTGTCGAGGGCCTCGTCGCTCAGGGGCGTCATATCTACCTCTGTACCAACGCCCTCCTGCTTTCGCGGAAAATCGACGCCTTCAAGCCCTGCAAGCAGCTTACGTTCTCGGTGCACATGGACGGCCTCGAAACGGAGCACGATCACTCCGTGGCGCGCAAGGGCACATTCAAGATCGCTCGCGAGGCCATGGAAAAGGCCATTCGCCTTGGCTTTCGCGTCACCACCAACACCACGCTTTTCAACACCGCCGACCCGCGACGCGTCCGTCTTTTCTTCGACGAAATGATGAAGATAGGTGTCTCCGATATGATGCTCTCGCCGGGCTACGCCTACCCCAAGGCGCCCTCGCAGGAAATTTTCCTCAGCCGGGAAAGGACGGTGCAACTCTTCCGAAAAATTTTCTCTCGCGGCCAAAAAAACTGGAAACTCAATCTCTCTCCAAACTTTGTCGCTTTCCTACTCGGCAAACGCGACTACGATTGCACACCTTGGGGGACGCCCACCTACAACGTCTTTGGCTGGCAAAAACCCTGTTACCTCCTTTCCGATGGCTACGCTCGCTCTTTCGGGGAGCTCATGGCGGATACGGATTGGCATAAATACGGGCGGCGTGGCGGCGAGCCACGTTGTCGTAATTGCATGGTACACTGCGGGTTCGAGCCTTCTTCTGTGTGCGACACTTTTAGCCTCTCCGGCCTCTTCCGCCATTTTGGTGCCGCAAGGCATAATTTCGACGACAACGGCGAGGATCCGAATTCGCCCATGCCCGCCCTTCTCGGAGCTATAGATGCCGCCGCCAAGCCTTCTGCGTGCGACCACGGGAGCTGTTGCTCCACGTCCAGCAGCGGCGAATGAGATCACATTTTCTCCGAGGCTTTCCCCGATGAAACACGTAGAATTTGAGCAAGGTAAGGCAGGCACTTTTATTTTGGGGTGCAGTCGTTTCCGCTTGGCCATCATATTTCTGGCTTGCTCTGCGTTCATCGCCATCAGCGCCCGAGAGAGCGACGCCCTGTGGGAAAAAAGCCATGCCCGCGACAAGTTCATTGTTAGTAAGGCGGAGTATCGTGACGTTGAGTTGGAGCTCGTTTATGAATCTGCCGAAAAGATTGATCTCCACAAGGGAAAGGGTCTCCTATCCCTCCCCTCTATAAAAGATTTTGCCGTGAGGCCGACAGTCAGAGTGAGTCTAGTCGGCTCGCGCGCATGGGTCTGGGTGGACGACAAACTTATCGTCAACGGACGTTTGCTGCAAAGCCCCGAAGGTACCGATCCGTTGCCGCCAACCAGAGTAATTTGCCTTCCAAGGGACGATAAAAAAATCCGCTGGGAAAAGTATGTTCTTCGTGAGCTCAGCCCGGAAAAAGCCAACCGGCTCTTGTGCAGCCTCCGCGAGGGCGAAGATTTTTCCCCTATCTTTACTGGCCGAAATCTGGACGGTTGGACGGGCGCCCTTGGCTCAGTGCGCGTGCAAGACGAGGCCATCGTCTGGCAGCCCAAAAAAGCCGGAGTTATCTACACTCAGGCGGAGTATTCCGACTTCATCGTGGCCTTTGAATTCAAGCTCCCACGGGGCGGCAACAATGGTTTGGCGATACGTTATCCGGGCAAGGGTGACCCTGCCTACACGGGTATGTGCGAAAGCCAGATTCTCGACGACGATTACGAAACGGTGCGCAATGAGCGTATTGACGCGCGCCAGATACACGGCTCAGCCTACGGCATGGTGGCTGCCAGGCGCGGCTGCCAGCGCCCCATCGGCGAATGGAATTATCAAGAGGTCACCGTCATCGGGTCGACCATCAAGGTGGAGCTCAATGGCACGGTCATCCTTGATGCCGACTTGGCGAAAGTGACCCATTATCAGGGTGGCAAGGCGCATCCGGGGAAAAACAGAAAGCGTGGCCACCTCGGTTTCGCTGGGCATAACGACCCGGTGATGTTTCGCAATATCTCTCTCAAAGCACTGGACACCGCACCAAGCGCTCTCTGAGTTCACCCCGAAATCGCCATGCCCACCTCCATCACCAAACAAGCTCGCCTGTTTGCCGCGCTCTCTCTCGATGCCACTGGCGCCCCTTCTGTCGAGCGTGTGCAGGCTATCCTCGAAACCCTCGAAACGACGCGGAGCCCCGCTCTTTTGCGCTCTCTGTACAGAGCTTTTCACGATGCGCTACGTCGCGAAATCATACGTGGCGAAGTCCACATAGAGCACGCTGGCTCACTTGAGCCCGGCACCGAAAAGCACATTGCCGCCTTGTTCACCAAGCGCTTGGGGCGCCCTGTCACCGCGAGCACCACGGAGACTCCCGCCCTTATTGCGGGTATGCGTATCCGCGTGGGCGATGACATCTACGACGCCTCGTTGCGCAACATTCTCGATCGCTTGGAAAGTGAAACTGTGCGATGAGCCAGACCGAAGATTGGGAACCCGTCCTTACCCTCGACGCCTTGCGCCGTTGGGCCAACCCGGCGACCTCACTGGCTGTGGTGGGGATGCCCATCTCGCATTCCTTGAGTCCACGGATGCACAATGCCGCTCTCGCAGCCCTTGGCCTGCCAGAGTTTGCCTCGTGGAAATATTTTAAATTCGAAATAGCCTCCGAAGCCCTTGCCACGAGCTTGCCGCTCTTTCACCAGAAGCGTTTCCATGGGCTCAACCTCACACTGCCCCACAAGGTGCTTGCTTGCCAACAGGTCACGCAGCTCTCGGCGGAAGCGGAGGCCATTGGCGCCGTTAACACCCTCGTCCGCGAAAAAACGGGCTACGCTGGGCACAACACCGATGGGCTCGGCTTTGCGCGCGCCTTGCGAGAGGAATTTGGCCTTTCGCTGCAAGGCGCCGACGTCGTCCTCTTCGGGGCAGGGGGCGCCGCGCGCAGCGTGGCCGCTCAGGCACTCCGAGAAAAATGCCGCTGTCTCTGGATCGGCAACCGCGAACCCCAACGCCTCAGCGAATTGCTGATGCGCTTGCAGCCGTATTTTCCGCGCATAAAAACGTGCCAAAAGAGCTTCTCGTTGAACGCTTTGCCTAGCGATATTCCGAAGGACGCGATTGTGGTGAACACGACTTCGCTTGGTCTAAAGCCCCACGACCCATCGCCTGTGCCACAGAGTTTCTGGCGGCCCGAAATGCACGCCTACGACATCGTCTATGGTACGTCGGAAACGGCTTTTCTGCGCAACGCACGTACCATGGGCGCCAGAGCAGCGGACGGCACTTCCATGCTCTACTGGCAGGGTGCGCTAGCCTTCGAGCTGTGGACTGGCCATGTGCCTTCCATTAAGGCAATGCGCGATGCGTTGGCGCGAACATGAGCCCCTCTCACCCCACTAATGTCCCGATCTTTTCGCCCAACACCGCACGCCGAATTCCGTCTCGTGTGTTCATCGAAAAAACCAAAATCGGCATTTTGTGGCGCTGACAGAGCGAAAACGCCTCCGTGTCCATCACGCCCAAGCGCTTGGTCACCGCCTCCTCGTGGCTGACTGTCTCGTAGCGCACGGCGTCTGCGTATTTCATCGGGTCTTTCGTGTAGATGCCGTCTACCTTGGTAGCCTTGAAGATAGCGTCGGCATGCAGCTCGTTGGCGCGGAGCGCCGCCGCGTAATCCGTCGTGCAATAGGGGTTGCCAGTGCCCGCGACGAGGATGACCACCCGGCCTTTTTCGAGATGCCGTAATGCACGCCGTTGGATGAACGGTTCGGCGACCTTGTTCATCGGGATAGCCGTGAGCACACGCACAGGCATGTTGTGTTTCTCGAAACAATCCATGATGGCCAGACCGTTGATCATCGTAGCCAGCATGCCCATGTTGTCACCTGTTGTGCGGTCCGTGCCATTTTTTGTTTCACCGGAAAGTCCTCGAAAAATATTTCCGCCGCCCACGACGAGTGCAATCTGTACTCCAAGCGAGCGTACCTCTGCCAGCTCCTCGGCCAATTTACCAAGACCCTCCGTGTCAATGGCCTCGCCGGTCTCGTTGTTCCTTAGCGCTTCACCGCTGAGTTTGAGGACGATGCGTCGATAGCGAAGCCGCAACTCGTTGGCAGTTTCCTTGGAATGCAAATTGGTGGACATGTGGGCATTTCAAAAAAAAGCAGAAAGGGCGTCAAAACGATTTTCAACAAATCTTTTACGCAGACACAACAAATTGGCTCAAAATATGTTATGTAACTTTTTGAAAGTCTTCAGGTATAAACGGAGGGGGAGTGGACGTCGCCGCTCCAAGTATAGACGGCCAGCAGGGCTTCGGCGCGCGTTTCCATGACGTGGATGGTGCCGGAGGGGTGCAGGATGAAGCTGCCGGGCGGGCGTGTGCAGGTGACGCCGTCGGCTGTCCAAAGGGCGTTGCCGCTGAGGACGTAGTAAACTTCCACTGCCGGGTGGGCGTGTTCGGGGTAGCGTGTTTGGGGGGCGATCGCGGTGAGGCCGAGGCAGAGTTTGTCGCTGCGCCAGGGGGCGACAGGGCCGATGAGCTCGGCCCAGGCCATGCGATTTTCCAAGCCGGGAACGTCGGCGCGCGGGGTGTAGCCGTAGCGCCAGGGGAGGGATTGGAGCAGGGGCTGGAAGGTGTTGAAGAGGGTGTCCGGTGTGGGGATGTCGTTGGCGTGGCTTTGGGGTTTGGGCAGGAAATGCTGCGTCACGGGGTGCGGGGCGACGGGTAGGGGGATGGCGTCGAATGGGACTTGCTCCGGTTCGCTTTGCGCCCGGTCTTGTCGCTTCGCTCGGAAGTCGAGTTGGGCGACGATGTGCGCGAGCTCTTGCGCGAGGGCACTGCCGGTGGTGCCGGTGTTGGCGTGATGCGCGAAGAGGCGGCGTAGCAGCTTGATGCCGACGATAGCGCGGGTGGTGGGCGAAGTGGTGTCGGACATGGTGGTGGGAGTGGCAGGCGCGGGCTTAGTCGAGGTGTGCGCGCAGGACGGCGACGGTGTGGCCGATGATTTCGCCGCGTTGATGGGCCTCCCATGCGGCGGTGGCGTCGAGGCGGTGGGGCAGGAGTCTTGCTTCGATTTCCGCAGCGTGCGCGTGGCTGTCCTCGAGCTTGAGCCCGGCAAAGGCTTGGGCGAGCGGGGCCTTGGGGTAGAAATAAAACGGGCCGTAGCCTTCGCGCTGTCGCTGGGCGTGCTCTTGGAGCATGGCATCGGGGACGGCCTGTGTTTTCCACGTGTAAACAAAAATCTCCGGGCGTAGTCCGGCGTGGCGGGCCATGTCTTTGATGGTGGCCAGAGGGACGCGGGCGCCGAGCATCGAGAGCACGGAGCCGCGGGGCGCAAGGTAAGCGCGGGCTTGCTTGAGCGCGAGGTAGTGCAGGGTGAGAAATTGGCGGTTCACGTAGTCGGGCACCGCCTCGGTGCGCGGGGGCACATGCCCTGAGCTGGTGCGCTCGCGCGTGGCTTG
>JAITHA010000043.1 GCA_031280235.1 Puniceicoccales bacterium | reverse complement strand
CAGATGCAAATGATCATCAACACCCCCACCGGCATGATGCCCCGGCGCGATGAAAACCTCATGCGCACCGAAGCCGTCCTGCGCCAAGTCTGCATGATCTCCACCATCACCGGCGCCCAGGCCGCCCTCGGCGGCATCAAAGCCCTCCGCAACCGCCCCCTCACCGTCACCTCCCTCCAGGAATACGCCACCCGGTTGAAGCCGGACAGAGCACAGACGCTGCCTCAGGCCGCCTCAAGCTGCGGGGCAGGGGCTCTCATTTAGAAAATGGGGAAAAAACCGTT
Organism: Puniceicoccales bacterium; assembly: GCA_031280235.1. GTDB lineage: Bacteria > Verrucomicrobiota > Verrucomicrobiia > Opitutales > UBA953 > CALNBE01. The sequence goes on along the minus strand of JAITHA010000043.1, from coordinate 11,011 downwards.
TGACGGCGCGAACACGACTGCTTTGATGCGCCCCCTTTTGCAACTACACATGCCCATCGAAATCAAGATCCGTAAAGGCGAGACAATGGACAAGGCCATTCGCCGTCTTAAGAAAAAGCTCGACCGAGAGAACATCATCAAGGATGTGCGCGCCAAGCGCTACTTTGAGAAACCTTGCGAGGTACGCCGTCGCAAGAGGAAGGTGCAAGCATTCACCAACATGCTGCGCCAGCGCTACGAGAACATGTAAAGCGTCGCGCACTCTCGCGCCAAACCACCTGCGCGCCCCATGGGCATCCCGGCAAAACAGCGCGATGAATTATGGCACTTCGCCAGCTCCCTCGGCGGTCGCGCCTCGGAGCTTTTGCTTGGGTACCACGCACGCCGCGAGACCGAGGTCGAGATAAAATCCGACGGCTCGCCTGTGACGGTCGCCGACAAGGAGTGCGAGCGTCACTTGCGCCTCTGGATTCGTGAGCGCTTTCCAGAGCACGGGATTATTGGAGAAGAATTCGGCAGCGAGCGGGAAAACGCTGAATTCGTCTGGGTACTTGATCCCATCGACGGCACGAAGTCCTTCATCCGTCGCATTCCCCTCTACGGCCTCCTCATTGGGTTGCTTTACCAGGGCGAGCCTTGCCTCGGGCTCATCGACCAGCCTTTCACCCGGCAGCGCCTCATCGGCGACGGGGAGACAACGCTCTACAATGGGCAGCCAGCCCATGTGGCTTCCAAGCGCAAGCTCAGCGAAACTCTCCTGCTGACGACCGATGTAGTGAATGTAAAAAAATACCACCCAGACGCCCACTGGGATGCCCTCTTGGAACGCGTGGAGACAATGCGCACTTGGGGCGATTGCTATGGGCATCTGATGGTCGCAGCAGGTCTCGGAGACATCATGGCAGACCCTGTTCTTAACCCCTGGGACGCTATTCCGCTCGTACCCATCCTGCGCGGTGCAGGAGCTGTCGTGACAGACTGGAAGGGCGGCGATGCCCTCGCCAGCGGGAACATTGTCACGGCAAATCCCTGGTTGCATGAACAGGTGATCGCCGTGTTAAACAACGCGCCATGTTCATGATGCCTCCCATCCCCGAGTTTTCACAGCCTCCGCCTCTCCGGGAACCCATCGTGCGCGTACGGGAGCTCGCCCGCAGTTTCGGCAAGGTACATGCCGTGCGCGGTATTTCCTTCGACATTTTACCTGGCCAAGTCGTGGGCTTTATTGGCGCCAATGGGGCAGGAAAAACCACCGCCATGCGCATCATGGCCACGCTTGATGAAGCCGACAGTGGCACCGTAGCCATCAAGGGGATCGACTTGGCTGACGACCCACGGGCCGCACGCGCCCACATCGGCTGGATGCCGGACGCCTATGGCACTTACGCCAACATGAGCGTGCTCGAGTATCTCGACTTCTACGCGCGCGCTTGTGGCATCAGGAAAGATGTTCGCGCTGGACGCATTGCTGACATTATGGCCTTTGCCGAGCTCGCCCCTATCGCCGACCGCATGGTAAACAAACTCTCCAAGGGCATGGGGCAGCGCGTCTGCTTTGGGCGCATGCTTTTGCACGATCCAGAATTCCTCATCCTTGATGAGCCCGCAGCGGGCCTCGACCCCAAGGCGCGCATTGAGTTCAAGAACCTCGTGCGTCTCCTTGTCGCGCGCGGCAAGACGCTCTTCATCAGCTCGCACATCCTCTCCGAGCTCGAAGAAATGTGCGATTCCCTCCTCTTTATCGACAGCGGCCAGCTCATCCACCACGGCTCTGCCGAGACCCTGAAAACTGGGACGGACGCCCAGGGCGCGGCCAGCTTCCTCGTCATTGTCTCGGGCTCGCCCGAGCGGCTCGTCGAGTGGACCCTTCTCCAGCCTGGCTGGGTCATGCAGGAGACTCTCCGCAATGGTGCGCGCTTGCGGTGCATGCTTACTCGCTCGGAGGACATCGCGGAATCTCTCCGACGCATGGTGCAGGATGGCATCCCTGTCATCGATTTTCATCGCGAAGAGCGTCGGTTGGAAGATGCCTTCGTGGAAATCATCAAATCCCGCCATTGACCCGGCGCTCCACGCAGCAGCCCTCACGCCACGCCAACCCAAGCCATACCACATGTGCACTGATTGCGATCTATCTGGCCTGTCACCCCAGGCTACTCCAGCTGGCGAAGGCGGTGCCACCAGCGGGATCATCCACGCCGTAGATGCCCTCGTCGGCTCCTGGGGGCGCCCCAAGTGGGACGAGTATTTCATGGCGGCCACTGTGCTCATTAGCAGTCGCTCCAGTTGCGATCGCCTCCACGTCGGGTGCCTCATCGTCTCCTCCGGCAAACACCCCAACCGCATCATTGCCGCCGGCTATAACGGCTTCCTCCCGGGCGCGCCGCACCAGTCTCACGTGCGCGATGGGCATGAACAGGCCACTGTCCACGCCGAGCAAAATGCCATCGCCGACGCCGCCAAGCGCGGTGTCGCCCTCGAAGGGGCCACCGCCTATGTGACCCATTATCCGTGTGTGGGCTGTGCCAAAATCCTTGCCGCCGCTGGCATCAGCGCAGTCAAGTACTTGCACGATTACAAGAATGACCCGCTCGTGGCCGAGCTCTTTGCTCAGGCGCACGTCACCATCACAAAAATTGCGGGAAAACCGTAACCCGACTCCGGCCATGAAGAACAACTCCGAGCCTGCCTCCCTCTCTGGGAAACTCCTCATATCTCACCCGGGGCTGCACCACGATGCCTTCCGCAGAACCGTCGTCTGGCTCTGCCAACATGACAGCACTGGCGCGAGCGGGATAATCGTGAATCGCATCGTGCCCGGGAAAACACTCGGCGATCTCGCCCCAGGCTTTGCCAACACTCCGCTGCACACGCTCCCCGTTCACGAGGCAGGTCCCGTCGGCAAAGGTAGACTTGCTTTCGGTTGCTGGCATAGCACCTCGGATGAGAATTTCCATATTCACTTTGGTGTAAGCAAGGAGGATGCCCGAGAAATGCTCATCACGCTGGGTATGCCTGTGCGGGCCTTTTTTGGTTGGGCGGAGTGGTCACCGGGCCAGCTGGACAACGAGTTACGCCAAAACGCCTGGGTAGTTTCCGAAGTGGACGGGCGCCTTTTGTGCGAGAAGAGTGGTGTGGCCCTTTGGCGCGCCTTCCTCCTCAGGAAAGACCCCGGCCTCGGTTTGCTCGCCGAGGCACCAGACAACCCCAGCAGTAACTAGCCCGCACTCGAAAAAACAGCAGCACAGCCTCAAAAAAAACTTTACACCGCGCATCTGCTTTGCGAACTTCTTCGGCGTAATCACTTCCAACAACGCTTCACCCTCCGTTTTTTATCTCATGAAAAAACTTTTTTCTCTTTCACTGTTTGCCGTCGCAGGGACGGTGGGCATGCTGCTCCAAGGCTGCGGGCAAGCCTACGACACCGCAGAGTACGGGCCATCCGCCCAAGTTGAGCCTGCCCACAACCTGTTCTTCGGCATCGTGAAAACTTCGCCAAATTCCTATCGGCCAGTTTCCCAGGTTACTATCCACACACCGTCAACAGACTATGGCGCATCTCGCGATTTCTCTGGCACGGAAGTGAGCCTCTTCTGGGGCCTGATCACCTTTACAGACTACGATTATTGAGCGCTCTCTGCCACTCATGAGTGCATCAGGAATTTCCCCACCCATGCAAGGGCTGGGGAAATTTTTCTTTCCGACCAACAGTATGAGACCCGCCACCGCCAACGTCGCCCGCCACTTGCGCCTCGCCGCCCAAGGCAATCCCAATTTCTGCGCCGTGAAGGTACCCGTCGGCGTCGATAAGGCCACTGGCACCATCCGCTACACTAGCCGCAGCTTTGCTGAACTCGATCGCGAGAGCGCCGCTGCAGCGGCTCTCTTCGTGCAACACGGCATCTCTCCGGGCACGCGCACCCTCCTCCTTGCACGTCCGGGCCTAGACTTGCTTTTGAGCATGTTTGCCCTCTTGAAACTGGGCGCCGTCCCCGTCGCCATCGACCCGGGCATGGGCCTGCGGGCCTTCCTGTGCTGCGTGCGCAACACACGCCCGGAGGCACTCGTGGGCTCACCTTTCGCCTTGGCGATGACGCGTCTTTTCCCATCGACTTTTCGCTGTGTACGTACCCGGGTTCGCATCGCCTGTACCCGCTTTGCCCGGGATGTGGTCTCCTCAAAAGCCAGCCCAGACACGCTCTTCGACGCCTCTCCAGACAGCCCGGCTGCGATCCTCTTCACCTCTGGCTCCACGGGCGCGCCCAAAGGCGTGTGCTATACGCATGGGATGCTCGACGCGCAGCTCGCCCTCGTGCGTGATGCGTATGCCATTCAGCCCGGAGAGGTGGATTTGCCCATGCTCCCGGTCTTTGCCCTTTTCAATCCCGCCCTCGGGACTACCACGATCACCCCGGAGATGAATCCATCGCGCCCGGCCTTCGTTGACCCGAGAAAAATCATCCACGCCATCACGCAAGACAAGGTCACCTACAGCTTCGGCTCGCCTGCCCTCTGGAGTCGGCTCGCCCGCTACTGTGCCCGGCATGGCGTCACCTTGCCAAGCGTGCGCTGCGTACTCGTCGCGGGCGCGCCCGTGCACCCTCGCCTCTTGCACGCCATGCGCGCCGCTCTACCCAACGCCGCCATCCACACCCCCTACGGGGCGACAGAATCGCTTCCCGTCACCAGCATTGAGGCCACGGAAATCATCCACGACACTTGGCAGGAAACGCTTCGTGGCGGCGGCACTTGCGTCGGGTATCCACTGCCAGGTGTCTGCGTAAAAATTATCCCGCTGAGCGATACCCCTCTGGGTTCGCTCATTGAGGCTGGCGAATGCCCGGCGGGCGGGATAGGAGAAATCATCGTGCGGAGTGCCTCCACCTCGCGCGAATACGACAACAATGCGGAGGCCACAGCCATGGCAAAAATTCCCGAGGGCGATGGTGTGTTCTGGCATCGCATGGGCGATCTCGGGCGCCTTGATGCCAAGGGGCGCCTCTGGTTCCTCGGACGCAAGGCGGAGCGTGTCACAACGCCCCAGGGCATACTTTGCACCGAGGCTTGTGAGGCCATATTCAATGTCCTTCCCGAGGTTTTTCGCACGGCCCTCATCGGCCTTGGTGCACCCGGTGCGCAAGAGCCCATCCTCCTCGTCGAGCCTTTTCCGGAGAGTTTTCCTAACAACGCCGCAGAGAGAGCGCGTTTCGTCAGCAAGCTCCTCCAACTCGGCGCAGGCCACGAAATCACGCGGCAGGTTCAGCGTATTTTTTTTGAGAAAAAATTCCCAGTTGACGTGCGCCACAACGCCAAGATCCACCGCCTTGCACTGCGCCGCAAATACGCGCGACAACTCAAGGCCCAATGAGCACTCGGTAGTGCCCCGGCCCAAGGCGTGCAGCCAGGCCAGCATTCGCGAGGAAAAGTCTCATCGCGTTGTCGACGGTGGCATTCCCTGAGCCGCCGTGCCCTCCAGCCTCCAACGGCAAGGGCTCTGCCGCGCCCACTACCCCGTGTAAATCAACCCAATAAGAAAACGCTGCCGGTTCCCAGACCACGCCGACTTCTTCCGCAGAGAGCCCCAGCGAAATCGCCTTCTCAAAAACGGTGCGCCCGGTAGTCGCGTCCTCCACACGCATGAAGGCCTGCCGTGCCAGCGTAGGCGCGTAGTCCGGAACAGGCTGCCGCCCAAGCGTCGCCGCTACATTCCAAAACGAAAGCGCGAACAGGGCGTCGAGCGTGGGCCCTTGGGCCGCCTCTTCTCCCTCATCAAACAAGGGCAGGGGCACGCCCTCCTCCACGCGTAGCATCGGGGCAAAGGCTCCCAGTGGCGTCTCTCCCAGCGCTATGTCCAGCTCCGTCATGCTGTGCCCGGGCGCGTCCTGCCCGTAATTCCACAGCGTCGGCAGGTAAAGCGGTTTCCAATCGTCCAAAGCGATGTTTGTACTTTCCCCGCTGGGCCGCCCCATCGAAAAACGCGTGGTGGGCGGCGCATTCTCCATCTTCACAAAAGTGACGACGGGGTTTGCCAAAAGAAAAACTAAAGCATGTGCAAGAATGGCAAACAGCAAAGCCCTGCGCAGAGGCGCCGGAATGGCAACTCTGGTGTATCGCATGGCAAATTCCAATTTCCCAATCCTACGCATTTCCAGCGTATGAACCAAAATTCCGAGGCCAAGGTCAAGAAAGGCCTGCCCAAAGATTTGAAAGTATATACTTTTTCCCGAGAAACCCCCTGCGCACTTGTATCATATCGGCACAGGATTTCGCCCGGCTCGGGGGCCTCAATCCTGCGTGAGGGCCACCAAGCCACGACGCAGTTCCTCCGAGAATTCCTGCGCGGGCAGGGCACGGCGCGGGTCGTCTGGTGGGATGACGGCCAGTGCCAGATCCACGCGCGAGAAGGGCATTGGCAGGTAGAAACCATCCCAGCTTTTCAGACGGTAGGCCCAGTGGTAGCGCGAGCTGAGCAAGACTACCGGGCAGGCGGCTTTTAGAGCAATCTGTGGTGCGCTGTCTTTCCAGTGATAGCAGGGGCCGCGCGGGCCATCAGGTGTGATGGCCACGTCTTCGCACTCTTTCAGCTTGCGCAGGATTTCCAGCGTCGCCACCCCGCCGCGCCAACTGCTTGAGCCACGAATACTACTCACACCGAGCTTACGGAAAAAGGCGGACAGCCAAGCACCGTCCTTACTCGCGCTGACGAGGCCGTTTATCGGGATGTTTCGACAAAAACGCCGCCGCAATTCTGGGGAAATAAAGATGCGGTTATGCCAAAAGAGGATAAGGCGCCCGCTCTGTTCTTCAAAGAGCTTGCGCTGCGCTTCCGGAAAGTGGATGCGCAAGCTCGCCAGCCAAAGGCGCATCAAGTGTGCGGCGACCCACAAGGCAGGGCGCATCCACCACGGCGTCGTATTCACTCGGCGTGTAGGCCGCTTTGCCGGGGCAATCACGTGCTTTTCTTCTTCCATGAGAAGGTGGTGAGCATGGGTAGCAGTAGGCTTTTTACTACCCAATTCAGGTTCGCTACAGCCGTTGTGACGCCATTTTGGCGACGCAAATAAAGTCTCAAATGATACTCAAAAGATCTTGCTTTTGAGTCCCTTTTGATTTTCATTCGCGCTTTTTCTACGTCTATGAATCGATACTCTCTTAGCTTTTTAACCGCTGGCCTGTCCCTTGGGGCACCACTTTCACTGCTGCGCGCGGAGGTTTCCGCCGGGCAGACTAAGCCTGAAACGCGCCAGGAAACGCCGTCCACCTTGACGCTTGCCCGCTCTGGGGCATCTTACCTAAACCTCTCGCTGATAACCGATGTGGCTGCTGGCGCATCCACGGAGCGCGACGCGGGTACCGTCCAAATGGGCGGACACGATCCAGCGCAGCGCGGTTTCACTGTGCAAGGCGCGGAGCTTGTTCTCGAAGGCTACGTGGACAATTATTTTCGTGCAATGAGCAACATCGTCTATGGGCTGAACACTCACGGCGAGTCTTACTTGGAGTTGGAAGAAGTCTACGTTGAGACGCTCGCGCTACCCAACGGTTTGCAGCTAAAGGCCGGGCACTACTTCACCGAGTTTGGCCGCATCAATGCGCAGCACCCGCACTCATGGGATTTTGTGGACGCGCCACTGGTCTCCGCGCGCTTCCTCGGGCCTGACGGTCTGCGCAACCCGGGTGCACGGCTTTCGTGGCTCGTGCCAACACCGTTTTACTCGGAATTTTATGTGGGTGTGCAAAACAGTGCTGGCGAGACCGCACACAGTTTTCGTGGTGTAGCGGAAGGTGAGGGCGGCCATGACCACGGCCACGACCACCACGGCATGGATCCCTATGGACGGCCCGCCGTCGAGACCGGCGTTCACGGCATCGGTGACCTGCTCTACACGGCGCGCTACGCGGCCTCCGTTGACCTGACGGATACGCAGACCTTCCTCGCTGGCCTCTCGGGTGCTTGGGGCCCCAACGCGACCGGTGACGGCGCGCGTACCCAGCTCTACGGTGTCGACCTTTTCTGGAAGTGGAAACCGGCCAGCCACAACAAGGGTTTTCCCTTCGTGAGCTTTCAGACCGAGATGCTGTTCCGCGGCTACACAGCAGCGCGTGCGGAACTAGAGCATGGCGAAGGCGAGCATATGCACATCCACGTACTGCCGCGCGAGACGGTGTGGGACTGGGGTGCCTACGCCCAAGCGTCTTACGGCTTCAAGGAAGGCTGGGTGGCGAGCCTGCGCGCTGACTACGTTGCCCCACTCGAGCGTGGGAGCTACGAAGGGCTCTTGCATGGCGCGCGTGACGAGTCTCGCGCCATCCGCTGGCGCGTATCGCCGGCGCTCACATGGTACCCCACGGAGTTTTCCCGCATCCGCCTTCAGTATAACTACGACCATGGGAATGGCGGAGTGGCTGGTTTCCGCGACGCGCACAGCGTCTGGCTGCAAATCGAGTTTCTGCTTGGCAGCCACGGCGCTCACAAATTCTAACCTACGCCCTTTCTTTATAATAATTCACACAGATGAAAACGTATTTTCTTTTTCTGGCCCTGATGCTCGGCTTGCACACTTCCGCTAGTGCCAAAGTCAACGTCGTGGCGACGACGCCTGACCTCGGCGCCATTATCGAGGCCGTTGGTGGGACGGATGTGGAGGTCACCTGCCTCGCGCGCGGCACCGAGGATCCGCACTTTGTGGACGCCCGCCCCAGCTTCATTCGCCTGCTCAACAAGACGGAGCTGCTCGTCGAGGGCGGTGCAGACTTGGAGATCGGCTGGCTCCCGCCGTTGGTCAACAACGCTCGCAACGCCCGCATCCTGCCCGGCGCATCCGGGCGTTTTGTCGCAGCGGAAAATCTTGCGCTCATGGAAGTGCCCACCGGGAAACTCGATCGCTCGCAAGGTGACGTGCACCCCTATGGCAACCCGCACTATTTGCTGGATCCTGAGCTTGCTTGCCAGGTTGCCGATGCGCTTGCTACGCGCCTCTCGCGGCTCGACCCCGAACGGGTTGGTAATTACCGGAAACGTGCTGAGAGTTTTGTGACTACGTTGCGCAAGAAAAACACTCTCTGGAAAAAACGCCTCACCCCGTATTGCGGCACCCGTGTAGTCACCTACCACAAGTCATTCGATTATTTTCTGAAAGCCTTCGGGCTGGAATTGGCGGGGACAGTCGAGCCCAAACCCGGCGTCGAGCCTTCTGCCGCGCACCTCAAGAGTTTGGTTGCCGGGATGAAGACTGGTGGTGTCCGCCTCGTCATCGCTGAACCCAACCGTCCGGCGCGCATTTGCCAGCGCGTCGCCCGCGAGGGTGATGCTCGCTTGCTGCGGCTGCCGCTGCTGGTCGGCGGCGCAACGGGCTGCGATGATTACTTCGGCTTGATGGAACACAATGTTGCCGCCATTGAACGGGCCTTGCGCTGAGTCTCATCTGTGGCCCGGCGCGCCCATCTCCATATGCTCGAGTTCGCACGCGAAATTCTCTCACCGCAGTTTCTGTTTAGGCATGCTCTGGCAGGCACGCTTCTTCTCGGCATGACGGCGCCGTTTGCGGGCTGTTTCCTGGTAGCGCGCCGCCAGAGTTTCCTTGGGGTGACCCTACCTCAGGTTTCGTCCACGGGCCTTGCGTCCGGGCTATTCCTCGCCTCTTTCTGGCATCGGGAAGGGGCCACGCATGAGATTTTTGCCCTACTCGGCGCGCTCGTATTCACCCTTGCCACGCTGTTCTTCCTCTCCTGGTTTGCCCGTGAGAAACGCAGCATCGGCGATGCTTGGCAAGGCGCGCTCTATATTGGCGCTGGGGCCGCCACTGTGCTGCTGCTCTCCTGTAACCCGCACACAGGGCATGGCTTGAATGGTATATTGCGTGGCGAGATCGTCTCCATCAGCTCATATGAATTCTGGCTGGGATCGCCTTTTCTGATTCTCCCCGTGGGGCTGCTCGTGCTCTTTAGCCATGAGTTTGCCCTCGCTAGCTACGATCCAGATTTCGCCCGTGCTATCGGCCAGTGCACTGTCTTCTGGGACACCCTCTTGTTCATCCTGATTGGGCTAATCATCGCCACCGCTGTTTTCATGGCTGGCCCTCTGGTTTGCTTCGGGATGATGCTCTTGCCCGCCTTAGGGGGGCGCCTCCAAGGGCGTACTTTGGGTCAGATTTTCCTGATTTCCGCGTTGCTTGGCATCATCGCTGCGCTCGGGGGGTTCCTCGCCGCATACAAGCTCGATTTGCCCACAGGGCCGACGATCATCGTCTGCGAATTTGCCCTACTCGCGCTAAGTTTCGGCATCCATCTCGCCCGCGGGAATTTTGCTTGATCCGGGAAGTACCAGCGGGGCGTCCTCTTGGGCAAGGGCTGCGTGCGTTGCCGCTTTTCGGTGTCAACGCATCAGCCTTGGCAGCCCATTGCTTCATCGCACTTTGGGAACCCCCCTGTTGCCTTGCTGATTTCCCTGACAGTGTGTCCGGCGCGAATCAGTTCGAACACATGGGGTCTATTTTCCCGCGCACAGCTGGACGAGCAAACGTTGCAGGTGCTCGGCCCAGAAAGTGCCGGGAAGCGTCATGTGCAATCCGGCGGTGGGCGGCGCCGGGCATTGTTCGCGGGGCGTGGTGGTCAACAATCCCGCCGTGTGCCATTGGTTCAAAACGATGCGCGCCTCGCCCTGGGCACCCTCGGGGAAATGCTCCAGCTTGGGCAAAGCGCACGACTCGACGCACTCGGAAAGCATCGTGCGAAAGGGCGACGGTGGTGGCGTCGGCTGGACGCTGGCGAGGGGTTTTTCACCGGCGAGAACAGCGGCCTCGTAGCGCGCAATGTCGCGCTCGACAGCGATGGAAAACCGCCCGATGCGCCCGCCCGCCCCGGAGCCAAAGGCAAGCAGGTCGTGCGGCCCCTGGGCGGTGCGGTTGTAGAGCGAGCGCTCGAGGGTGCTGCGCCGCCAATGCTTGCGGGTGAAGTGCGCAAAGCCGTGCCGCGCGAGCGCCGCCGTGCCCGCGGCAAACATGCGCCCGCG